>JBBCHP010000025.1:0-131732 GCA_037201525.1 Rhizomicrobium sp. | reverse complement strand
CGTGTAACTCCCGTTCGGTCGTCGCATCCACGCTCTTCCCAGCTAAGAAGTCGAGCGCAATAGCGAGCAATCTTCTGGCGAAGATCGGGCCAAACGGAGCATCGTTCGACTGCCAAAGCTCACTATCCTCTTCCCTAAAGCACAAGTGCCTAAGGCGCGCGTGCGGCACCGGGCCAGCGGCCAGTGATACCCCAGGTGAGCCGATCGATATTTTCGCGGCGTAAGCCGTCCCGTAGATCGACCCAAGTAAATTCTCTCAGAAACAGTGGCAAATCTGGGGTTGCTGCCGCGCCCGGCAGAAACACTGGGATGATGGAAATGCCTCTGCGCACAAATTCGGACAACAATGAGCGGATTTCCCGATCTTCCCATGGACCCTTGCCGTCGCGGCCAACCAGCACCAACGCAGTGCGCGTCAGCCCGATCACCGTCTCGAGCTCTTCCTGCCAGGGCTTGCCGGGAATGAGGTGCCACTGGTCGAACCACACCACGATGCCTTCACGCGTGAGGCGCTCGGCTAGACGCGTTACCGCCGGCTTGTCCTTGGAGTTGTGACAAAGAAATACGTCGACCTTGCGCGCGGCGCGCCGGACCACGCCGCGTAGTACGGCCTTCCTGGCGGTTCTCGGCTTTTGCGCACTCAACGCTGTCATAAGGCCTCGCAATCCAATTGCCCGCGCCTGCGGCTCAATCAGCTCCATCGCCAAGTTTCGCCAGCTCATTCAACTCGCGGCGTTTTGGAACACGCAACGCCGGTGCCGCGTTTTTTCGCCCTAGCGCACCGCTGCTACCCACGTCTTCGTCACCAGCGTGGCAAACTGGTCCTACATGCAGGTCAGGTGGGAAGTGTGTGTTCACAAAATCGCAGAGCGCCTCCGCCACCGATTTGGTGACGCAAAAGCCGGCAGCGAGTTGGTCGAGGAGACCGTCGCTATTTTCTTGGCCAATTTGGCGCAAGCAGACTCTCGCGAAGGATGAGGCATCGGCGTTACCAGTCCAGAGCTTGTCCCTATCCAAATAATCGAGCGCATCGAAGTGGGCTATGAGAGCACTAAGCCGTTGTTGGTCAAATCGGTCGATGAAGTAGAACGCAGGCAAGATCCGCAGATAATCGTAGACGTCCAGATCCGGTTTGCGTTCTTGGGCAAGCATTTCGAGCGCGACGATGATCGTGGCAGCGCGCGAAAACGTCTTCGGTTTAGAGCGTTGATCTGGATAAAGCTGGGTCGCGGAGGTGTACCAATCCGAGGGAAACTGCTCCACCCAGCCGCTCGCTTTCACCACTTTCTGCGCACTCACGAAGTATGGCTTCATCTTGGTGTGCTCGGCGCCGAGTTCGGCCAGGACGCGTGCCAGATTGAGAACGTAGAAACGGTTGGCCTTGCGGTTGTGCAAAGTCCACTCGTCGTAAGGCGCACCCTCCATCAGCAGCGCGGAGACATCTTTGGGACGACGGGTTTCGTCGGAGCGGCGAGATGAGCGCGGGGACAATCGCTGGATCCTAGTATAGATCAGCGTACATTACTTCATATTGTTCCTGTCCGCTACAGGGTATTTTATCCTCCTGTAATCTTTCGGTTGCGCTGCCTTGCAAGGCTTTCAAGGCTCTGAGAATAAACGTTTTTCTTGAGAATAAGCACCTCGAAAGCACAGCGGCTTTGGCATGTGTCTGTCGTCGTCGCGCCTTATGAAGCGTTCGGCTTTGCAGCTTCGCCTTCCACGCCGGACAGGCCGGCAGGGGCGTCGAGAAATGGTGGCGGTTCGAGATCCGTGAGGACGAGAACAATTGCGCCATGCTTGAGGTCGTTGCCCGACAACGGTGTAGGTTCCCCAAGATTTCGCACAATCAATCCGACAATTTCGTCGTTCGGCTCCTTTCCATCATTCGTTTTGGCCGGCACCTTCAATGGCTGGAAATTGCCTTTTGGCGTTGCCTCCGGCGCGTTCAGCCCGCGTTGAAGCAGGGACCGAAACGACGTCGAGGCTTGGAGACGCTTGAGCGTCTCCCTCGCACGCTCGTTTATCTGCGCTGGCTCAATAGTAGGGATTACGCGAAGAATTTCGTCCACCGATGACTCGGTCAGTATGAGTCGAGTGAGGTCTGCCCCCTTCTTGTCCCGTCCCGTAATGCACACGCCCCTATCGCTGCTGGTCACAGGAAGGTCCACAGCCTTCAGCGTTCCGTCTGCCTCCGGTGTGAGCAAAGAGACATCGACCGCGAACGTGAATGGCATTTTGCTCACGATACCGACCCGTCCCATGTCGGCGAGCATCCGTTGCTGCAGTTCGAGCGCGTTGCTCTCCCTCAGTCGGGCTGCGAGCGAGTAAGGGCCGACAGCTCCGAGAATGCTAGATACTTCGTTGCTCTTCAATAAGCGCTGATCGTCGAGCTCCCACGTGATCGACATGCGCCTGCCGTCAGGAAGCTGAACGATTGGCGTGCCTGCGCCAGACACCTTGTACTTCCAGGTCTTGTGGTCAAGCGGCTTCAGCGTACCGCCAACGAGAAGTATGCGTCGCCTTCCCGCCATGCGGATTAAATCGCACGCAGGAGTCAGCACGATCAGCGCATCGGGTTCGTCCTCCACACCTACTGCGGTCGAACCATCCGCCAACTTGGCTTTGCGGACCAGCACGTCGCCAAAGCTCACCGGCATACCCACCGTATTACCTGTGACTCTGAGTCGTTCGGTATGCTGCCAAAGTGTTCGAGCCACAAGATCCTGAAGATCTGGCGACCCGGCAATGTAGGGGGTGGGGTAGCCTGCGGGATCGATCAAACCGAGCTCCTCGGCAGCAGCGATTGTCGCGGGATGGCCTTCAATTTCATGCTGCAAGACCCGATCGAATACATCGAGAAGATAGCTTCCGAGTGGTTGACCTTCGACATCGAGGAGAACCTCTCTGATATTCGTGTAATCCGAGAGATCGAGACGCCTGATGATCTTCATGAAACTAAGCGTCGCGTCCTGCAGCCCACACTGCCAAGCTTCGACGAACGCTGCGACCCTCACTGCATCGGCATGATGGGTCGCAAAACGTTCAAGTGTTGTTTCGACCGTCGCTCCTTCGAGCAACTCCTGTTTCTGGTACACGCGAAACAGGGCTCCGAGCATCTCTGCATCGTCACGAAAACGTTCCTTTTTGTCCTGGAGCCGAGAGCTTCGCGACATCAACACAACGGGCGGAGGATCGCTCCGCCGACCCGCCATTAGCTCGTGAATGCGCTCGATAGACCTGTTCACGTCAAAATCCTGCTGAGCAGCACCCAAGAACAAGTCAGCGAAAATAATGTCGCAAGCGCGAGCCTCTTCACCGATCGCGCGCCCCGCTATCACGACCTTCAAACCGGCTTCGGCGAGGCGGGCCCTCAGCTTGTCAAGAAACTGACGATCGGAAGTACGCTCTCGTTCGTAGGTTCCAAACAATCTATTCCAGAGATCTTCATCCAACTTTCCCTTTAGTTCCCACATGGCCTTGACGAAGGCATCGGAACCGCGAAGCTCGTTGCCGCCAGCCGTCGCATACTCCGGAAAAGCCGCCTCAACGAGCTCAGCGTCCGCCCGCACGTCGTCCATAAAGATCGTCCAGGACTCCTCGTCCATCGCGAGGTCAGCGGCGATCGGCAAGTCGTCAAACGCGTCGTCGACGATGAGCGCCGATACGAAGCCGCGGCTCTTCAGCAGTTCGGCAAGGCTCATCGCACTACCGCCGCGTCGGGCAGCTCGAGGACGAATTCGTGCAATCGGCCCGTTTGCTTATCGGCCTTTTCCGAAAGCGTCAGCTGACCCTTAAGGTCAGCTGCATTGGAGGCCGCGATGAAGAGGCCTAGTCCGCGACGCTTCGACTTTTCCTTTAGGGACCAATAGGCGCGGAAGATCCGTTCGCGATGATCAGGCGCGATACCCCGACCATTGTCAGCAAAGCGAATTGTCAGGGGATTGGTCTCGATACGAACTTCGATTGCCGGCCGGTAGCCCTTCTCGCGCTCGGCGCGGAGCTTCATCCAATATACGGAGTTGGACAACAGGTTTTCGAGGATCTGTACAACCATTCCCTTTACAAGCTTTACGCGAAGCGGACCTTTCGTTCCGCGAATCCGCATCTCGATGCCATGCCGTGTGAACTGGGAGGCATGCCCCTCTTTCAAATCCTCGACGAGCCGCACCAAATCGAAGGTTTCCGCACGCTGCCGGCCGGGAACACTCGCCTCGTCGAGCACACGCAGCCGCTTCGACACGCTTTTTATCTCAGCACGGAGGGTGTCGAGTCTAGCTTTCACCTCCTGCGGCAGATCCTTCCCGCGCAATCCCTCGAGCGAAGCGAGCGCACTTTCCGTCGAGCGCGCGAGTTCGTGTGCGACCATCTCAACGAGGAGGCCGACGCCCGCCATTTGCACCATCTGCCTACTGTCGGCTTCGACCTCCTCGATGCGCAATTGTGCCTTCGTCGAGAGGTCATGAAATTCGCGAAGCAAATGCTCCAGATCCGCAAATGTTTCCAACCCCTCCCGCGGCACGAACTTCCGGAGCTTTCCCATTGCGGTCCGAGCTCTGCCTTCGAGTCCGGCGATCTCCTTCTTGACATCGCCAAGGTCTTCCGTGGGCTTGCGGTAGTGCAGGTCAACTTCCTTAAAAAAACTCCACAGCCGTTCAGCGACGGCGTCGTGCAACACCTCTTCAAAGACTTTCGACTCTGGCGTTTCACGAAGACCTTCGCGGTTTGTCTGGTCGACCAGTTCCGGATTCCGTGCCCGCGAGATTCGAACGTGTCCGATAAATTGATTTTTGTTCAACACGTAGCCTGTACGACCCAGGGCGACAGCATCGAGCCCGAGCCAGTCGTCTTCTTCGTCTCCGTAAGGGAACACTCTGAAACCGTCGCGGAAGAGCATTATGCTCGACCATTTCTTCACAAGAGCACGTACCGCAGCTTGGTTTCCGATAGCATCGATCTTGGCGAGATATCGGCGATTGAACCAGTAGATCTCGAACTCGAAGTCTCCGACCGCTGTCAGCGCGCTCTCTGGTAATTGGTTATCCGTCCCAGCAAGCAATCCCTCCAAATCCGGCCGCGTCAGCGTCAAGGCATCAGTCTCACGCGGATGCTCAAAGCTGCCTAACTTCGTGGCGACCATCTTTAATTGGAGCTTGGGCTCACCGGCGTCGACCGAATAATGCCCGGTAAGACTCGCATGAGCGTTCTCGACGAGGACAGGGTCCAGCCACGGAATGGAAATGCGCTCGCCGTTCCAGTGCAACGCGACGCGTGGCCTCGCCTTGGGATCGACGAAGGGATCTGTTAGCCGCGCGAAGTCATAGTCGGCAAACTTTCGCACGCGCTTCTCAGTCCAATCCTCCAGCAACCCACTAATCGTCAGCTTTGTGCCATGCCACCCTTCTTTGGTCTTGCGGGGGCCTTTGGTCGGCTCGATAGCCACGTCTTCGATCATGGCGTCGAGGTCCTCGAACATTCGCCAGTCGATTTCGAGAAGACTCAGACGGACATCTTCGGCGCGCGCCGTCTCCATTCTCAAGCGTTGACCGAGTCTCATCGCGGAAAGCCGACCAATCCCCTTTTCCCCGAGGGGCGTCTTCGAACCGCCCTCCAATAGGATTCGATTGACCTCTCGCTTGCGCGCGGGCGTTCCGATCGTAAGAAAATTCGTGGTGACCTCCGAAAGAGCCATACCGCTCCCGGCATCAGAGATCTCGATAGAGTTATAATCGTCGTAACAAGCGTCGAGGCGCTTTATGAAGTCGTCCAGGTCTTTGGACAGTTCCACCATTGCGGTGAAGCCCGCGACGGACTCACTACCTGCAGTTAGATCGAGCTTGAGAGAGACACGACCGATGAGATCCGCAAGCTGTTCTGCCCGCTCAGTCTTCGATGCCTTCTGGCTTATAAACGACTCCGCCTCACCGCGAATGCGGAGATAGTCGTTCCGCCGCAGGACAATACGAAAGTAGATATCAGCCCCGGTGCGTGAACCGGCATCAAAGGCGTTCTTGATGAGCTCATAGAACGCAATGATATCCGAACTGATGAGCTCGGAGCCAAGCTCTAGCACCGCCCTGGCATTGACCCGGAAAACCAACGGCATCCCTCGCGAAGTGGTCCCGCGTAGCCCAAAATCGGGCATTCAAAAAAACGGCAGGACGAATCCAAACCTATTCTATCCTATTACCCGGCCCCGCCTGAGCATCTCGCCTGTGGATTCTCTCCGGTAGCGGCCAGGGAAAAAGTACTGAAGCCAGGTCAATAGGATTTCCCACATTTCGACCGCCGTATAGGGAGCCGCAAGCGGCCCGGCCCCCTCAATAAGTGCCGCAGCCTCCGTCGAGCCGATGCCATCAGAGGCACGGGCGTCGATCGACTGAATTAGGGGCATCTGATTGAGGGCGGCAACTATCGTGCGATACAGCTGCGCCTCGGACAAACCCCGTCCGAGGCGCAGCGACGCGAGGTCTTCCTTTGCCGCCTCGAACGCCGATTCCACCATCCGGCGCTGCGCCGCATCCGGGTCGGAGTAAACCTCCCACAGCCGCTCCGGGGCGGGGCAGCGTGGCAGCCAAGTCGGCGGCAGATCATCAGTTTCGGCAGCCGCCAACTCTCTGGCCGTGAAACCGAGTTCGGCGAGGCGCTCGACCTGATCTCGGATCTCGTCTCGGTACAGCGCGTTCGCCGGCATGGATGATTGGATCAACCACTCTTCGAAAGCACGTAATTCCGCGTCAAGGGTCGGGGCGGCACATAAGAGCTCGACGTTCGCAGGTGCGCGCCAGCCAAGCGCCTTCCCCGTGAGGTTCGCGGAGCCGAAGAGGTAAACCTCATCCAACCGGTAAAGCTTCGCGTGAAGTAGCGGATTGAGAAGCAGTTCGGCGTTGCCGCGTTCCCCGAGGATGTCAAAGACCTCAAGATCGCTAACACCAGCCGCGATCTCTGCGGGAATCCACCGCGTCACCACCGTCACAGGCACCGACGCTGCAATCTCCACCAACACGCGCTTAATGACGTCCGCCTTGATGAAAGGCGCGATGAGGACCGCCTCGACGCGCGCTGAACGCACCGCACTCAAAAGTCGGTCGCCCGGAAGCACAGTCACTCTTCCTTGTCGTCGGTAAGAAAGTCACGTGCCATGCGGCCCCAGTCCTGCCGCATCCGCCTGATGCGCTCCCGCCCAGGCACATCCTCAATCTCCTGCCGAGCCCACGCCGCGAACAACATCTTGATCGTGTCGGATGCATTTTGAATGCGATGCAGAAGATCGCGCTCCGTGGCGCCGCTAGTTTCCACGTCCAGCGCCTTGATCAATTGGTCGTAGGCGGGGTGCGAACGATTGAAGACGATCTCGGTTACGCCACCAGGTTTCGACTCAACCGAGAAGAAGGCGTCCATATCCGCGGCGGCCTCGACGAAGATGACCTTCCGCCGCCCGCAACAGTACGGCCGCTGCGATCTCCTTCGCGACCGCCTCCTCGTACTGCTTTCCCTTGATGAGATCTTCAACGAGTGCTTTTTGGTCATCGTTGGTGAAGACCTCCGTATCGCTAGGGGCCGTGTGCCCCGCGTCAGCGCGCTCCTTGAACTTGGTGGACGCTCTGTCGTCGACGCTTGTGTCGTCGTGTCTTTTTCCGGGACCGCGGCGCCCCTTGCCCTGATCCTCGATGCCCCGCCGCATCGCCGCCAGCGTGTTCTCGATGTAGTCGACAATCTCGATGAGTGGGACCCGATGATCCCCTTCTTCCGTTAGCCTCCGCTTGTAATCAACGTAAGACTCACCCGGTTCTGCCTCTGTCTTCCAGTCGAAGTTGACCATGTGAGAGAACGTCGTGGCTGCTTGCTTGTTGTTGGTCACGCCGAAAATCTCGTCGAGCTCGGGCGGAAACTCGACCTCCATTCCCCACCAGCGCTCTCTCGGGTCGTAACTGATGGTCCAAGACGGATCGAGATCGAGCTCGCGACGGGCCCTCACGATTGAAACGCCGATGTTCTTGGCGGCGTGTTTGCCATAGTCCTTGGTGCCGCGATCCGTCCCGTCCTCTCTGGAAGCGTCGCCTTGGTTGCCCAAGACGCCCGCACTGTGACGGTATGCGTGCCACCGCGAAATGAAATATCGAATGTCTGATCCTGCTCGCCAAATTGCTGGAACATCGGCGTTTTGTCGAAAGACGCCGGAGTCGACGACGGAGTGAGCAAGTAAAGGGGATCGTTCACGCGCACGTCCTGCTCGCGTAGCTTGCCGTCCTCGGCTGCACAGAGTCTAATCCTCAACGAACCGTCGGCGATGAATTTGCGGTACATCCTGCCGACAAGGGATTCTGTGTTGTCGAGCGTGGCCTTGGCACCCTTCCAGGTCAGACGCTCCTCGTCGAATTTGGTCCACACCACCAGAGTACCGCTCGTGCTAAAGCCGTGGCCGAGCGCACGCCATTCTGCTGGCACGGGACTCGCCAATGGTTCAGGAATCATCACGAGCTTACCCGCCTCGATCTCGTCGACGTCCAAGTAGCAGCGCATCGCATTGTCAGGTCCGCGCTGCCAGGTCCAGATGTCCACGCGACGGCCCTGCGAAATCGACGCGTTCGGAAGCCCGATGCCGAACCGGCCGATACCGGAGCGATCATCCAGATGTGTTCCGTAGCCGAACTGAAGTGCATGCCGCAGCAACTCAGGGGACATGCCAGTGCCATTGTCGAGGACGCCGATGCTCTTCAGCCGGCGACGCCGACGATCCGAGACTTGAATCATCTCCTCCACACAGATCAACTCAACTAGAGAAGCCTTGGCCTGCACGGAGTTGTCGATCAGTTCGGCGAGGGCGTATGCGGTGTTGCGGTAGCCGCTGTCGCGCATTGCTTTGATCGCGAGTTCAGCAGGGATGATGTAGCTTTCTTTGGGTAGAGCCTTAGTCTCAGTGGCCATCGGTCCAAACGTCCTCCCAGTTGACGAATGCATCCGCCACGCTGCCAAAGCCCGGAAGCTTCGTGTCGGCGATTGTCACTATCTCTGCGGTGGCATTGCCCCCTGCGGCAGGCCCTCTGATCGCTCTTCCCACCATCTGGCTGTATAACACAAGGGACCGCGTAGGACGCGCAATGACTGCAGCACTCGTGTTCGGCGCGTCGAAGCCAGTGGTGAGAACCCCAAAATTGCAGATCACCTGCGGTTCGGCTCCCGAGCCCTTGAACCTCCGTAGCACCCTGTCGCGGGTCAACTGATCCGTGTAGGCGGTCACGACGGCCGAACTCATGCCGCGTAGCGCAAGGACGGAAGAGACGAGATGCGCGTGGCGTACGCCGGCCGCGAACACAATGATGCGACGGTGGCGCGTGGCGAGGTCCTCGATCGTGCGAATCACCTCAATGTTTCTGGAGCTGTCGTCCGCGAGGCAATCGAGTATTTCAGGAGCGACGTCTCCACCGCTGCCGGCCGCCTTCGCGCACTCCGCGCATGCCGCTGAATCAATCTCCAGCACGCGGAAGGAAGGTCGCGCCAGAAATCCACGCTCGATAAGAAAGTCGACAGCGTTGGCGTAGCCTTCGACTTCGATGGAGACCTTTCGGTTGTCGAAGAAGGCGGAAAGCTCTGCATCCTTGGAGATGTCGGCCCAAGTACGTCCGGGCGTCGCAGTCAACCCCAAGAGGGCATTGCCCGGCTTCTTGCCAGCGATGAAAGATATGAGCGAACGGAAGGTTGGGGCGATTGCTTGATGCGCCTCGTCAACGACGGTCAACGCGGCGCGATCGCCGATCCTCATGATCATATTCGGATCGCGCTGATAAAGAGCATGCAGCTTGCCGAAACCGGCAACCAGCAGACCGGTCTTGGCGCTGCCGATATCCGGATCATGATCGCCCCAATACCGAACGACCTCTGCCGGGGCGCGGCCGAGCGAGGACCATGCCCGTTCGAACTCCGAAGCCGCCTGTTCGAGAAGCTCTGAACTGTGAGCGAGCCAGACGACTAGGCGGTCGCGTTTGCGATTGTGCCAGTCGCAGACGACGTGCATTGCGGTTCTGGTCTTGCCAGCGCCCGTTGGCATATGAACCAAGACCTTGTATGGGTGCTCTGCAAGCGCACGAGACGCACGATCAGCCACGCCGAGTTGATGTGGAAAGAGTGGATAGGCCGGCGTGATCGTGCGCCGAGACGGTGCCTCCACACCTGGCGCGCGCTCCGACACAACGACGCCGAAGAATTCGAAAAGCTGGGACTCCAGCCGACGGTCCGACAGCGCCGCGGCGAGCGAATCATAGATTTTGGCACCCTTGGCCAAAAGCCCAAGCTTACCAGCCAACTCCTCCGCCTTGACCGCCGGGAGAAGCGCCAAGATTCGGTCCCTCGCCACCCGATCTCTCAACATCCCCCAAGGCTCCGCGGATTGCAGGGCGAGCTCGATAAGATTGGCGCGAGTCAATAATTCGGGGTTCATCACCGAAAGCACGCCGATAGTGGCTTGCCCAACGATGTCCCTCAGCGCAGCGTCCGGCGCCCGTTCGAAAATTTCCTTGATCGAAATTCCGGGCGCGGACTGCATCGATTCCTTCCCCCGGCCCAGTCTACTTGTGACAGACGAGGCACGACCCGGAATCGGCATACAGGTCTTCCAGATCCGGTGTCTGCACCGCTCTGAGCGGGTTCATTGGCGCTGCCGCGCGTTGTCGTGCAAGGCGCTTTTCGTGCTCCCTGCGGATGGCCGCCACGCGTTCCGGATGGGCCAGTTCTTCCAGCGATTCTCCTGCGCTCCAAGTGAACGGGGAGCCGTGTTCGAGAGCGTTCTTCTCGTAAGCCTTCGCCTCTTCGTAGGCAGTGGGGTGCCGCTCCATGAGCCGAACCCATTCGATCTTCTGCTGGAAGAAGCAGAACGTGCAGCCGCTCCTCGATCGCCACTCATAATAGCGCGGCAGACCCACACCCGAGCCTTCAAGAATCCGCAGCACCTCCGCCTTGTCGATCCCGCGCTCCCTAAAAGGAAGACGGACGGTGAGATTCTTTTGCGTCGGAGAATAGCCGTCGCGGTGGCTCTCGTCGGAGCGTATCGCGACGTAACTGACGACGCGGTCGCCGGCATCGAGAAAAGGCCTGACCCAGGCTTCAAAAGGCTTGAGCTTCAGCTGGCGCGTGCACCAGCGCGTCTGCACGGACGGAAGAAAATTGTTGTATCGCTTAAGCCAGAAATCAAAGTCACGGTCCGGATTCAAACGCAGGATCGGCTTTCCAAGCACCCCTTCAAGGCGGCCCAAGAATTCGTAGACTTCCGGGAGTTCCTTGCCCGTGTCCGTGAAGAAGTAAGTCATCTCGATCTCGGGATGAAATTGGCGCATGTAGACCGCCAACGCTGCGCTGTCGCGACCGCCTGAGATTCCAAGAACGTGCCGTTCGTTCATGCCTTGATCCGCTTCGCTTCATTCGGCCTCCTGGCCACGTTCGCACCCATGTAGCGCGAACTGATCTCGGCCAGCGCCGCCAGAATAATGTTCTTTCGTTGGGGTGTGCCCTCCGCCATCGCTGTTTCAACGATCGTCACCACGTCGTTCACCGCTGCGATATCGTCGTCTGAAACCGAGAACTCGTGCGACAGAGCCGTCCGCTGTCCACCTAAACCGACGACAACCGCCATCGCGTGGCTCTTGTCGCGCCTGTTCCCGACGCGCGCGAACCCTTCGGTCCTGACGAACTGCTGTGCGAAGGAGGCGATTTCAATCTTCGCCTGGTCGAGATCCGCATCGGTCCAGTCGCGGGCGGGTTTGTTTGCTGCAAGGCCCGCGATCCCCTCGATATCCTCGTCCGATCCGGTCCAACGCGCGAGGCGAGCGATAAAAGCATTGAGCCGAAAGTCGCCGGAAATCTCACTGATATTCTCGGCGCGGGCGCGCAGTGAAGACGTGGCCGCACCGGGCCGGACGTCGAGCTCGCGAAGCACTAGGGCACGAAGCTCGCTGCACATCGCGGCGAAGCGCCCTCTCAATTCCGCAAGCGCGACGCGCACGCGCCCTGTCGCCTCGGCAACCTCTGCGCGGCTTTCCGGGGCGCGGCCTTCGCCGACGAGCTTAGGAAGCTCGTCAAATAACAGCGTGTTCGGGTCCACCGCGTGCCGCAGCACGTTCCTTATTTCGAGCGTCGCTGACGTCAGCCTCCCCGTACGTTTGGTCCAAGGCTCAAGAGAATCAAAGACCGCGACCAGCGCGCGGGCGGTCTCAAGTGGAGAGTCCTCGATCTCGTCCAGACTCGGCGAAATTTCAGATACGGCGACGCGGATACCGGCCAATAGTCGCTTGCTCGCGTCGTCAAGTTCCAGCCAGCGTAGCTGAAGATCGCGCGAGTCGTTGATCAAGTAGTCGGCGTCAAGATCGTTCAACCCAGGTTGGAAAATGGAAGAGCGATAGAAAGCGAGGCGACCCCGCATCGAAAGCGCGTAGGCGATGCCAAGAACTTCGTGCACGCCGTCCTTGATGCCGAAAGGCGGCGAGCGCCACATCTCGAAAATCTCGCTGAAGGCAACCGGACGTTGCCGCTCGCCACGGAGCATGTCGTCAGTCGCTTTCCAAACCGGAGCAAGCAGTGCGAGATCCTCTCCCACACTCCCTGGCACTATGAAGCGCCACGCCTTACCGCGTTTCACGTGAAGGCCGTTTCGTTCGATCAAGGACAGAAATAGGCCAGCCTCGGCCGGAAACCCGGTCAGACCGAGCCTTGGCTGATCTTCCTTTGTCACCATCGCCTTGAGTAGAAGGTTTTTGGCCGCGTTGGCGTTGGTCGATGGACTTACGCGATTGAGAAGTTCGTTGAAGAGGCGCGGAGCGCTCGCGTACTTCGCGTCAGCGATCTCCGATGCGAGGGCGCTGAGGCTCCCGGCAGAGAGCCGACGATCCTTTCGCCCGTGCCGCATCCAGGTAGCCGTATCGAGCACGACGCGGAGCGCATTTTCTAGCTGGCTCTGCGCGGCCGACAACCGCGCCGTTACCTCCCGCCGCGCTACTGCATCATGGGCTAGTTCGGGGCTCTCCTCGCGGATGCGCTCAAACGCCGTCGCTTCGCGCGCGAATTCAAGAACCCTAGCGGCCTGCGGAGAGATACCGACGATAACATCCTCCGGTGCCCCGTTCACAGCAGCCTTCGCCGCGACACAGGTGACTTCGTGCAGCTCGCCTTCGGTCGGCACGACGAGCAGCAAGGAGCCCATTGCCTCTCGGCCCGCGCGGGATCGCTGAATGCGTTGCGCTAGTTCCGACAGCGGAAGCAGTTCGACGTCGAGCCAGCGCAGAGATCCGGTCTCGTGATAATGGCGCTTCGCCACGATGGGCTGAAATGCCGCGAGCTGTCGTAGAGCCGAGAAGTCGACCTGAGGAGTAGACGCGAGAGTCCTGTCGAGAGCCTCATCTATGTTGAAATCGCTTCCCCGCGTAGACGGCGTAGGCCTTTAGATGCTTGCGGTACACCACCAGCGAACGATCGCCGAGCGTCGCAAGCGCGCTGCGCACCTCCTCCGAAGACACCGACGCGAGGCAACGCTCGAGCACCGCGGGCGTTGGCATGAGCCCGGAACGCTCGCGAAAGAGGTCGATCAAGGCGACAGTCTTCAGCAGATCGACCTGAATCCGCTCGCTCTGCGCAGCCTCACAGCGCTCGACCACTTCCACCGCTGTAGACCAGCGATGTCCGTCCGGCGACGCAAGTATGGAAGGTTCGAGATTGGATCGAAGATAGTCCCATAGGCGCGGCGCGTCATAAGTTTCGCCCTCGCCTGCGTTCCGCAGAAACTCCTGGAAACCGTGTGGCTCCGCGGAGTTCAGAAAGCCGAATACGCTGCGCTGGTTCTGTCCGAAACGGCGACGCGACATCGGACCGAGAAGAGCAGCGACGATAGGGTGCAGAGGCCGGCAACGGTCCAGCACGTTAGCGACCTTGGTCGCATCCCCCCCCCGCAAGGGAGCGATGCAGTCGGCTACTGCAGCGATGGCCTCCTGACTGCCACGGCGCAAGCCGTCAGATTGAATGGCCCGAGCAAGGAGTTGAAGCTGTTCGTCTTGCGCGGTGTCGACGAGTAGGTCGACGAAGCGACCCTGCACCTTCGACCATTCCTCTCGCTGATCGCGTGACAAACGATGGGCGTATTCCTCGAATGCTTGGTGGAGTATGCCAACAAAGATGAGGCGTCCGCCGCTACGCGAGGCAAGTTCGGCGACCTGCTGAAAGAAAAATATGTCGGCGCCTTCTGCAGCCGCTCCTTCAAGGAATTTGCCCATCTCGTCGACAACCACAATGAGGCCGCCACGCGATTTGGGTTGATCAGCAGCCACCTCCGACAAGGCTTCCAAAAGCTTCATTTCAGACCACGGAACCCTGGGCTTGCGGTAAAGTCCGGCAGCAACGAGGGCATTTCCAATTATCTCGACCGGACCTGCGCGCCGCCCAACGACGGGCAACATCCTCCAGCCCTTGCTCTGCGGCGGTAGAAGCTTCCAGAGCGATGCAACAGACTTCTTGCCGACGATTTCAGCGGCACGAGCTCGCCTGCGGAGATCGCCGTTGAGCACGGCATTCAACGCAACGACAAGGCTCGACTTCCCGCTTCCGTAAGGACCGGTCCACGTGAACGCTGACTGCCCCGTCTGCGCAACATGCCTTCCCATCGCCAGTAGAACCTCGGCAGCGGAAGGCGGGCATATGAATCCCTCAAGAGCGCGAGGGTCATCGAGATCGGTATCGATTCGGATCGCACGCTGGAAGCGCGGTGAAACTCTGACGCGTTCGGCAAGGCTCATGCGCGCAACTCCGCAGTTGGCGCGCCGTAAGCCTTGGAAATCATCGCCTTCGATTCGCGTGCATCGCACTCTCGGCCGCGAACAACCTGACGCAACCCGGCTGTCTCTGACCAGCGAAACAATCCGTCCGTCCGCTCCTCCAGATTCGCGAGCCGATCGGCAAGCCCTGGCTCATCCAACAAGAAAACGCGTCCCGGGGATCCTGGCTCATACGCGACCATTTCGAATGAGAGCGTCGCGGTCGCTGTCGTCCTCCGCCAGAACTCGTCGAGAGCAAGGGCAAACACGCCGTCGGGAAGCGTCGGCTTGCTTCCACGCGCGAATTGATAGTCGTCGCGGCGGCCAATAGCTCTTACGAGCCCGAGCTCGGCGAGTGGAGACTCCAATGCATCTTCGGGAACGCTGCCTGACGCCGTATGCGGCGCCGCATAGGTCCGAAGAAAGCATTCGACGTCGCGACGCACTGTCGTCTCCGAAACACGTTGCCAAGAGCGCGCGGCCGCGAGTTTCAGAAGACCGTGCAGCAGATCCTCACGCCGGAAAGTCAGCGCGCCGAAATGATTGAATGCCCAGAACCACGTCGTTTTCGCGGGATTGGCACAGAGCTTCCAATGCAGGAGCCACATAGTAGCATGGTGCTCCATATATGGATCGTACCCACGCGTGCCGAAGAGAGCGCGGCCGAACTGCGTCGTCGCAATCTTGTCGGAGGAATCCTCCTTGATGACGTCCGTCGACGTCGCCCAATGCCGGATTGAGGCGACCATGTTTTTGCCCACACCGAACTTGGCGATGGCGTCGTCGGCGAGAAAGACTGCCCGCTTGTTGTACTGATCCTCCGATGATGCCGTAGTCGCGTCGAAGGCCTTCTTGAGCCATCCATAGCGCAACGGAAACGTTTCGTGTCCGGAGAACACGGGTTTATAGTCGTCTTGGAACAAGGGGCCTCTAGTCACCGTCGGCCTCCTGGGGCGAGCGTCCAGGTGGACACTAGGGACAGCCGCGGCTAGGGTCAAACTCGGACTGGAGCGAGTCCCCAGCAGCATGCCCGACAGCGGAAAAACCCTCTACCTCGATGCGATGGCCTCCACACCCCTAGACCCGCGGGTAGCCGAGGCGATGGCGCCCTTTTGGTCGGAGATGTTTGGCAATCCACACTCGAGCGACCACGCGTTCGGGTGGCAGGCGAATGCTGCCGTCGCTGAAGCGGCAATACGGATCGCACGCCTGATCGGCGCGGACCCGGATGAGATCGTCTTCACGTCAGGGGCGACCGAAGCCAATAACTTGGCCATCCTCGGATTGGCACACCGCGCTCCGCGCGGCCGTCGACGGATTCTCGTTAGCGCCATCGAACATAAATGCACCTGGCCGCGGCGGATGCGGCAGCAGAAAGGTATGGGCTTATCTGCGAGCGATTCAGGGTTGATCGCGACGGCCGGTTTGATCTCGACGACCTCGCAGCAAAATTGGCCGACGATGTTCTCTGCGTGGCTGCGATGGCCGTGAACAACGAAATCGGAACCGTCCAGGACATGGAAGTCATTGCTCGGCTCGTGTCTCGGTCGGGTGCAGTGCTTGTGTGCGATGCAGTGCAAGCTCCATTGGCCATGGACATCGACGTGCGAGAGCTCCCGATCGGGGCCCTCTCGCTTTCCGCACACAAGCTTTATGGGCCGAAAGGAATCGGGGCTCTTTACCTCCGGCGCGATCTGCATCAATCCGTCGAACCTCTCATCTATGGAGGTGGCCAACAGAACGGATTGCGGTCAGGTACGCTGCCCACTCCGCTTTGTGTCGGGTTCGGAGCTGCCGTGGAGCTTGCAGCTGCGAAGGATCGGCACGCAGAACGCGCACGCATTGCGGTAATGCGCGATGATTTCGAGACTGCAATCGGATCACTTGACCGCACCATTCTATTTAATGGGTCTGGAGCACATCGTCATCCCGGAAATTCGAACGTGCGTTTCGGAACATGCGATGCCCGACATCTGCTTTCGATGATGCAACCGCACTTGGCGGCGTCGACGGGTTCTGCCTGCACATCTGGCGCGATTGAGCCATCGCACGTCCTGTGTGCAATCGGATTGTCCGAGATTGAAGCCAACGCCTCAGTTCGTTTTAGTTTTGGCAAATTCAATTCGGTTGGCGATGTGGACGAGGCTGCTCGGATTATCGCTCATGCAATATCTCTAGATCGCGCTGCATGAGTCCGCAGCTCCAAGCAACGCACGGTTCCAGTTCGTCGGGGTTAGATTTGATCGCATCTTCGAAAGGGCAATATTCTGACTATGGCATCAACGCTCTGCTTACGAACGGTTGGCGATGCGTGCTAGGATTGCGCTAGCCGCTTATCGCTACACCGACTACGACCTCCCGGACGGGAACCTCAAATTAAAGGAGTTCTGATAGGCCTACCGGTAGAACTCGGAGGGCTTAGATGCGTACGCTGCATAATCAAATTAGGAGCTATTTGGATCGATGCCGGTCGGTGCGACGGCTATCACCTCATACGCTCGACGCCTACGCAATAGATCTGGCCCAGTTCACATCATTGCTGCCTCGCGGCACCACGCTATCGCCGGTAATTGTGCGCGGCTGTCTGACAAAGATCGCAGAAGACCCCGGATATTCTCCAGCGACGATCAAGCGCAAGTTTGCTTCGGTTCGAGCATTCTTTCGAGCGACCGACGAACCATTGGCCCTCGAGGCATTCGGCAATTGGACGCTGAAAATCAGGACACCCATTAGACTGCCTAAGGCCATTCCCCGTCGCGAGTTGAGTTTGTTGCTCAAGGGCGTGCGAGGTACCCAGCAGAATGACCCGCCCACGGAAGACACCACCCATCTATGCCTCACGCTCATGGCGGCGACCGGCCTCCGCGTATCCGAACTATGTGCACTGAAAGTTCAGGACGTCCGGCCAGACACTGGTGAGGTTATTGTCTATGGAAAAGGTGCCCGTGAGCGCATCGTGATAATCGCGAACACTCGCGTGCGAAAGGTTATGGCCTCTTACATTAGGACCTTGCCTGATCCGGATAGAGCGATCGCGCCGCTGTTTCGGAACCGTAGGGGCCGGCAAATGACACCCCAATGCCTCCGCCTCAGACTTCATTCCGTCGCGCGACGGAGTCGGCTTGGGCGGGTGACGCCACACATGTTGAGACACACGGCAGCGACACTGTTGCTAGAAGGTGGGGTCGATATCAGATTTGTTCAGCGCCTGCTTGGCCACGCGAGTATTGCCACGACACAGATTTACACGCACGTAAGCGATTCGGCTCTTCGAAACGCACTTGAACAAGCTGATGTAATGCACGCGCTGGTATGAGCTATACTTAGATACAACATTGGGTTATCTTAGCAGCGGGGCCAATATCGATAACTCCTAGTTATGGCGAGAAATTCGGGCGGCAACAAGATAGATCCTGCCGAACTCCCGTTCCGAGAACTCGTTCGATTGATGCGAGTTCAGCGTGACAAGGGTAAGGGCATTTGTGTTTTTTTGGGAGCGGGTTGTTCGCTCTCGTCGTCAGAGAGCGATCTCTCGACGACCGCAATCATCCGCGACTATCTCACCGAAGTGTCTCCGGGTATCGATTTCTCGAACACCACTGACGAAGAGAATTTCCGACGATTCATAAATTCGTGGCTTAGCCTCGGTGTGAAGGATCGCGACAGCGTTCTCGCACGGCGGATACCACCCAACTTGGAGCCATCGGACGGCTACCGCGCGCTCGCGCGACTGGTCTCGGCCGGATATGTCAAAGCGATCATAACGACGAACTTCGACAATTTGATCGACAAGGCTCTGCTTCGATCGGGCGTGGACTATGAATTTCACTGTGGTCGGCAACCGCCCACAAACCCAACGGGCAAGCCACCGATAGCGACATTGCTCAAGATTCATGGCGGCCTGAATCAATGTGAGCTTGCCTTCAGTCCCGATGCAGTCGAACAGCTTTCGCGGGTCACGAAAAAGTCCGTGCAAGAGTGGTCCGCCATGCCTCTGCTCGTTGTGGGTTACAGTGGGCAGGATCGCGGCGTCATGACCGCACTCTCAACTGCTCGTGCCCATACCGCGTTCTGGGCTAGCCCAAACGAGCCATCACGTAGTGATCGTGCGCGAACTGACCGCATCTTTACGTGGCTCGACAAGCGCGTTCCAAAAGGCGCCACCTTCTTGCACGGGTCGCGCTATGGCTATTTCGATACACTGCTCGCTGGGCTGTTCGAAGAGTTGGAGTCAGGAGGGGCGCCGCCGGTAGGCCCGTCCACCTTTTGCCGAACGTATTGAGTATGTTTGGCGCGACACCTCACTCCTCAAACTTATAGAAGGCAATGGACGCATCCTCTCTGCTTTCCGCGAGGCATTGCGTGTCTTGGACCGGTTCGCGGATGAGGCACGGTTCCGACCAACGGTACCGTTCTACTTGTCGTCGCCGGATCGCACGCGCGAGTCCATCGCCCGCGTCTTTCGCGGCTCGCACATTCCCCAGCGCTTGGCGGCGTTTGTTCACAATGAAGTAGACGCGCTTCTGGTTCTTCTGAGCTTCGAGTTGCGGCTGTGGTCCCGTGCCGCGCAGGTCGGTCAGCCATCGTTGATGGAAAGCTTTGAGCAAGCGCTTAAGGGCGGACGCCAAGACAGCACGCTGGACCGGCGTTTGTCGCTGGGCTTCGTTTTCTTTGTGCTCCGAGTCAAGGCTCCGATCGCGAAAGATCACTCACGATCAGCTTTCGCCGGGATCGGCTCAGCATACAGGCGCGAACGCGTCTACTTGGTCTGGCGGATCTCGTGGAAGTCGCCGAACGACTTGCGTTGTTCATGGACGAACCGCGATTCGACGAGCAGCCGGATGAGGCCGGCGAACTGCGGCGCGCCCTGAGACGCGACGTGCAGCTATCCACCGGGAATTCCGATCGTTGTGTTGTCCGACTGCCGGCACTCTCATTCCGCCGCTTCCGTGATGCCACCAGCAGCGTTCTAACGGGCTCGTTCTCTGCCCACGGTGATTGTCCGCGGCGGGCAAAGCCCGACTGCCGAAAGCCGGTGGATCCAAATTCTTGTGGAGGCGACACCTGACGACGACGAAGTCGTGAGACCATTGTCGCTCATTGATCGCGTGAAGCGAGTTGCGGCGGAAAATCAACAGGAGTTCGCCGAACTCGGTGAGCATGTCGGCAGGCCATCGGTAAAGCTGAATGGTCATGCGGACATTGCAAGGTTCTCTTCGCGTCATCGAAATACGCGTTGATTCTACTTGGCGCCGGCGGCGCGGGGGGAAAAGTACCCTGACTAGTCAGATTGCGAGCGAAAGCCGCGGTAGTCTGCGAACCACACTGATCATCGCATTGCGACGTTACGGCGAAGCCAGCAGCATTGGGGACATCCTGCGTGCGGCGTTGGGCCTCACGACGGTGTCGGACGCTGAGTTGATGACTTCGATTGCTCGCGCGTTTGCGGAGCGCGGTGAAGAATTGGTGATCGTCTTCGATGGCCTTAATGAGTTTGGCGACGCCAAAGCGATCGACCGGTTTTGTCTTTCGCTGTTCGAAGTTGCGACAGCCCTGCCGCAAGAGATGCACAGCATGCCGTCAGTGGGGACCGCCCGCTGCGCCTCATCGTCACTAGCCGGCAAGAGGCCTATTTTGGAGCCCGCGCACGACTGCAAATCGATCCACCGGTCAGCGCCTTCTATATGCAAGGCGCCGGATTGGGGCATTTGCCCAGGCCATATATGGAAATCGCACCCTTGACGAACGAAGAGCGTGAGAAGCTCTTCGGCGTCTACTTCGACGATTTGTCTGAGGCTGGAGCTGAGCATCGCATCAGTCGGATTGTACGCAGCAATCCGCGCTTCGCAGCACTTCTAAACCGGCCGATCGCGATTGTCCTCGCGAGCGAGCTTTAACCGCAAAGGCATGCGGATCGAGGTAATGCAATCGTCGTCCGATTTTGCGGATCTTATCGTGGATCAGGGATTTGAGACTCTTGCCGTCGATAGGCGAATGAGCGCCTGGCTGCTAATCGATGGAATTTTCGAGCGGCGCCTACGCCTAGGCGATCAGGATGTCGTAAAAATTGACGACCTCTTGTCGGCGCAGCCTTCGGACAGGACCGATCAGCTTGAGGACGCTGTCACAGCTTGCCGACATGAACATCCTGAAGCCGACCCATACCAAGACGCAGGGAACGGTTCAATTTTTTCACGATCGAATTGAGGAAGCACTTCTAGGTCGCTACTTGGCTGGCCTGGAGGGCCCTTGGAGGGATCGCGCTCTTGAAACCTGCCTTGTCCTTGGTGAGGGACGCACGCTCTATCAAGAAGGGCTGATCCATTACTGCGGGACGGATTAAATGCTTGGCTCACGGATGGAGCGGATAGATCGATCCAGTTCGCCCGTCGTTGGAACATTTTGTGCGACGCGGCCATACGGACTACGCGCGAAGCCCTGCTTGCTCGCATTTTGGCCCGGGCATTCTTTGATTTGTATTCTGGGCCGGCGGCGGGCCAATTGCGCGACAATTGGCTGGCGCAAGCGCTCAAGACACTGAAGGCGGACGCCGCACTGTCGGCACAGATCCCTGCTCGTCAGCTACTCGCGGGCGTTGAAGGCCTGCTGCGAACTCAAACAGGCGATATGACTGGTTTCGTAAGCGAAGTTCGTGGAGTATTTCGAGCAACACCGACGATCCTTCGATGGACCTGTCTTGCCTGGCGCTTTTGGCTGAGAGCTTCAATCTTGCGGAGCGATGGCGCGACGCACTTGGCTTGCTGGATGGGGTCGAACTCGACGCCCGCGCGGACATCTCCGCCATTGAACGGTTTCATTGGGCCAAAGGTGTTGCGCTTCGTTATCTGGGAAAAATCAGGGATGCGCAGCACGAGTTGCGGCTCGTGTTTTCGTCGCAGCTCAACACCAACCCGTCTCTCGCCGTCTCAGTATTGTTCAGCCTTGTCGAAACAATGCGCGAATGCGGTGATTTCACCGAGGGGCTGGCGTTTCTTGACGATGCCGCGAGCCGTATTGGCCGGTTTGCGACTACGCGCGACCGGTTGCGCATCGCTCTATGGCGCGGCGTCTTTAACAAGAACTTGATGCAGGATGCCATTCAATTCCTATGGAATGCTGAAGTTGGGCGATTTGTGCCGGATTTAAGCCAAGCCGGGATTTACCATCGGCGTGCGGAGGATGCGTTTGCCAAAGCGCTTGTCATCGGCACGACGATAGAAGAGGTCAGCGCGAATACTGATGTGGCGCAGATTCACAGCGAGATGGCAGAGACCGCGCTCTGGTACGCAATCTGTCACGCCGATGCTTGCGCGGAAGCGGACCGGCGACTTGAGGAATTCTCTGCGCTTCTCAGCCTTAACCCCATCGTGGAGCAACAGGTGGAATACCATCGATACTGCGCCCAACGGGCTGCGCTCGGCTCCTGTTTCGACGACGCCCGCGTCGCACTCGAAATGGCCAGGAAAGTGGCTGCAACGCATGGAATGTCGTTTCTCGAAACTGATTGCGA
This sequence comes from Rhizomicrobium sp., assembly GCA_037201525.1. GTDB lineage: Bacteria > Pseudomonadota > Alphaproteobacteria > Micropepsales > Micropepsaceae > Rhizomicrobium. Next base: position 109,436 of record JBBCHP010000025.1, on the reverse strand, counting down.
CATGGATTGGGCGCGCTTTATCTTGAATGCGGACAGACCGTTTCCGCCGGGCGAGATTGATGCCGCCGCTGCGTGTGTCAATGCCGCTCTGACCTACTACCGCGACCATCTGGGAAGCGACACGTATTATGCGCGGATCGCGGAGCTGCTGATTAGGGCCCTGGAAGTCAAGGCCAGAACGGCTGCTTTAAGTTCCTAGATCAGGCCGACAGTAGTGGTGATAACGCGTCGCGGATTTGCCGTGGTACCGAGTTCAACAGAGCGCCCGGAACGGGGCTGTGCCCAGTCTCGGCGCGCACTCGGTAGTGATACCAGCCAGGACAACGGCGAGAAGTTCGAGCTTCTGCATTCCGTATAGCGTTTGCCATTCGTGCGAGAAGCTGTTGCTGAGTACCGGTGGAACGTTGATGTCAATGATATAAAAACGATTCTTGTAGAGGATATCGAAGCGCGCGAGATCGCGCAGCTCAAAGCGCCGAAACGTCTCATGTGCCAGCGTTGCAAGTGTGTTCCGCAGCACACTGTCGTCGACAACATCATAGCGAACACGCCGGTTCGAGACGTGAACCCGTTTGTCCTGCTCGCTATAGACGTCTCCATGCGCGTTGGGCTTGATCACTTCCGTCACGCTGGTGGCAACCGCAGCGCCATTTCCTAGTACCGCGAACCGTAAACCTCGCGGGCGCCGTCGACGTATTCCTCCGCCCGCAACTCACTCACGGGCGGAAAACCGCCCGAAAACCTCCTGCAAGCGGCTGATGGCCGCGTCGGGATCTTGCACAACTGCGTTGCTGTCAATTCCCAGCGATCCGCCTAATGAATTTGGCTGATAAGTACCGGAAAGCGAAGAGCTTCTAATCTTTTCGCTACAACAGTTGGCCGGTTCTCAAAAGTGCACGGCTCACCAATATTCCTGGCGCGAAAAGACCATGACGCTCCATGGCAAGCGTTTTGTCATCGACCATCAAACCACGAAAAAAGGTCGAGCCAATAAACGGTTGACCCAACCATTCGAGGACCCCGAAAATCGCATAGTCTCTAGGGACAAACCTCTCCCGTCGGTGTTCGGCGATAGCAACGCGTAATTGGAGAAAACACACAATCGTAGCGCTCATTGATGAGTTTCAATTCGAGTTCGCTCTGGGATGGATCAATGAGTAACTCGGCATCGACACCAAGCTGGCGGACATGCGCAACCTGACCTTGAAGTTCGTCAAGTGGCCCAGCACCCTCCAGATCTCTAGCTCTGAGGGCAAGAACGAGCAATCTAAGCATAACTAGGAGTTATCGATAGTTGCCCCAATTTCGGACGCTGCTGGACGTCATTGCCGGTGATTTACTGATGCTCTATCGCAAATTTGGTTCAGCGCCGTCTGCTGTCTCCTTGATCGGACAAGGCACTTGGCGCATCGAAAGAACCGAGCGCTCCCGAAGCGATACCAAGCACTTGAAGCGTGGCATTGATCTTGGCATGACACATATCGACACCGCAGAGCGCTATGGCTTTGGCGTCGTCGAGGAGATAGTAGCTGAAGCGACGGCTGGGCTGCGCCAGGAGGTTTTTCTGGTCTCGAAGGTGCTACCCGACAACGCCCGCGCCGACGAATGTGCTGCGATCGTGCGAGAACTCTCTTCGCAGATTAAAGACCGATAGGTTGGATTGCTACCTTCTACACTGGCGCGGCGAAGTGCCCCCTCATCGAGACAATCGGAGCATTTGAACAACTCAAGCAAGAAGGTAAAATTTTGTCGTGGGGCGTGAGTAATTTTGACCTGCCCGACTTGGAAGAGATCGCTTCATTTGCGGACCCCAAGAAAATCGCCTGCAATCAGATTCTCTATTCACTTGGAAGAACGTCGCAGTGAGCATACGGTTGTCCCTTGGTGCCGCGAACACGGCATTGCGATCACCGCTTACAGTTCGTTCGGTCACGAGGGATTTCCTTCGTTAACGACAGCCGCCGGACGAGTCTTGAGCGAACCTTGCACAGGATCGTGGTGTGTCGGCACGCCAAATAGCTCTCGCATTCCTGGCGCGAAACCACGACATTTTCTTCATACCTCGGTCGACGAATGCTGATCACACTGAAGAAAACTGGCCGCTCCATTGAAATCGTGCTGACGGCAAGCGAACTTGAACGGCTCGAAACCGCCTTTCCCACAAGGGCCTCGACCAGAGATCCTCCCTTCCATATGAATTATCTGCTTCGTGACCGAGGAGCACCGCCTACTAATGGCGCCCCCTTGAGCAACGGTATTCGCTCAGTTCCGATACCATACCTTTTGCCCACCTTCGTCGCTGCCCGCGACATCTCAAAAAATTCGAAGCACTTAAACTTGGAATTGGTCGGGCGCATGGGCCATGCTCAGAATAATTATAGCTATCGCTAGGAGTAACGCGATCGCGGCACCCTGCTCTATCGTAATAGCCAATTATCGATGGACCGCCCTCCTGCGCGGTGCCCCTGCATCATCGATTACAGTCAATGATAGATACCATTCTGTTCGATATTCGCGTGGGTCGACGCCGATAAAATACTTCATCCTATCATCAGGCATATGGGCTTGCGGGACCAGTCCGCGGCAATTGACGTTTATTGACCGCGCTAGTTTGAATAGCGCCAGAACTTGGGTGGGCATGCTGGTGAATCTCCTGCGCTATTTGCATCGCGGGTAAAGTCATCCAATACGCGCCCAACTGGAAGCGCCTGCATCAGAAGTGGGGCGAGGCGCTGACGTATCTCGGCGCCGATGGGCGAGGCGGCGAAGCAATTCGCCATGGCGAGGTCGCTATGACAGAGGAAAATCCGCAATCCCGGACACGCCAGCGGCGATGCGCGCGCGGCGCTGCTCGCGGCGGCGCTGGCGTCAGTGTCAGACAATCCCAGGGTAGATGCGCTGATTTGAGCGCCAGATTGCGCTCGCCGATCTGCAGATCGAGGACCTCAAGCGCGACGACGCCCTGCGCCGCTGGTCGCTGCGCTTCGCCAATGCGAGCGCAGTGATGAAAGTCGCTTTCGAGGGTCGCCATCGCCTTCATCGTGCTGGCTATCGCTGTCCTTCGTCGGTGCCGCCATCTGGAACGCCGCGCATGACGATGGTCTTGTATTCGAGGCGTTCCAGGTGCCGCCCGACATGACTGCGCGCGGCCTGACCGGACAGACGGTGGCGAGCCAGCTGCTCGACAAGCTCTCGGCGCTCCAGGCGGCGACGGACTCGGCGCGGACGGCGACGTCCTACACCAACAACTGGGGCGACGACATCAAGGTCGAGATCCCCAACACCGGCATCTCCATTGCGAGTTCAAGCGCTATCTCGCCGCCTGGCTCGGGCACGAGACGCATATCAACGGCGAGGTCTTCCGCGACGCCACAGGCGTGACGGTGACCGCGCGCGCCGGCGGCGGTGATGGCGCCTCGTTCCACGGCGCGGAAGCCGATCTCGACACGCTGCTGCTGAAGGCGGCCGAGAGCATCTACAAGCGCACGCAGCCGTACCGCTATGCGGTCTATCTCATGTACGACCTAAGCAGTCAGAAAAAGACCTGGGCCGATGCTGTCCCGATCCTGCGTGGCCTCACGTCCGACCGAATCCGGTGGAACGTTCCTGGGCCTATATCGGCCTTGGCAATATCGCGCGCTACAACCAGCGGGACATTTTTGGATCTCAGGGACGATTTCCGTCGCGCGCTCGCGCCAATCCACGTTCGGTCATTGCGTTCTTCGATCTCTCTGGGAATGAAGTCAATTTCGAGCAGAGGAACAGGCGCTCCACGACGCGCGGAGCGCGGAGCGGGCTCCTGCAGTCGCCCGATCCGGGCGTTGCCGTCCGACGATGGCCTTTTATCGCCTCGAGAACCTCGGACTGATCGCGCAATCGTCGGGCGACTTCGCCGAAATGGCCAGGCTCGCCGAGCGCGGAAAACAACTCCCCTCGGCGATGGAAGATGTCCGCTATTTCGGGCTGTCGCGGCGCAGGGCCGCCGGATTCGCGCACGACAAGCGCGGCGCGCAAGCGAATCTCGGCGCGCTGCATGCCATGCCATCCGAGGTGCAATTGCGCGGGGACATTGCCTGCGCTGACGCGTGGATCGAGTCAGTGCTCGAAAACGACCGCGCCGGTGATGGCGCTGGAGCCCGACTGCGAAGTGCAGCAACGCAAGGCCTATCCCGGTTACGACAACGACACGATCCTTTTGCGGGGATATCTGCCGTCTTCTCGCGCTGGCCAAGGCCCGGCTCGGCGATGTCGCCGGGGGCGAGAGCCTTATCGCGACGACGCCACTCGACTGCGATCTCTGCGTGCGCATGCGCGGTGACATCGCTGCCCTTAAGCATGACTGGAGCGCCGCCGCGCGCTGGTTCGCGCTGGTCTCCACGCGCACGCGGCATATCCCCTTCGCGGATAGTGAGTGGGGCCGGATGCTGCTGGCAAAAGGCGATCTCGACGGCGCCATCGCGAAGTTCGAGAGCGCCCATGCCAAGGGGCCGCATTTCGCCGATCCTCTGGAGATGTGGGCGAAGCGCTGATCGCAAAGAACCGCTCCGACCTCGCACTCGCGAAGTTCGAGGACGCGAACAGATATGCGCCCAACTGGGGCCGCCTGCATCTGAAATGGGGCGAGGCGCTGGTGTGGTCGGGCAGAAGCGATGACGCGAAAAAGCAGTTTGCGCTGGCGCGGACGCTCGATCTCATGGCGTCCGAAAAAGTGGAACTCGCGCGCTGGAGACGGCGCATGGCTGACGAAAAAGATCGCGATGGGCAGACGCAGACAGCGTCCGGCGCGGCGGTGTGGAGCGCATTGGGTGCTTCCAGCGCCGCCAAGGCTGATGCGTTTCTTGACGAGCAGATCATTCTCACCAAGGAGCAGGCAGCGCTGGCGCGGCTTCAGGCGGAGGATCTGCGCCGCGAGGACAGGTTGCGGCACCGGTCGCTGCGCCTGCACCACCTGTCCGACATGTTGAAACTTGGCTTCGAACTCGCGCTGGCGGCGATTTTCACCGCCGTCCTTTTTATCATCGCGGGCGCGGTGTGGTCGGCGGCGCATGAGGACGGGTTGGTGATCGAGGCGTTTTCCGTGCCGCCGGACCTGGCGAATAGCGGCCTCACCGGACAGGCAGCGGCGGCGAAGCTGCAGGACAAGCTTTCGGCGATGCAGGCCGCGACGGGATCCGCGCGGCCGGCCGCGTCCTATTCCAACAATTGGGGCAACGACATCAAGTCGAGATTTTCCCGACACCGGCGTCTCGATCGGCGAGGTCTATCGCTATCTGGTCGACCGCTTCGGCCACCAGACACACATCACCGGCGAAATCTACCGTAGCAAGGGCAGCATCGCGGTCACCGCGCGCAGCGGCGGCGATCCCGGCACCCACCGTCACGGGCGCCGAGGCCGATATCGACGCGCTGATGCAGCAGGCGGCGGAGAATATCTACGAGCGCACGCAGCCTTACCGTTACGCGGTCTATGAGGATGAGACGCAGAGCGCGAATGGCGGCCTCGAGAAGGCGCGCGCGATCCTGGAGGAGCTTGTCGAAAGCGGGTCGCCCAACGAACGCGTCTGGGGCCATGCGGGCTTGGCGTCACTAGCCGATACGATGGATCCCCCGCCAGGCCATGATCGAGCAGGAGAAATCGCTCGCACTCGATCCGTCTTTCGCGCTCGCGTGGAACAACCTCGCCGGCTCCGACCCTCTCTCGGTCACGATGAGAAAGCGGTCGGCGATCTCAAAGCCGCCATCGCCCTGTTCGAAGCGGGCAAGGGCGAGATGAACGAGCGCGCGGCGCGCATCCTGCTGCTGTACGACAAGGCGACGCTGAAGAACGTGCTCGACGATTCGGCGCTTCGCTCCATGACAGCGAGGAGGCGCAAATGCTTCCGGATTTCTACGGCAGCGTCGAAGGCATATGCGTCAGCTGAGCATCGTCACCTTGGCGCAGCTTCACCGGACCGGCGGACATGCGCCGTGCGTGGCGCGATCTTCCGCCGGTGAACAGTGAGGGGGATCGTCGGCGGACAGATAGGCACGCTGACCGCGCGGCTGGGCGCGCGGTTGCAAGCGGATTACTGGTCGGGCGATTGGGGCCGCTGTCGTGGCCGCCTACCCCGCGGCCGAGCGGACGACACGGCAACTCACGACCCTTCCCGGCTACAGCCAGCTTTATGTGGACATCTCGTTGAAGAGCCAGGTCTGGCCCTATGCCGCTCGCGCGATTGCCGAAAGTGGTGATCCGAAGGCTGCGCACGGCGTTGATCGATCGCACGCCGCCAGATTGCTACAGCTGCCTGCGCAACCGCGCCGACATCGACGCCGTGAAAAGAAATGGCGCGGCGCGGATTATTGGTTCGCGCGCGCCGTCCAAGCCGCGCCGTCCATTCCCGTGGGCTAATTACGATTGGGGACGGGTACTGCTCGCGAAAGGCGATCTCGATGGCGCGATCGCGAAGTTCGAGGCCGCCCACAAGAAAGGCCCGCGCTCGCCGATCCATTGGAGATGTGGGGCGAAGCGTTGATCGCGAAGAGCCGCTCCGATCTCGCGCTCGCGAATTCGAGGAAGCGAACAAGTACGCGCTCGAACTGGGGCCGCCTGCATCTCAAATGGGGCGAGGCGCTGTGGTGGTCGGGCAAGCGCGACGATGCGAAGAAGCAGTTTGCTATCCGCATCCGAACTCGATCTAACGCCGGTGGAAAAATCCGAACTTGCGCGGGTGATGCATGGCTGACGGCGACGAGGACATTGCGCCGGACTTTGCGTCGCAGCGCAATCTGCTTTCAACTTAGCGGCGGATTTTATGAGAATACTGGCCGCAGTTTCACCACATCGGACATTGGAAAAACATTCGAAACAGGTGACCGCGATCTTTCGGTCATGTTCAGCGCGCGGGCGTATGGGAATAATTCGTCTACGAAAAACCGCTGGCCAAATATGATCGGAATTATCGCGAGGCAGCTTCACCACGCGCCGCCGGTCCTATCTATAATTCCTAAATTATCGGGCAGCCAACTCTGCCGACCCATAAAACGCGTCGCGCTCCTGACAACGGTTCTCTCAGTTGCGGACACGGAATCATCGGATGAGAGGAATGGCGATCGTGCGGCCCATGATGCTTTTCTTAAGCGCACAAAGGGATGAAGGGAAGTGAAACTGGTCCGCCTCATGGAAGCGAATTACTTCTGCTCTGATGACCAAGAAAGTTTACGTACTGGTCGCGAGTGTCCGTAGCAGATGTTGCCGTACATCTTGAGGTACTTATCTCTGCGCACCGAGTCTCTAAAGACAGATGCCGGATCGGGCTACGTCCACCTCATATTGCGCGATGTTATTTTTGGTGAGGCACTGGGAAGAATATCCATCGCTTGCGGTATACTTCTGCCCATTAGCCAGTCGGCTGCAAACTGACCCATCGCGTAGCCGAAAACAGGCGAGGCCAGAGCGATACTTGCTTTATAGGGACTTGTGCCCTTTTTGATCTCTGTCACCGCATCTGGCTCGCCAACGATGCCACCCAAGAATTGGTCCAGGGCCGATCCTTGCCGGCCGCGCGCAACGCTTTCAATGCGCCGAGCACGACGCGTCGGCGCCCAGAACGACGTCTATATCCGGGCTGGCAAGGAGAATGGTTTTCATGGTGGCGAAGCCTCCGTCTTTGCTGACCGGTTTCGCGCGCTATAATCCGCAACGATTGTGACACCTGGAAGCTTATCGAGGCCGTCGCGCATCGCCTGAAACCTGGGCGACAAGTACTGCATGGTATCTTGAGTAAGCAGAACCACATGCGCCTTGCCGTGAAGCTTGGCTTTTATGGTAAGCGATCGCCGCGTCGGTCAGCACCTCCTCCCCGTCGCATAATTGCGGAGCATTGAGAAGCAGCGTTGCGGGGGGAGGCATAACGGTAGCCAACAAAGGCCCCTGACCAGATTACCTCCTGGAGTTTGTGGCTGATGGCTATTGGATCCGATGAGGTTCCAATTACGGGCGCCACTTTTGAGGCTTTAAAGCAATTGTAGCTGCTCAATCGCTTTGGCGACATCGTTCTCGACTACAACTCTGTTGTATTCCCAATCCGCGGTCCTTGGCGGCCAGCGACAAGCCGTGGTCGAGCCCTTGCAGGAAGTCGCGCTCGTTCTCTTGGACGTAAGTCAGCGCCTTTCTAAGACTGAAGGTGAACGGCATGCCGGGGCGTGAGCGTTGAAGGTGCTGAATATGGTTCGCTTCGTGAGGCCCGGCGCACGATCTTGCACCTGGGCCAAAGAAGGGCCCGGTATCATGGCAATCACGAGTAAGAGTGTCCGCAACATCGTCGGACACCATGCAATCTCGTTTTGGCCGGAGGCCATGCAATACCTTATCTGGTCTCACCACGCCGATAGGCGGGTAGTCCGGTGGCAGTTCCTATGCCAGTAACCGAGCGTTCTTCGTAATATCACGATTATTATGCCGCGGCAGAGCGTCGTGCCTTGGACGAAAATCTTAGGTGGGCAGCTGTACCAGGCTGGAGGTTGCGATAATCGATCTGTGCGCCCATGCTTGTACACATCGCATTGATGATCTTGCTACCAACGCCTGTGCCCTTGGCAGGTACCCCCATCCGGCCCGGCCAATACCGTCGTCCTCGATGACGTAACTCAGCTTGGTCATCTGGAAGTCTTCTGAGGCGGATACGGATTTCCCCTACTCCGTCGGGATAGGCATATTTAAATGCGTTTGTGACGAGCTCTGTAAGCACCACTCCAAGATTGATGCAAAAATCGGTTTCGAGCATAACCCGTTCGATATCGAACGATAAAGTCAGACCATGGCCTAAGCCGATCAGGGATGGTGCGAAGATGATCAAGAAGCGGGTTTAAATACTCGTCCAAAGCAACTGCGCGCACATCGGCAGAGCTGTAAAGTTGTTTATGGACAAGCGAGATGGCGAAGATTGCGCTTCTGCGTTTCTGCAAGAGCGGCCTTGGCGGCTGGATCATTGAGAGCCTTTGACTGCAAGGTCACAAGCGACGAAACGAGAGACAGGCTGTTAGCGACTCTGTGATTGACCTCGGATAGCAGCACTTCGGCTCGATCACGCGCTTGCGCTAGGTCGGCGGTGCGCATGACCACCCGATGTTCAAGCTCTTTGTTCAGTACAGTGACCTGGTCACGGGTTTCGCGAAGCTCTTTCGTATAGATTACGATACTGATGGCTGCGCCACCAATGACGACGACGATCACGAACGCGCCAATACCTGAGACAAGCCTAAGCCATCCAGCGTTAGCGCGTTGTTCAGACGACGCCCGATGTGAGCCGTTCGTCGGCTTTCACGATGATCCCGGAGATAAAAACATTGGCCTCGTCACTGAGGGCTTTGGCCCGCTGTTGGTTCGAAAGACTGGCAAGGACGTCCTCGTCCGTTGGTCTCGCTTTAGTTCTATTGTTCGATCGAGTTCCCCAAACTTGTCGGAAAGGATCGTGGTGAGGCGTTGCATTGCCAAATCGGAGTTGGGGTAAGATGGCAGCAGACCCCTCTAGCGCGAGCAGTTGACGCTGCGCCTGGGTCTTCGCGGATTGATACGGCGCCAGATAAATCTCGTTGCCGGTAATGATGAAGCCCCGCTGACTGAACTCTGCTGTTAGCATTGCATTTCTCAGTTCGACGGCGGCTACCCGCGTGTCGCGAGCAGCAATCGCATTGTCGAAATAGAATTGCGCCCTTTCGCCCAGCCAGAAATTCGTTGCAAACGATAGCCATCACACGCCACGAAACACCCTCGTCAGCAGGGACGCGGTCGTCATTCCGACAAGGAGGCGGTAGGGTATAGGCATAAGGCATTCCGCTACTGTTAGGGCTGGGGACCCATAACCAATAACAGATCATGGCGGCAATGCAGACGGCCGCGTGGAAGGTCTGGGCAAAGCGGTCGTAGCGGGTGGCGATCCTTCGGAGGTCTTTGATCCTGCCAAACATCCGTTCGACAGCGTTGCGGTTTCGGTAAAGATATGACGAGAAAACAGCTTATTTCCAAACACGTTCGATTTCGGTGGGATGTTTGCGCGGCGCCGGCGCTATCGATAACAGGCAAGTATCAATAGTGACCTCGTGAGCCGCCGCGCGCCTTGATCGATATTCTGAAGACCAATAGCCCTCAACGACCAGAGCAAAGGGCAGCGTTAGAGGAAACGGACCTCTACCTCGTTACGGTCTCCTGAAGCTTAAGTTGAGTGTCTATTTGGTATGGTTCGATTTGGCCCGAAGGAGCTTCTCTCAAATATCTTCTCTATGTGGCCCTGATCTTCGATCTCTTAGAGGTTCCATACTTCGTATAGTTGGCCGACTCGGGTCACCATTCAAATCCCGCGCGGGTTGGGCCGTTGCATGAGCGCCCCAATCGCGGCTACTGAATCCAGGTGGTCGTCATCTCAAGGAGTTGACCCGATGCTTTCGAATTGTGACCTGTTCGTGGCGCGCTGCTCGGCTCCGCCGTGGCGTTGGCCGTTTTCCCCATTCGGCCGCCTCGGCAAAGGCAGGGGCTTTACCGTGATTCACACGATTTTGCTGGTGGCCCTGGTGACGGTGGCACTCCTCTGGTCGGCCTGACCTTCGATGACGCGGGCGACATTTATGGCGTCACCTATGTGGGCGGCGCTTACGACCTCGGCACACTGTTCAGAATTGCGCCTGACCGGAACCGAGACGATCGTTCGCTCCTTCGGTAATGGAAACGATGGTGCGTTCCCCCCGATCGCAGCCAACGATCGATAAGGTCCGGGAATATTTATGGCACGACCAACGGTGGTGGAGGCAGCGTCAATTGCGATGGCGGCTGCGGCGCCATCTGGGAATACAGCGCGAGCGGCAAATACAAAGTGCTGCACAAATTCGGTTATCACCGACGGTAGTCAGCCGGTCGGGCAGTTGCTCCGCGACAACGCGGGCAATCTTTACGGGATCACCACCGATGGGGGGGGCCCAACAATCAGGGCGAGGTCTTCGAGTATACGGGCTGGTGGAAAGTTCAAAGTGCTGCATACCTTTGCCGGCACCGACGGCGCCTATCCGGAATGCAGCCTGATTCAGGACCGCGCCGGTAACATTTACGGCACGACCGAAGGCGGGCGGGAGCGACACCAACGGCAACCGTGTTCGAAATCCAGTCTGGCGGACAGTTCCACTACCCCTCTATAGCTTCACCGGCGGAAACGACGGGGCCAATCCCGTCGGCGGGGCTCGAGCGCGACAGGTCAGGCACTCTCTCTACGGCACGGCCGAGAATGGCGGGAGCGAACGGGTGTCGGCACCGTCTTCAGCCTGGCGCCTAGCGGAACCTTGACCACACTGTATAGCTTCGCAGGTGGGACCGATGGCGCAAGCCCCCAAGGCGATGTCCTGCGCATAAAGGATACCCTGTACGGCGCCACCAGTGCCGGCGGCGATTCCAATAATTATGGCACTATCTACAAAGTTGATATTGCTGGCGGGACCGAAACGGTCCTGCACAGGTTTGCAGGGACCGATGGTTCGACTTCCATCAGCAAACTGGCCAAAAGGCGGGGCAAGCTTTACGGCGCCACTGCCTACGGTGGTGCTGATGACAATGGCGTGGTGTTCAGTCTGAGTTCGAAATAGAGCCGGCCATTCGCGATCGGGGCAGCAGTCAGGTCGCGAAAAAGAGTGACAACAAAAGCTCTCGCGCCACCCTGAAACGAGTCATCCGCACACTGTGGGCGGATTCTGCCAGAACGCACCTCAAGGCACAGGCGCGGCCCTCGTCCAGCCCGCCAGATATTTACGAAACGTCGGCCGAATGTTCCCATGGAGACGCAAAGCAGACGTGGGACACGAGGGCAATCGCAGGGCCTACTTAAAGCCTTTTCGAAACAAGCTTCAGGAAGTCGCGCGCGCCGATACGATCCTCGAAAAGCGACTTCATGCTTACGCGCGTTCAGGGAGTTTGGTGACTGTTGAAGTTAGGATATCTGTACAGAATTGCACTATCGATGGAAGGCACACTCAGGGCGCTTCCGAGCAATTGCACTATCTTCTGCAGTCCATCAGTCTTCTTCCGCGCGCCGTAGCGCCGCTTTCAGTTTCCGTTCTTCGTCATCCCAGTGCTCATCCTCAAGGCGCGCCTTGCGGTCCAGCGCATCGCGTTGCTTTTTTATATCGGCTGCTTGCTCTTTGTGCCGCGAGCGGGCTTCATCGAGCGCGGCTTGCGCTTTTTCGGTTGCTCGTTCCTGACGCTCTCGTTCCTTCTCAAGTTTCGCGGTGGCCTGCCGCTCCTCGCGCTCTCGCCGCTTCTCCGCGAGATCGTAGAGTTCGGCTGCCTTGCGGCTCGCCGCAGTATCAGCCTCCTTAGGCTTCGCCGCTCTCTGCTTCTTTGCAATGGCGGGCGCATGTCGCGGTTCGACGGCCCGCTTCTGCTTCATCGCACCTTCCAGTGCTGATAATTTCGGGAGGTCGGCGCTTTCGGCGAACCTTCCTTTCGTGCCGACCGCCCGTCGCAATAGAACGCCGGGCTGCTCCATCGTGGCCGCTTTGATCGCGGCATCGTCCGCCTCATACGCAAAGCCTTGCGAGAACGCGTTGCTTTTGACGCCAAGCAATTTCGCCGCCGCTTTCATGGAAGGTGCGGCCACAGCCAACTCATAAAAGCCGCCGGTCGTTACAAAGGTCTTGAGTTTGCGTGCCATCAGCGCACCGCTCTTTTTGGAGCCTTCGCGGGTTTGGATTTTCCATTCGCAAAGTTCGATCCAGACGGGCGCATGGTCGCTGGTCTTCTCCCAGCCTCGTACCTCGCGATCCACGTCGGCGGCAACGAGTCGCTTGGCAACCGCGGGGCTGAGGAGGAAATGATCAATGCGAAGGCCGGCGTCCCGCGCATAAGCATTCCGGAAATAATCCCAGAAAGTATAGATGCGCTCACCCCGGTGGAGCTTTCGCAACGCGTCCGTCCATCCCTGATCGACAATCTTTTTGTATGAACCACGCACTTCCGGTCGGAACAATGCGTCGTCAAGCCAGCGTTCCGGCTTATATACGTCGAGCTCGGTCGGCATGACATTGTAGTCGCCCGCCAGGATCACAGGCTCGCCGCTCGCAAGAAGCTTTTTGGCGTGCTTCTGAAGACGCCCAAACCACGCGAGCTTGTAATCGAATTTAGGGCCCGGCGCAGGATTGCCGTTCGGCAGATAGAGACAGCCGATAGTCAGGCCTTTGATCGTGGCTTCCAAGTAGCGGCTTTGCAGATCCTCAGGGTCGCCCGGCAGCCCGCGCCGCGTTTCAACCGGGTCGGAGCCCTGAGCGAGAATAGCAACACCATTCCAAGACTTCTGACCGTGCCAGATCGCGCCATAGCCCGCTTTTTGAATATCCGACAGCGGAAATTTCTCCTGCGGCGCTTTGAGCTCCTGCAGGCAGACGATGTCGGGCTGCGCTTCCTTCAGCCACCGCAAAAGTACCGGCAGCCGCCCGTTCACGCCGTTGACGTTATAGGTGGCAACTTTCATGGCGTTACCCTTTACCGTCGGCGCGAAGGAACAACCTTGTCACGCGCGGCTCGATTTCACGGAGTTTTTGGACAACATCGTCGGAGATATCGCTGACTTCTCGCGCCGACACGCCTTCCTGAAATTCCAGCGTTGCGGCGAGCAGGATTTCGTCGGGACCAAGATACATGCTCAGGACTTCATCCACCTTTGTTACGCGCTTGTCCGATGTCAGAACTTCCCGCAAACCATCTAGAATAACTTGCGAGACCGCTTCGCCCGTCAACAGGCTTTTGCTTTCGTGAAGCACGATTCCGGCCAGTACAATCAGCAAGAGTCCGATCGCCAATGCCGCAACACCATCCGCCCAAGCCCAGCCAAAAACAGCTGCGCCAACCACGCCTAGGGTAGCGAGCACAAGACCGAGCAAAGAGGCGATGCCTTCCGCGAGGACTTCAAACACGCCGGGGTCGGGACTGAAATGTATAAATTGCGCGAGCGTCACGCGGCGATAGCGTCGGCGGGAAAGTTGGGGCCGTCCCCGTTCCGACTCTCGCCAGCTCGCGAGGAAGGAAAGCGTTTCGAACAAGAAGGACAGTGCTAGAATGACCAAATTGAGCGACAAATGCCCTATCGGTTCGGGATGGCGAAGATTCTGGACGCCTTCATAAACGGATGCGACGCCACCGGCGGCAAAGATCAGCATCCCCACAACGAAAGTCCAGAAGAACGAATCCATTCCATAGCCGAAGGGATGCTTCTCATCGGGCGGGCGCTTGCTGAGATGCATGCCCAGCAGCAACAGTCCAGAGTTCGCCGTATCGATGATGGAGTGGAAAGCCTCCACCAGCATGGAAGCGCTGCCGCTGATAACAAATGCGACCAGCTTTATCGCAGCGACCGCGACGTTGCCCGCCAACGCGGCGAGTATGGAGCGTCTGGACGGGTCAGCCACTAATCACGCGACGGATCAAAGCAGCTTGTCCAGCGTGATTGGCAGGTCGCGAACGCGCTTTCCGGTTGCGTTGAACACCGCATTTGCCACCGCCGCGCCGACGCCCGTGATGCCGATCTCGCCGACGCCGCGCGCGCCCATCGGCGTATGCGGGTCTGGCTCGTCCAGCCATATGACATCGATCTCCGGCACGTCCATTTGCACCGGCACGTGATATTCGGCGAGCGACGGGTTCATGATACGCCCTGTTCGCTCATCGAATTGGGTCTCTTCCATCAAGGCGAGACCCAGTCCCATGATGATGCCCCCGCGAAACTGGCTGCGCGCCGTTTTGGCATTCAGGATGCGGCCGCAATCGAACACGCCTAAGAAGCGATTGATGCGGATTTCGCCGGTGACTGTGTTCACCCTTACCTCGCAGAACATCGCGCCGTGGGAGTGCATCGACCAGTGCTGTAACTCCAACGGCAACGGCGCTTCAGCCTCGGCGGTCACCGAGTCTTTCTGCGCGCGGTTGAGAATCGACGCATAGCTCTCATGAAGCGTCGGGTCTTCGAGCTTGCAGAGCCCGCCATTTAGCCCGCCGATTTCATCCGGCTTCAGGCCCGCAAGCGGAGAATCATTGCCGGCGAGTTTCAAGAGCGTCTCCACCAGCTTGCGATATGCGGCACTCACAGCCGCGCCTATCGCAGCTGTCTGCTGAGAGCCGCCCGCCAACACGGTGCCGGGAAACTTGTTGTCGCCGTAGTCGAATGTCACCTGATCCATCGTCAAGCCCAGTCGTTCCGCGGCCACCTGCGTTTGCGCTGTTGCTGTACCCATGCCCATCTCGTGAGCGGAAATTGCCACTGTTGCGTGGCCCTCGCGCGTCAGCGTGATCCGTGCGGCACCGCCGGGCATACGGTAGTAAGGATATGTTGCCGTAGCGCAGCCCATACCGACGAGCCATTCGCCTTCGCGAAGCGCGCCCGGCGCTTTGCGCTTCGCCCAACCAAAACGCTCCCCGCCTTGACGCCAAGCATCGGCGATGAGGCGCGATGAAAACGGCAGACCGCTCGTCGGATCCTTCTCAGGCTCGTTGCGAAGGCGCAGCTCGATCGGATCGAGCCCCATCGCATGCGCCAGCTCATCGACGGCGCACTCCAAGCCGAACGTCCCGACGGATTCGCCCGGCGCGCGCATGAATGTGTTCGCGACCATGTTCATCTTTACGGTCTGCACATCGAGCAGGAAGCTCTCGGCTGCGTAGGCACTGCGCGCCGGCAGGATGAACGGCTCGGGCATGTTGTTGTGCGGTGTCATCGCCACCGTTCCGGTGTGGATGATGGCGTCGAAACGGCCATCGTCCTGAGCACCGATGGCGACCCGCTGCTCAGTGATCGTGCGGCCACCGACGATGCGATAGACGCCCTCGCGCGAAAGCATGATCCGCACCGGCCGATTCACCAGTTTCGCCGCGGCGGCTGCGAGAATCTGATGCTGCCACAGCGTTTTGCTGCCGAACCCACCGCCGACATAGGGTGAGGTGACGTGCACCTGCTCTTCTTTCACGCCGAAGACCTGTGACATCGTCCACGCCGTGTGATCGACCGCCTGTGTCGCGTCATGGATGCGCAAGGTGGCGCCATCCCAGAACAGCGTAGCAGCGTGCAACTCGATCGGGTTGTGGTTGTGCCGCGGTGTCGTGTAGCGGACGTCGATTTTATGCGGCGCTGCCGCAAGCTTCTTCTCGGCGTGATGGAGGTCGAGATGCAGCGGCTCGCCCTGGAAGACACCCTGCTCGCTTCCGTTGGCCCTGGCTTCCGCCAGAGATGTGACTCCATGGCTGGGCACATATGTAACGCGGATCAGTGATTTCGCGTGGTCGGCTTGCTCTTGCGTCTCGGCGAGCACGAGCGCGACCGGCTGACCGTTCCAATGCACCTGATCGTCCTGCATGATCGGGACGTCGTCACCGCCCGCCGCCTTGGGCTGGCTCATGAACGGCGGCATGGGATGAAGACGCGGCGCGTTCTCGTACGTCATCACCAGAACGACGCCGGGCGCGGCCACGGCTTCGACTGTGTCCAATGCCGCAATCCGTCCGCGCGCGATGGTGGAATGCAATACCGCGGCATAGACCATGCCCTCGAGAGGAAACTCCGCGGCGAATTTTGCCTTGCCGGAAACTTTCAACGGACCGTCGAGGCGCGAGATCGGCGCACCGATCAAGCCGTGTTTGTGGTGGATAAGGGGGTCGGGACGGCCGCCTGGGATGAAGCTGTCCGGCGCAAGCGCAACGGCTTTCTTCATAACGGCCTGCACCGCATCTTTGACGACGCTCATCGTGCTACCTGTGCCAGCTTAGAGAGACTGTCTACGATCACGCGCTTGGCGAGCTCGATCTTGAACGCGTTATCGCGCAGCCCTTTGGCAGCCGCCAATTCCGCATATGCCGCTTGGTGAAGCGTTGCATCCGTGATCGGACCACCTTTAAGCGCGGATTCGGCGATATGCGCTCGCCAAGGCTTGTGCGCGACGCCGCCGAGCGCGAGGCGGACATCCTTGACGATGTCGCCATCCATCTCGAGTCCCGCAGCCACGGATACGAGCGCGAACGCATATGACGCGCGGTCGCGCACCTTGCGATAGCTGGAGCACGCCGCGAAGTTGTTCGGCGGCAACGTCACCGCGGTGATGAGCTCGCCGGCTTCGAGCAAGGTCTCGATCTGAGGTGTCATGCCCGGAAGACGATGCAGATTGATAAGCGGAATCTCGCGCTCACCATTGCGGCCCACGACCGTCACCGTCGCATCGAGCGCCGACAGCGCGATGCACATGTCGGAAGGATGCGTCGCCACGCAGGAGGGCGAGGCACCCAAGATTGCGTGATTGCGATTGAATCCGTCGATGGCGTCGCAGCCACTGTCAGGCACACGCTTGTTGCAGCGCGCGGCGTCGTCGTAGAAATATATACAGCGCGTGCGCTGCAGGATATTGCCTCCCACCGTCGCCATGTTCCGGATCTGCGCCGAAGCGCCGGCAAGGATCGCCTGCGCCAGCATCGGGAAACGCTCACGCACGCGGCGGTCGGCGGCGACGGCGGTATTCTTCACACCCGCACCGATCTTCAGTCCGCCTTCGGTTACATCCTCGATCTTGCAAGACAAACCGCTAACATCGACCAGCGTGGCCGGATGCTCGATCATCTCGCGCATCAGGTCGACGAGATTGGTGCCGCCGCCGAGATATTTGGCGCCATCGCGCATGCCGAGCTCCAAGGCGCTTTTCGAATCTGCGGCGCGCTCATAAAGGAAAGGTGTCATTACGCCGCCTCGCGCTTGGCGGACTTCGCGGCCGCGCCGTAAGTTTCCTTGATCGCGTCAGCGATGCCATTATAGGCGCCGCAGCGGCACAGATTACCACTCATGCGTTCGCGAAGCTCGTCCGGCCGTGAGCGTGACGTCCAGCTTTCTGACGTCCTCCGTCACGAAACTGGGGATGCCCCGCGCCAATTCAGCCGCCATCCCTACGGCGGAGCAGATCTGTCCCGGCGTGCAATAGCCGCATTGGAACCCGTCATGCTCGACGAACGCTTTCTGAAGCGGATGGAGCGATCCCGGCGCGCCAAGCCCCTCAATCGTGGTGATCTCCCGGCTCCGATATTGCACCGCTAAGGCGAGACAGCTGTTGATGCGCTCGCCATCAACGAGCACCGTGCAAGCGCCACAGGCGCCTTGATTGCAGCCTTTTTTGGCTCCGAAAAGGTGCAAGCGCTCTCTTAAGAAGTCTAAGAGCGAGGTTCGGACATCGATCGTTTCATTGACTTCTGCACCATTGATGATCCAACGCATCGCCGCACTTCCCGCACCTAGCCTCAAATGTTCAACGGCTAAGGCGCGATAACGCTCCACAAAAATTGTTCAGCGCGAATACTGACTTTTTCGGTCGGCG
The DNA here is from genome assembly GCA_037201525.1 of Rhizomicrobium sp. Lineage (GTDB taxonomy): Bacteria > Pseudomonadota > Alphaproteobacteria > Micropepsales > Micropepsaceae > Rhizomicrobium. Next base: position 91,082 of record JBBCHP010000025.1, on the reverse strand, counting down.
GATTATCCCAATGGAAGCAAAAAAGTACGTCGCGCTTGGAGTACTCGTGAACAGCGAGGCAAGGATGAGTCACGATGGTGCGTTCCATAGGCGGAACGCAATGCTGTGGGCCAAGCGGGGCGGCAATAGCGTACTTTACGACAACACTCAGCGCGCTCCGCGATCTTTGCATTAAGCGTGCTGTAGAACTATTGAGCTATGGCGTGCTTGAGGTCTGGACCAATTGCACGATCACCCTCCTCCCGTTTGTGTCGGGCAGACACTCTGTTGCTGGCTCAGAACAGCCAGTTTCGACCGTAAGAATTGTGATGATCCCAACACGATTTGATTCGCGAGCTTAGACCCGATGGAAAAAGTGGAACGCACAATCGCACTTGTTGTGGCATTGTCAGTCGATGCATTCGTGTCGTTCAAATGGGATTGGTCGATTTGGACTAGCAGCGCGCTTTTTCTAGCAGTTTACTTTATGGTCCTGTTTGGCCTCCCTTTCTTCGCTACACAATGGGAACTATGGCAAATGAGGAACCGGCAATAGTACTGCGCGTAGATGGCTTGGCGCCGACGCACACGTTCAGTACGCTTACAACAAAATCCGCTCAGCCGGCTTCAGAGAATTTGGCTACGTGTACACCAAGTTATTGCCGTGAAGTACTCACGCGCCAAACAGTATTGCCTACATCGTCCGCAACGATCAGCGCACCGGTGCGATCGAGCGCCACACCGACAGGTCGCCCGCGGACCGTGTGATGATCGGTGGCGAGAAAGCCCGTTACCACCGGAATTGGGTCACCTTTGGGCATTCCATCCACGAACGGCACGAAGATCACCTGATAGCCGTTCAACGGATATCGGTCCCAGCTGCCATGCTCGCCCACAAACGCGCCGTCCGCGAACAGCGGAGACAACGTTTGGCCTTTGCTGAACGCTACGCCAAGCGTTGCGACGTGCGAGCTTAGCCCGTAGTCGGGCTTGATCGCTTTGGCGACCATGTCCGGCCGCTGCGGGTGAACGCGGACGTCAACATGGCTCCCCCAGTAGCTGTAGGGCCAGCCGTAAAACGCACCTTCCTTGATCGATGTCAGATAGTCGGGAACGAGATCGGGGCCGATTTCGTCGCGCTCGTTGACGACGGCGAACAGCTTGCCCGTTCCCGGCTGGATTGCGAGATTGGTGGGGTTGCGCGTTCCGCTCGCGTAGATGCGTTTGGCGCCGGTCGCCCTGTCGACCTCGTAGATCGCCGCGCGGCCTTCTTCGACAGCCATCCCATTCTCGGTGATATTGCTGTTGGAACCGACACCCACATAGAGCTTGGAGCCATCGGGACTGGCGACCATCGCCTTGGTCCAGTGATGATCTATGGGGCCTGCCGGCAAGTCGGTCAGCTTGACGCCCGGCGCGGTGATCTTCGTCTGACCCGGCGTGAAGGGAAATGCGAGAATCGCATCGGTGTTGGCGACGTAGAGCGTGCCCGCCACCCAGACGACTCCATAGGGCGAATGAAGCTGATCTACCAACACTGTCTTGAGCTCTGGCACGCCGTCGCCATTGGCATCGCGCAGCAAGGTGATGCGATTGCCGCCCTTGTCGCCGGCGCCGGCGCGGGCTTTGACTTTGCCTTGTATGTAGTCCTTGGGCCGGAACGGTTTGGTACCCGGGCTGTTGCTCTCGACGACCAGAATGTCGCCGTTGGGAAGCGGATAAACGATACGCGGATGCAAAAGCCCGTTCGCCATCGCCTGGACGCGAAGACCGGCCAAAGCCGTCGGTGTCTCTCCGGGCTTCCAACCGACGGCCTGAGGAACGCTCATCGGCGGGATTAGATATTGCTGGGGTTCGGGTAGGACTGGATTGGGCCCATACTGCTTGGCGGGGTCGCCGCCCTTGCCGTCGCAAGAGGCCAGCAGCAGAGCTGTCGCGAATACCGTGGTTGTTCTTTTCAGCGCCGCGCTCATAGGCCTTCTCCCGCCTTGACTTCCGTGACTGTCCAACCGCGGAAGCCCGCCACCACCAGAAGAACGGTGACGATAGCCGACAAGGTGATCCCCGTCGGCACAACGGTGGTCCATCCATCGCGCGTGTGAATGAACTCATTGAATATCGAGAGCACGGCCGCGACAGCCAGTATTCCGAAATCGAGCCAGCGGATCGGCCCTGTTCGATGCAGAAGAAGCTCGATCGCCAGGACGATCGCCGACACCAGTGCGAGCATCAGACCACCGAGGATCAGCCAGGCGGAAAAATTCGACCACTGCATGAGCGAATTGTTGGAATACATATAGTCGGTGAACAGAGCGGCCATGAGCAACGCCCCACCCAGCCCGACAAAGAAGACATACACCGGCCTCCGCAGACCCGGCACTAAAGATTCCCTCGCCATTTTTTTGCTCCTCTTATGGACCGACCATCCGTACCAGCACAATTTGCTGTCGCCGGCGAATATCGCTCACGCCGACAACGCCGAAGCGCCGCCGCCGTATCCCGCGCAGTTCGGCGGTAAAGTGCCGGATAGCCAAAAAGCGCCGGCATCGACGCCCCGTCAAGAACCCGTTAGGATAGGATATGGCGCGCGAATGCGTCCAACCAAGCGTTCCATCGATGCTGATATCTGTCACGATCAATGCCGCCGAGAGATCGCAGAAATCGACGAGATCACTAGCGAACTGACGAGAGCTGGGAAGGCAAATTTAGGCTCTCGGAACCCTTCGTAGCGTCGGACCGTTTCTATGTGTCCGTTGTGACGCGGACAACCGGAGGTTCGTCGTGTCATCTAAAAAACAGCCCATACACATACGTCTTCCGCAACAATCTGAACAGGTGAGTGGTCCACAGGTACTAAAGGGAGAGGTTCCAAAATTGCCTTTGGAGCCAGATCCTAGAACGGCTTCGGAAGACCCAACGCTTAAGGTTGAGATTCCTCGCTAGGGACAAGCCTAAAATGCGAAGCCGCTAAGTTTCGGCAGCTCGAACTGACGACGGGGTCAGGCCCAAACAAAACCTCGGCTCCCAAAGCACCCCTAGGATTTTGGGTTCTCCCAACCCTTCGATCTTGTCAAAAGCTCCGATCTATGGCGTCGAGCTATGCCAGTGACTCTCTCGATCAGAATCGGAGCGATCGTGAAAATTGATGCGCCTGCTAAGACCGCCCAATACTAGTGAAATTCTCACCGGAAATACATCAATGCGGTCCCTGCCAGACCAAGAGCTACCGCAATAGCTCGCACAAGGAAGCTCACTTTTGTGGCCGCATGGAAGAGAATATTTTCGTTCTCTTCATTCCGCCCACTAGACGGCAGCAGGAGTTCAGAGATATTTCCGTCGGGTGGATTACCGAAGCAGATTTATGATCTTGTGGACCAAGCCCTCCACCTTCGTTTTCCCATCGAGAAATCTCCCGATCACTCACTTGCTGTGCTTCATGCGCTCCGATTGTCAAAGCATTATATTGCGCTGACAGCAGCTGCTGCGCCCGCAGATTGAACAGCGGCAATTTGCGTATGTGCGATAGATACAATGGTGCCCGGGTTGGCGTCAGATATTTTGACGAGTGCTTGCAGTTGGCTGGTCAGCGCTTGAACGATGTTTGTGCCCAGCCCCGGCTTGGCTCTCGCGCCGTCCATATACGTAAGCGTGGATGGCAGAGTTCGTTCCGGGCGGAACTCACGGAAATGGAATTGTCGTAGAGAGTGGCATTTTATCGAAGAGAACACGCTCACGCGGCTTTCGTCAGAGAATACCGGCGGCAATGTTCCAAATAAGCCCCTTCGTGCATCGCGACGAGATCGACAACACTCGTCCAAAGCCATGATGGTGCATCAATCGTTTTGGACCGGCTCTTCTCAAACGCCTTCGCCCACTCCTGTCTCCCAGACCTGTCCATCTGACGCGCATGCGCCTCACCCACGACTGAGGCGAGATAACGCGCCGCATGCACAGCTTCTTCAGGTGTCAATGTTTCCATCTCAAGCTTGAGGTCTTGAGGCATCAACTCCCGGATCACGACTGAACGATTCATCAAGCGGCTTGCAAGCATCCGATCACCGAGGTTCGGCGAGAGATGCCGGGCGCCTTCGACAACCCTTTGGGCATTGTCGCGAGGAGTAGACGCCTTCGCGGACCGGGGTGCGGCTGCGGTCGTGGCTTCCTTGATGTCGAGAAAGCAAATGTCGCCTGACTTGTGCTTTTTCCCGCCTACGCCAACTAACACAGCATAGCGCAACCGACCGAGTGAGCTGCAGCCCTTCACCCAATAGGCTGCATCGAGGAGTTCGATCTCGGAGTGATCATCTCGGCTCTGAAGTCCAGTAACGAGTGAACGCAATTCCTCAGAAGCCACCAGCTCGACAAGCGCTTTGCGCTCGGGCTTGGATATTTCCCAAAACTTGTCGCCACGCGGAATGGTGGGTCGAACGTCGCGGATACGCTCCTCGGCCAAGTTTTTCCAACGACGCCGCAAGGCTTCCTGCATGACACGCTGAACTGGCGCCGCATCTTTGCCCGGGACTGAATGGGACTTGCGACCTGCCATGGTCGAGCGATAGCCGACGACCATCTCTTCCATCATGCGGGCTGTCGTGACGCCAGGAAGATCTGAACTCCGGACTGCGGTCGCAAGCGAAAGCGCGAGCCTTATCAGATCGTGGGCCGGATTTCCAATGACTGTCTGGTCCAGATCGCGTATCTGGATATCGACCTGACCTTCGATGTTCGCTATGGGACCAAGATTCCCGACATGGCAGTCGCCACAAATCCAAACCGGCGGACCTATCGGAATGGATTTGCCTGAGGTCGTCTCAAGCCAGTCGTAGAATTTGACCGTATTCCCTCTCATGTAAGCATGAGCAGATCGCGCCATCTTCGCATTGCGGCGATCCACGAGAACCGCGACACGATCCTGCGCAGGAGGCGTAGAAGTCTTGGGGGCTTTCACGACGCCCGTCCCATGTCAGGCGAGATTCTTGCCGGTGAACGAGGGCGTTGCCGGCTTCGCAAGGCCTGCCGTGAGCAGCGCAATTGCATCCATTTTCTGGCGGCCATTGGAATTCCTTGTGCCAGTAGAAACCAATCAATTATCGCAAGGTTTCATACAACGCGTAGTCGGCTGCTATGTTGCGACCTTATTTTAGGCTGGCTCATACATTGGTTATTTTTGCTTGCCTGGATAAGGACAACTCTTCAAAGCTTGGGCCAGATGGACAGCGTTGAGAACCATCATTTCCGTCGCCTCGCTGGTTTTGCGAGGAGCGTGATCGAGTTCGTTATAGTTCGTGTCGCCCATCGCCAGTCCTACCCAATACGTCAAAGCGGCCGGCGCTAAGCTGAAGCCCACATCATTGAGTGCCTGATAAAGTTCAGCTGAGACGTGGTGCGCGCCGTCTTCATTTCCAACAACCGCAACACACGCGACCTTGTTGTATGAAATCATGCGCTTTCGCTCGTCCGTGTCGTCGAGAAAGGCATCCATGCGCTCGCAAACGCGCTTGGCGATACTGGAGGGTTGGCCAAGCCAGATTGGTGTTCCGAGAATGAAAATATCGCAAGCTTTGATCTTCTCCAGAAGTTGGGGCCATTCGTCCCCCTTGCCTTCATCGTGCTCCACGCCGGGCAGGACGCTGTAGTCTGCCGCTCGCACTATCTCTGAATGGACAGATTGCTTGCCGAGCTGTTCACAAATCTCGTTCAGCAGCTTTTCGGTGGAAGATCGCTTCTTGCCGCTCTTAAGAGTGCAGTTGATAGCTAGAGCCGTCAGATTCATCTGTTTTCACCAATGTTCCCAAGCTGAAACCCCTGTCAGCGTAAAAGGTTCAGCGCGCGCCGCCTGGGCTCACTTGGCTGAGCCCCGGTCTGGTATTGCTCGCTATCCAACGCCAGCGCGGCGAGATGTCAGTACGGCTTCGTGCGCAGTCCGACTGCGTTCTAGAGGTCGGCAATTGCGCTCACCGATTACCGGTGGACGCTGAGGGGTCATCGGGGCTGGGTTATGAGAGGCCATCGCCGTCGGAAAATAGCCCCGTCTATACGAGCCGCCAAAATCGCCGTGGAACGGGCATTGGCGCACTTTCGTTCTTCAATGGAACATAGACTTCCCCGCGAGGCGACCAAACTTTGAAAATCGCGACTTATAACGTCAACGGGGTCAATGGTCGGCTTCCGGTGTTGTTGAGGTGGCTAAAAGACGCCGAACCAAACATTGTATGTTTGCAAGAGCTGAAAGCGCCACAAGAGCGCTTTCCACGAGCCGAACTTGAATCGGCCGGATACGGCATGATCTGGCATGGCCAGAAAGCTTGGAACGGCGTGGCTATTCTTGCCAAGGGCTGTACGCCGGAAGAAACGCGTCGCGGACTGCCTGGCGATCCGGACGATCTGCATAGCCGCTACATCGAAGCAGACATCAGGGGACTGCGCATCGCGTCCATCTATTTGCCCAATGGCAATCCGGCGCCTGGGCCCAAATTTACATATAAACTTGCTTGGTTTGACCGCTTGCACGCGCACGCAAAAAAAACTTCTGAAAACTAAGTTACCGGTCATTCTTGCCGGAGACTTCAATGTGATGCCGACCGATATAGATGTCTATGCGCCGGACCGTTGGCGCGACGACGCGCTCTTCCGTCCGGAAGTGCGCAAAGCTTATGCTGACCTCGTCAGGCAAGGCTGGAATGACGCAGTTCGAACACTGCATCCTGACGAACGTATTTATACATTCTGGAAATACTTCCGCGGCGCTTTCGCTCGCAATGCCGGCCTTCGCATCGATCACCTCCTGCTCTCGCCCGATCTCACCAAGCACCTCAAATCATCTGGCGTCGATAAGTTTGCGCGATCATGGGAGAAAACCAGCGATCATGCACCGGTCTGGATCACGCTCGAAAATATGAAACTCAAACCTTCCATACGTAAGGGAGCCTAGTATGGAGCAGTTTTGCTACCTCCTCTTTGGCCTCGAAAATCATGTCTCGCTAGCGCAGGAATGCGCGCGTGCAGTTCTTATCTTCTTTTACGGTCTCGCTCTTCTGCGCATGAGCGGACGGCGAACATTCGGCGATTGGTCGGCAGTCGATGTCATCTTGTCGATCATAATTGGATCGGCGCTAGGTCGTGCGATGACGGGCAGCGCGCCGCTTCCAGGCACTTTGGCAGCAGCCGCGGTTCTTACATGCTTGCATGTGCTGCTCGGCTATCTAGTCGCAAGCAGCAAAGTCGCATCGCGCATCGTTGAAGGGGCACCCGTTGAACTTGCGTTCGATGGGCAAGATTGATACTTCCGCGCTACGGCGCACCATGATTTCCGAATGCGATCTTCATGAAGCGTTGCGCGGCGAGGGTATTGAAGATGCCAGTGACGCCAAGCGTATCGTTCTGGAAGCAAGCGGTGCGATTTCAATTATCAAAAAATAAGGAGGCAAATTTGAAACTTGATTCGAAGCAGGCAGTCGATGCCGCTAATGCGGCCGCAAAGCACGCAGCGGATGCTGTTCACGCAGGTCCTTTATCGCGAGCGTTTACGGAATTCTCAAGCTATATCGCAAAAGCATCAGGCCGGCCCGCGACGTTTGTTCTGTCCTGTCTTTTGATCGTCGCTTGGGCAGTGACGGGCCCGATATTCCATTACTCTGATACATGGCAACTCGTCATCAACACTGGAACAACAATCATTACGTTTCTGATGGTGTTCCTCATCCAGAATACGCAAAACCGCGACGGTGCAGCGTTGCAGGCGAAGCTCGACGAGCTTATCCGCGCCCATCAAGAAGCTCGTAACATCTATATGGGTATCGAGAAGCTACCCGAAGAAGAACTCACGCGGATGCGCGATCAGTGCGCAGATAGCGCAACGGCGGCTTAAGCGGGCTCGCGATCGCGACCCTATTGGCAATCAACTTTGGTGCTCCGGGTTTGATCTCAAGGCATATTGGCACAATAGATAACGAGATTCGGGAACTTTCGGGCGTCTGAAGTGTAAATGATCCGATGACGAAACTTGCTCTCAACGCGCCACACGCTTCTCCCGATGAGCCTGCCGCTTCGATAGAAGCTTCAGGCCAACGTCCCCTTCGCGCCCTAGTGATTGCGGGGTCACAGCGCAGACTCCATTCTTGCCCAGGCATGGATTCCAAGGCGCGGCTCTTAATGCAGCGTATGGCAGCGCATTTGCCGTCGGACTGGCAGATCGATACCGAGGATATCGGCAACGAGCATGGCAAGCCCCGCATCCAGCCGTGCAATGGGTGCGTCAGCTCTGCGGCGCCGCTGTGCGTTTGGCCCTGCAACTGCTACGGGCCAAAGAGCGAAGAACAGCCCGATCTGATGTGGGATCTCGATCTCTATCGGCGGTTCGCGCGTGCGGACGCCTGGGCGTTCATCGGACCCATGAATTGGTACGGTCCGCCGACGGGATTCAAGCTGATGTTTGATCGCCTCGTGTGTATGAATGGCGGCAATCCCCGTCCGGATTTGATCGACAAGAAGGACACGCTAAAAGCGCAGACGCTGGAACGCGATCCTCTCTGGCATGAACTTTCCAAAAACCATCTAGAGGGCCGCACCGCCGCGTTCTTCACCTACGGCGATGAAGGCGGGCCAGACATTGGTGACGACGGCCGGCCAAAGCTCATCAGGGACGAGCACAAGGCATGGTTCGATCCCAACAAGGAAATCTTTAAAGGCGAAAAGGCGCGGCATGCTTTCGATCCGCTGGTCTGGCAGTGCCGCTACAGCGGCATAGAGGCACCAGACAACCTACTCGCAAGCGCGACGATCGGCGCGGGCGAATACTATGCTGATGATCAGGGCGCGGAACTGACAAAGAGCAAGCAAGCGCTGAAAGTATTCGATGCCTGGGTCGCCGATTTTGTGGCCCATGTCATCACGAAAGGACCAATGCCAAACATTGCTGCCGACGAACGCCAGGCGGCGACGACGACGAATATGGAAAAGATGCGGGTTTAGTGCAGCACGCCCCTCGTCATTGGCGACGCGATCGGCAAGGCAGAAGAATTCCTAATGTCGGACGAAACATCGCTCTTAATGCAGTTGGTTATAGCACCCAATCTAAGCTTATAGATTCGGAGACGGGCGCTCGCACGAGCCGTTTAATTGCGTATGGGACGCATCGCCACCACGGCGGCAAACTATCAAACGCGCGCCGTGCGGCTGAGACGCTTTTCATTGGCGCGCATGATGGTGCGATAGCGGCGGAGCAACTTTCTCGGGCGAGCCACCGTTCATGAGTGTCGTAGCGGCCTCAAGCGACGCACGCGCTTTTTCGGTCATCATAAGAGAGGTTTCAGATGCGGCTGCGGGTCCGCCTTGCGCCAGTTTCAGCATCCTCAGCGCAATCACACGCTGCGCCTCCAATCCCGTCAGAGTTACGTCCTTTGAGAATTTCCACCATGACACCATTGCGGCCCTCGCCTTCCTGAAGTTGGAGACGTACACGCGCATAGTCTGCTGCCGACCGCAAACGGCTCTCACCAATGAAAGCCCCTTTGGCTCACACTTAGACACTTACTCACTCGCTACATAGTTCGTACGGATACGAACACTCATACAATCCGCGTCGAATCTTTATGGCGTTTGGCGCTTTATCACTCCTTCGCGCGTTTTCGCATCAGTATTACTCCAAAAAAACCAAAGGGGAACGCATGGCCACGTCGTCCAAACCGTCGAATTCGTCCGCAAAGCGGCCCGTAGGCGTGGATATGCATACTACGTCCGGCGACGGCGGCGAGACGCATCAAGCGTCCAAAGGCGGCGCGGTACTCACCACCGATCAGGGCATCCCTGTTTCCGATAATCAGAATTCTCTCAAAGCAGGGCCGCGCGGTCCGGTATTGCTCGAAGACTTCGTGCTTCGTGAGAAAATCACGCATTTCGACCATGAGCGGATTCCGGAGCGCGTCGTACATGCGCGCGGTTCCGCAGCGCATGGCTATTTTGAGGTGACTCATCCTCTCAAAGGTGTGACTAGGGCGGCCTTCCTGCAAAAGAAGGGCGCACGGGTTCCCGTCTTTACGCGCTTTTCGACTGTCGCCGGAAGCAAAGGCTCGCGCGATCTCGCGCGCGACGTTCGCGGCTTCGCCGTCAAGTTTTATACCGAAGAGGGGAATTTCGATCTCGTCGGTAACAACATTCCCGTTTTCTTTATCCAGGACGCCATCAAGTTCCCCGACCTGATCCATGCGGCTAAGCCCGAGCCGGACCGCGAATTCCCGCAGGCGCAAACTGCGCACGACACTTTCTGGGACTTCATCTCGCTGACGCCCGAGAGCTTCCACATGATTATGTGGGTTATGTCGGACCGCGCCATCCCGCGCAGCTACCGCATGATGGAAGGCTTCGGCGTTCACACCTTCCGCCTCGTCAATGACGATGGCGAGTCGACCTTCGTGAAGTTCCACTGGCGCCCGGCGTTAGGCATGCAATCGGTCGTTTGGGACGAGGCGATCAAGATCAGCGCCGCCGACCCCGATTATCACCGCCGCGATTTGTGGGAGACCATCGACGGCGGCGACACAGTCGCGTTCGACCTCTCCGTCCAAATGTTCAGCGAAGAGGAGGCCAATGACTTCGGCTTCGACGTTCTCGACCCGACCAAACTCGTGCCAGAAGAACTCGTCCCGCTCACGCCCGTCGGGCGCATGGTGCTCGACCGCAATCCCGACAACTTCTTTGCTGAGACCGAGCAGGTTGCGTTCTGCGTGGCCAATGTCGTCCCCGGCATCGACTTCACCAATGATCCGCTTTTGCAGGGACGGCTGTTCTCCTACTTGGACACGCAGTTATTGAGGCTTGGCGGTCCAAACTTCCACCAGATTCCCATCAACGCTCCAAAATGTCCGTTCGCCAACAACCAGCGCGACGGCCATATGCAGATGCATGTGCCGAAGGGCCGTGCGAACTACGAACCCAATAGCCTTGCGCCGGAAGGCCCGCGCGAAACACCAAGGGGCTTCCGCTCGTTTGAAGAGCCGATGGACGGTGGCAAGCTTCGCGTACGCCCCGAATCTTTTGCCGACCATTTCACGCAGGCGCGCATGTTCTTCCGGAGCCAGACGCCGGTCGAGCAGGACCATATCGTCGCCGCGCTTGTGTTCGAACTCAGCAAGGTCGAAACGGCGGCCATCCGGGAACGCGTCGTCGCCAACCTCGCGAATATCGACGACACGCTCGCTGGCAAAGTCGCCGCAGGGCTCGGCCTCAAAGACGTTGCGCCGGCCAAAGCCGCCGTTGATCCGGAAGATATGGATGCGTCACCGGCACTCAGCATACTCGCCAAAGCCGAGCCACCCTTGAAGGCCGTTGCATCGGTCTCCTCGTCACCGATGGTGCGTCAGCGCCGCTGGTCAACGCCGTCCTGAAAGCAGCGCAATCCGCTGGTGCGAAGGTCAAAATTATCGCCGAAAAAATAGCTGGCGCCGAGCTTTCGGACGGGAAGATCCTTCCTGCCGACCAGCGCATCGAAGGCGGGCCGTCTTCGCTGTTCGATCATGTCGCCATCGTGGCATCCGACGACGGCGCAAAGCGCCTTGCAGGAATGGGCGCGGCCCAGGACTTCGTCAAGGACGCCTACGGCCATTTGAAGGTTCTGGCATTCACAAGCAACACCGAGGAACTCTTCCGCAAGGCGGGGCATTGATGACGACGCCTTCGACGATGCGTGCCTGCCACTCGGGAAACCTGCCGACGCCGGCGCGTTTATTGAGGCGGCCACGAAAGGAAAATTCTGGGACCGCGAGCCGAAGGTGCGGCCGCAACCACCCGCCAAGAACCCACCCGCACAGAAAAAAGGAAAGTAAAATGCCCAACGAAAAAATGGACGCCATCGCGCTTCTCAAAGACGACCACCGTAAGGTCGAAGCTCTGTTCGAAAAATTCGAGAAGGCAAAGGATGCGAAGACCAAGAAGGCCCTCGCCACCGAAATCTGCACCGAGCTTTCGGTGCATGCGACGATCGAGGAAGAAATCTTCTATCCCGCCTGTCACGAAGCGGTCGAGGACGACCTGCGCGCCGAAGCCTATGTCGAGCATGACGGCGCGAAAGTGCTGATTGCAGAACTTGCAGGGAGCGATCCTGAGAACGAATTCTACGACGCGAAAATGAAAGTGCTGTCCGAGGACATCAAGCACCACGTCAAGGAAGAGGAAAAGCCGGGCGAAGGATTCTTTGCGCAAGCGCGCAAGGGTGGCGTCGATATGGACGCCCTCGGTGAAAAACTCGCCGCACGCAAAGAGCAACTTCTAGCCGACATCAAGAAAAACGGCCTGCCGCCGCCGACGACCCGGAGCTTTACCGGTCACAAGATGGAACAGGGCAAAGCGCTCGAATCCGTTGATTAACAAAAACGCTTGAACCAGGAGAACCACAGTGAGTACAGATGACGTAATCAGAGATGCGCGCAAAACAGCGCGCGACGTACAGTCAGCCGCCTCCGACAAAATCGCCGACGTGCAGGACGATTTGATCGATTTTGCCCAGCGCAAGCCTCTGACGGCGCTATTGTCCGCTTTTGTTATCGGCGTCGTCGTGGGGAAGGCCGTTCTCTAAACGCGCGCCCGATTCTATTTGAGAAAGCCCCATTCGATGAATGGGGCTTTCTCTTTATCGGTATGCACCGCAATTCATAGGGAAATTTTATGACGGCTGCGGCTCTATGGCTTTCTCACGCGTTATTCGCGTCAGATACCCCAATAGGATTCGATCATGAAAGCACTCTGCTGGCACGGCCGCGAAGATATTCGTTGTGAAACCGTTCCCGACCCCAAAATTCTCGATGACAGGGACGCGATTATCAAAGTCACAAGCTGCGCAATTTGCGGTTCCGACCTGCATCTGATGGGGGGGTTCGTCTCCGGCATGAAATCCGGCGACGTGCTTGGCCATGAAACCATGGGCGAGGTTGTGGAAGTCGGAAGTCGCGCGGGCACGAAGCTAAAAGTCGGTGACCGCGTCGTGGTTCCCTTCACAATTAGCTGCGGCGAATGCCGCCAGTGCTTGTGGGGCAACTTCTCCTGCTGCGAACGCTCTAACCCCGCGGGAAAGGAACAAGCGAAGCAGGTTGGTTATCAGACGGCGGGCTTATTCGGGTACTCGCATATGTATGGCGGTTTCCCCGGCGGCCAAGCGCAGTATTTGCGTGTGCCCTACGCCGACGTTGGCCCCATCAAGGTACCGAACGGTTTGACTGATGAGCAGGTTCTTTTTCTCTCGGATATTTTCCCGACCGGCTACATGGCGGCTGAGAACTGCAACATTCAGCCGGGAGACACGGTGCTGGTGTTTGGTTGTGGTCCTGTCGGCCAGTTCGCAATCAAATCTGCGTTCCTGCTGGGCGCGGGGCGTGTCATCGCCGTCGATACAGTTCCTGAGCGGGTTGCGCTTGCCCGTGCGTCGGGCGCTGAGACGCTCGATTACACCGATAAGGATTTGCAGGAGCAGATCGTCTCGATGACCGGCGGCAAAGGCCCGGACTCAGTCATCGAAGCTGTGGGCCTCGAAAGTCACGGCCATGGCGGCATCGTGGAGGAAGCCAAGACGCATCTGACGGCGATGGAACGGCCTTATGCGTTAGAGCAGGCGATTATGGCGTGCCGGCCTGCAGGTACACTTTCCCTGCCTGGTGTGTTCGTGAACGCCGTGTCAGTACCTATGGGCGCGTTCGTGGGCAAGGGACTGACCCTCAAAACTGGGCAGACGCACGTCCAGAAATATCTCGCGCCGTTGATGAAGCTCATTGAAGAAGGCAAAATCGATCTTTCCTTCCTGATTACGCACCGCATCGGCCTTGAGCAAGGTCCCGAAGCCTACAAAACCTTCCGCGACAAGAAGGACGGCTGTATCAAGGTGGTTATTAAGCCGAACGGCTAAGGAAATCCTATCTCTCTCACGCGATAAGCTGCATTCCTCAGAGCGAAGCTTTTTTGTTGGCCTCGCGACGACCGGGCTTATGAGCGCGGGGGTCAGTTTGTCAGAGCGTGAAGGATATATTTAATGCACTATGCATCTGGGCCGCGCAAAATGAGTATACCCAGCGGCAGAAATTGAGACAGCCCGCCAGCGGATGCTGACGGACTGTCTCTAACGGAATGCTAGCGGCGATAGAGTTCGCGCTCGCGTGCGACTTGATCAGGCGTATAGGCAGGACCTGCCGGATCGTATCCTGTCCATCCACTGTCGCGATACGCCTTCTCCCGCGAGACGACATTGATTTCGTTCTTGGTCATGATCGTGTCGTACTTCGACGCGTCTTCATCTGGCACTTTCGCCGTGACGATCGCGCCGCCGCGACGTACGACTTCGGCATAAAGCGCCGCGTTTTCCTTGCTGGTGCCAGACTCGACGAGCGCACCGATGATGCCACCCGCCGCACCGCCGGTGACCGCGCCAGCTGCGAGGGCTGCCAACCACCCTGCCGCCACGACCGGTCCGATGCCGGGGATCGCAAGCATACCGAGGCCTGCGGCAACGCCAACGGCGCCTCCCGCAATCGCGCCCAATCCGCCACCGGTCGCCGCACCTTCGGCCCTGTCGTCTTTGCCATCGCGGTCTTTATCGTGCTTCGGATCGACGCTGCTTGAGCCTGGCTTATGCCAGCCATCGGCGTTGCTTGCGACGATACCGATATGGCTGTCGCCAAGCCCGGCGGCTTGAGTTCGTTTACAGTCCGCTCGGCCGAGGGATAGTCGTTATAGACGTGCGTGAGTGTCTTGGTCATGAGGCGTATCTTTCTCTTGTTCTAAAATCAGTTGACGTTGCCTTGGTAATCCACGCTGATCGCACCGGATTGGCCGTCCTTCGTCGCCATACCGCGCCACACGCCGTCTTTGCCTTTTTGAGGTGAACGACATGGGTGTAGCCCTTCGCTTCGATCTGCGCTTTTGCCTGGCTCATTGTGAAGCTGTTGGCGCCCGCTACAGGCGCGGAGGAATTGTTGTCGTGCATACCCTTCACGGCGGCATTATTCGGGCCCTGTTGCGAGTCCGTTTGCGCGAATGCAGCGCCGCACACGAAGGTAAGTGCTGCCGCGATCGTTATTGTTTTTCTCATGGTTTTCTCCTTATTTGCATAAGCGCCGCACTTGCGGCGCTTGAATGGGATGTCGACGAAGTTCGCTTGCTAGCCGCCCGCAGCGACGCGGTATGGCCGTGTCATCTGTGCTGCATCGGATATGCCCAAAAGCTCACTCACTGCAGTCAACTCGCCGAATGGGCTGTGGGTTCCAAAATGCGAGCAATAGAACAATTCTTAGAGTGAGGTTTTGTCCACGAGCTTCACTTGATCCCCTTCTTGCCGCAAGAGTTGCAATCTTGCCCGCGCGCGATGCAACCGACTTCGTACGGTACCGAGCGGAACGCCGAATTGATGGGCGAGCTCCTTATAACTTCCTTCGGCGAGTAGGAGCGTCCGATGTTTATCCGAAAGCCTGGACAGGAGTTCCCGATCACGACCGTCGGGTTCGGAAAGCAAGAATTTCCGGCGGCGCTCCGTGCCTGCAGACTGCGGTGTCGTCGTGACGTTCTGAATGCAGATCCATCGGATTAGCCGCGCTACCGTTCGATACCTTGGAGCTAGAACGAGCAACGGAGTCGTACGTTCCAGTCCTGCATCAGGGTGTTTATCGAATCGGTTTGTAATCGCACGTGAAGGTAAGCGGACATACGAGCGCGGTCGGCGTCAAATGAATGTGAAGACGCTGGTCTTGAGCACTTTTCTCCAGGGAAAAAGCTTGTTCGGCTTCGTACATTTCATCCCGATGCGCCGCATGCCAGCCCTTAGCATATTTGATCGCGCGCGCCTTGGCCTCGGCGACCGATTTGGCAACCACGAAAACGTTCTGGTGTAGTTCGAGGAATTTGGTTTTGTCGTAGCCGCCCAAATTTACGTAATAGAGCTTCTCTCCCATTTCCGAAGGTTCGGGGCGCAGCGCGATGTTATAGCCGTCTGCCTGGTCCAGCTCAGCCCAGCAATCGATATGCAAGGTGTTGGGAATTCCCCACCATTGCCGTTTCAACTCGGCATAAGTTTCGCCGATGCTCGGCGCAGCGACGAAACGCATATCGTGCACTTCGATATTTCCGCCTAAAACTTCGCCTCCAATGTAAACCGCGAAGAGTTTCATTGTGCTACAATCTCCGTGCCTGCGCGCACGGACGAGACGCAGCCGAGCGCTGCGGCCAGCTGCTCGGCGACTGTGATGCCCATTTCATGCGAACTTGTGATGCCTTGATGAAACGGATGGCGCCCAAGGATAAAGGGTAGGCTAAGACAAAACAGCTGATCCGTCGGCAGCTTGTCCGATAGCGGATGGAACACATCGTCGATGGCGATACCGCGCGACACGTTGCCGTTTTCCGCTGCGGCGTCTTGAACAATGCCCTGGCGGATAAGGGAGGGAAACGGAAAGCTTTTTGCGCCAAGCGGCTTTTGGCCCATGGCTTCGATAAAGTATGGAAATGACAGACGCTGATGTTCATGTATGATCTCAGCACCGCTCGCATGGCCATGCGTATCGATCCTGTAATCGTCGCCGATAGCTAGTACATCGAGTTTGCCCGCCCGATGAAGCGCCAGCATGCGTTTAATCGATTTGTGCGGAACGGTTGCGTAATCATCGACAAATACGGGTTTAAAGAACTTTGAAAATCGCTCGTAATCGTCCTGCTCCAGATAAGGCACGAGCAATTCGATGACCCCATGCATGCGCAGGATAGCGTAGCGCCACTGTACCGTGCGCTTGGCGGCATAATTGCGTTGCGCTTCGGCTAGATTTCGCTCGGCCCAGACAAAGGGATCGGCAGCGGTGCGCGCCTCAAAATAGCGGTCATGAAATTCTTCGAGACTGGTTTTCGCCAAGTCCAATTTTTCTGCGTATTCTGGATCTGCGTGAGCGAGCTCCTGTTTGAACAACGCAAAGGCTTTATCCAGTAGTCCCTTGCCCGTATGCTGGATGAGGTTCTCAACAGCATCCGCGGTGCAGATAGCGAGGGGCGCGTAGGGGATCGGCCCATAAAAGTCAGCTTCCGGGAGCAACCCCTTGCGCGACATCATCGTCAGGTGGAACGCTTGCGTTCCAGGCGATGGCATGTATCCCACGTCGCAGTCATCACTGTCTGTAAACGCACCGTGCGAGACGGCCAGCGCAATCACCGCATCGATCGCCGTGAGCGAAGTGCCACGAATGCCGACATGCGAGGCCGGGATTTTGGCAAGCTCCGACGCTGGCCACGGGCTGACAAAATAGCCTAGGCGTACTTGCGGGTGCGCCGGCCATTGATGGCCGGTCGCCAGCACCACGTGGTCAAAGCGCTGGTCATACGGATCTCCGCCGCGGGGCTGGATGGAGAGGATCATCCCATCCGGCATGCTCTTCGCATCGGTTACGCGCGACCGCGTGCGAACCTCGACGCTGATACCCAAGGATTGGGCCCGGGAGATCATTGCTTTGAACTGTTCTTGGAAGAAATCCCCCAGCGCCAGTCTCGGAAAGAACGTCCGCTCCGTGATATCTTCAGGGTCTAAGCCGCGTCTTGCGAGCTTTTCGCGGGGCTGCACGCGGGCCCATGCAACAAGCGACTCTTCAAGCGGCGGAATCTCGACGCTGGCGATATTCGACAACATGGCCGGATCATTCCAACCGGGCCGGTAGGGTGTGCCGCGTCCAGCCTCAGCCTGTTCTTCGAAAATGGTCAGCGCAAATGGCACATCGGCGCGTTCGAGAAGCGCGTGCAATGTGTAAATGGCCGTGGGTCCGGCCCCGACGAAAGCGGCAGATTTCATGAGTGTTAAACGCACTTGATGCGGCGGAGGTGCGCCGCTTGAGTAAAATTTGCGCGTTGTTACCTGATTACACCGCGGAAAGGTCCACAAGCTGTTAAACTTCTTTTCCCAACTCGTCGATTTAGGAATGGAGATCGCCAGCGCTGCAACACCCGCAAAGCGAGCGTTCACGCAATTGACGCTGCACATTTGCGATGAGCATGCCTCTGAACGAAGCTAGGCGCGTAATCGTTCCGCTTTGGTCTCAGCATCTGGCTCGACCGCGTCCTCCGTGTGGCGTTCCCATCCGAAAACCGAGCGGCCGCCGTAGCTATGCGATCTGTCACGCTCCTCGGTCAGAACTTCATCGAGAGATGGCCCTTTGATGCTGCATTCCAAAATGCGCGACTGATCATCCAACCGTTTCAACGCCGCGAGTTGCTCGTCGTGGCCGAGCTTCGCGTTCTGCACTGCGGATTTTAGAACGCTTATCGTGTGATCATAAACTCGCGTCGGCACGGGAAACGGATGACGGTCCTTTCCGCCATGCGCGATGGAAAAACGCGCGGGATCGGTGAAACGGCAAGGCGCGCCATGAAGCACTTCGGCCACAAGGGCGAGCGCGCGCACGGTTCTCGCACCGACGCCAGGCACCAGCAACAGTTCGGAGAAGTCCTTTGGCCCCTGCTCCGCCGCTTGCTGCGAGATTGCCCTGAAGCCTGCGCGTCACAACGTCTTCAGCGCGGACGTCGTGATGATCCGGAAGTACTAGATGTGGAAGCGCCATTTGCGCACTGCGACCACTCGACATAGGACGTTTCCCGTCAATCCGCTCCAGTTCGCGCGCGATCTTGTCAGGACCCAATGTGCGCAACAGTTCAAGCTGACCGGATCTCGATTCCTGCGCGCGACGGTCCGTAAGATTGACAATAGTGCCCTGAATTGGCCCTTCGATCGCTGCGTGCGGTTCATCAACGAAGCTCGTGATGTCTTCCGAAAGCCAGTGATACCGCCGCGCCTGCTTGCGCGACCCGTTCATGCCCTGTTGGATGACCACCCATTTGCCGTCGCTCGCAACCACGAAGCTGTGCAAATAAAGATCGAAGCCATCCTGCACGGCCGCACTATCGACCTTTGCCACTAAACGGCTGGTACGCGCCAAGTTGGCTCCGTCGATACCGACGCGATCGCCGATCCCAAGCAACTCAGCCGGCGTCTTGCGTGAATGGTTGCCGCGACCTCCGCATACATAAAGTCCGAGTTCTTCCGACATCGGCGTCAAGCCACGCTTGAGCGCTCCCATGACGCTCGTTGTAATTCCGGAGGAATGCCAATCCATTCCCATGACGGCGCCGAAGCATTGGAACCAGAACGGATGCGCGAGCCGTCGCAAGAATTCGTCGCGCCCATACTGATGGACGATCGCTTCACAGATAACCGCACCCAACCGAGTCATGCGCTCCGCAAGCCATTTCGGAACATGACCATTGTGAAGCGGAAGATCTGCGCGCCCGGAGTGCTTCAAATGAATTCTTTCTATTGTTCTCTAAATGTTCTAACATGGAAGATACAAGAAACCAAGCTCTTTCATGATGTTAAGCCGATCAACCGCCGTGAGTCCCCCAGCCTGTCCGATTGCGGCTGTCGCGCAGGGCGGGCTTCGACTTGCAGCACATATCGCTGCAGACAAACGGTCTTGCCGCCGTGAATGTCGCGCGACCCAGCCGGTGGGGAAATCCATTCCGCATCGCCGAGTTGGGCCGCGAACGCGCCATCACTCTGTTCGAAGAGCATTTGGCCAAAACCGATCTCCATTCCGGCCTCTCAATTTTGCGCGGGAAGAACCTTGCTTGCTGGGTGTGCTCGTGGCGAGTGCTGCCACGCTGACGTGTTGCTGAGGCTCGCCAATGCCTAGAAAACTGGCGCGATCTCCTCTACGCAGCCCGACTTATTTGTCTCGCCACCAAATTTGCCCGAGGGATTTTCCTATCGCGAGAACGTCATCTCGGAGAACCAAGAGGCAGATCTCTTTCGTATCTTTGAAACGCTGCCGTTCAAGCCTTTCGAATTCCACGGCTACCTAGGTAACCGGCGCATTGTGTCGTTCGGTTGGCAATATGACTACGTCAAACAAGCTTTGCGTACGCGCGATGCTCTCCCGGACTTTCTGAAGCCCTTACGGAAGGAGGCCGCAGATTTTGCCGGCCTTGAATCCTCGGCGCTGCAGCAGGCGCTGATCACAGAATATGCGCCGGGTGCCGGCATCGGTTGGCATCGCGATAAGCCAATGTTCGAAGACGTGCTGGCGTTTTCGTTCCTGTCGCCCTGTCGCCTACGCTTTCGGCGAAAAGAGAATGAAGCATGGGAACGCGCAATGATGGCGGTGGCACCGCGTTCGCTCTATCTTTTGCGAGGACCTGCACGATGGGACTGGTATCACAGCATCCCGCCGCTATCCGCGCTGCGCTATTCTGTGACGTTCAGGAATTTCGCGCCAGAACGCGGCGTATGAGCACAGACGGTCGCGGCTCGCGTACGAGCTGATCGAATGTGCATTGCCGGGGCGCCTTTTCGGGTCGCCATCGCAAGAACTTTGTCCCGTGCCGAAACCGGTCCGACGTGATTTGGTCGTATCGGACCTCGGCGACGAGCTTCGGTTTCAGCGGCACCCATTGCGCGCTGCGCTCCGTCGACCACCGGCTCGGTCCACCCGGCGCGTCTCCGGTGAAACCTTCTCCGCCGCGCAGTTTCAGCAGTTTCTGCGTCAGGGCTTTGCGCGCTTCATCCGAAATGCCGACGTAAACCCGACATGGTCAAGCTTGCCGTCAGCATTGTAGAGACCGAGCAACATCGATCCTACGAGCTTGCTGTCGGTTTCATAGCGAAAGCCGCCCACGACACAATCCGCGGTGCGAAGACATTTTATCTTGAGCATCGCGCGCTCGCCAGGAAAATAATGTTGATCAATCTGCTTGGCCACAATGCCGTCCAGGGCGCCGCGGCCGGTGTTGCTCAGCCATCGCTGCGCGTCGGACCGCTTGCGGCTGAACGGCGACAGGCGAAGAAGCGGCGTGTCCGTAGCGAAGAACGCCTCCAGCGCAGCCCGGCGAACATGCAATGGCTTATCGACGAGCACATCGCCGCTTGCGCCTAGCAGCATATCGAAGCACATCAGGAGCGCTGGCGTTTCGCGCGACAGTTTGTCGATGCGGCTCTGCGCGGGATGAAGCCGCATCTGAAGCGCATCGAACGAGAGCGTTTCACCCTGTTCTATGATCAATTCCCCGTCGAGGACAAATCGCTCCGCTTTTGCCGTCTTGAGCGCCGCAACGACCTCCGGAAAATAGCGCGTCAGCGGTTTACCCGATTTCGCGCGCAACTCGACTTTCTGCTTGTTTTTGAATGCAAGGCAACGGAAGCCATCCCATTTGGGCTCGTATTGCCAACCTTGCTCCTTAGGGAGTTCAGCGACGAGCCGTGCCTCCATTGGACGTAGCGTTTCGGACGACAGGCTGTGGCGCATGCTCTGCAACGGGAGCAGCGGCGAAGAGTTCCGTGTCGTGCCGCGAAATAGAAGAGACTGCCACCAAAACCCGCATCCAGGCGTTTCCGATGCATCTCCCGACGCCGATATAACCAGGACCTCACGACGTGCGAAGTGACACCAAACGAGACGGCTATGTCAGCGTCCGCGGTGCAAGAGAGCACAATCTCAAGAACATCGATGTCGACATTCCCCGTGACGCCATCGTCGTTTTCACAGGGGTTTCCGGGTCGGGGAAGTCATCTCTGGCCTTTGGAACGCTCTATGCCGAAGCGCAGAGGCGCTATCTCGAATCCGTGTCGCCCTATGCGCGCCGGCTCTTTCATCAGATGTCGGTGCCGAAGGTCGACACGATTACCGGCCTGCCCCCGGCAGTGGCGCTTCAGCAGCAGAGAGGCGCACCGACCACGCGCTCTTCCGTCGGAAGCGTCACCACACTGTCGAACCTGCTGCGCATGCTCTATTCCCGCGCCGGACAATATCCGAAAGGGCTGGACAGGCTGGAGGCAGAGTCCTTCTCGACCAACACGCCGGAAGGTGCTTGCCCGCGTTGCCACGGTATCGGCCGCATCTACGAAGCGACCGAAAAATCGATGGTACCGAACGATACGCTGACGATCCGCGAGCGCGCGGTGGCGGCTTGGCCTTTGGCTTGGGGCGGCCAGAATCTGCGCGACATCCTTGTGAGCCTGGGTATCGACGTTGATGTCCCCTGGAAGCAACTACCGAAGAAAACGCGCGACTGGATCCTATTCACCGACGAGCAGCCGACCGTGCCGTTTATGCGGGCTTCACCCCTGCGGAAACGCGGCAGGCCCTGCGCCGGAAGATGGAGCCCAGCTATATGGGCACATTCACCGGCGCGCGCCGCCACGTCATGCACAGTTTTGCTACGACGCAAAGCGCGATGATGAAGAAAAGAGCGGCGCGCTACATGCTGAGCAGCGTCTGTCCACTCTGTCAGGGCAAGCGCCTGCGGCGCGAGGCACTGTCCGTGACGTTCGAAGGCTTCGATATCGCAGAGATGACCCACCTCCCGATGAGCCGTCTGTCCGCCATCTTCACGCCGTATGTGAACGGAACGGCCCCGTCACTTCTAAAGCTGCGCAAGGACCATCCGGAAAAGGCGATGGTGATTGATCATATTGCGGGCGATCTTTGCACGCGCCTTACGGTTTTACTCGATCTAGGTCTCGGTTATCTCGCGATGGAGCGGAGCACACCGACGCTTTCGCCTGGCGAGCTGCAGCGTCTTCGCCTGGCGACGCAGGTCGTCTCAAACTTGTTTGGCGTTGTCTATGTACTGGACGAGCCGTCTGCGGGATTGCACCCCGCGGATACGGAAGCGTTGTTGCGCGCGCTCGACAAGCTCAAGGTTGCGGGCAACTCCCTGTTCGTGGTCGAACACGATCTCGATATCATGCGCCATGGCGATTGGATCGTGGACGTCGGGCCGGCTGCGGGAGAGCACGGTGGTGAAATACTCTACAGCGGCGAACCTGCTGGCCTTGCCGCGGTCAAGACATCACAAACGGCCAAATATCTCTTCCAAGACGTGTCACGACATCACACGCCGCGCACGCCCTCGCGCTGGTTGAAGCTGCGGGGTATTAGCCGGAACAATCTGCAGAATCTCGATTGCGATATCCCGCTCGGCGTTCTCACCACGGTGACTGGCGTATCCGGCTCCGGCAAAAGCAGCCTCATCGCGCAGGCGCTGGTCGAACTGGTTGGCGAAGCCCTTGGCCAAAATCCGGAGCAGGAAGAAGTAGAGATCGATCCATTGGAGCAGGAAGAGGCTATTTCGACGATCGGAAGGATCGATGGTGGTCTGAACGGCATCAAGCGGCTGGTCCAGGTTGATCAGAAGCCCATCGGCCGGACACCGCGGTCAAATCTGGCGACTTATACGGGCCTTTTTGATCACGTGCGCAAACTGTTCGCTTCAACCCCGCTCGCCAAGCGTCGGCACTACGATGCCGGGCAGTTTTCCTTCAACGTCGCGAAAGGCCGGTGTCCGAACTGCAATGGCGAGGGATTTGTCATGGTCGAGCTGTTGTTTCTGCCCAGTGTTTATGCGCCCTGCCCAGTCTGCGGCGGTTCTCGTTACAACGCAAAAACGCTCGAGGTACGCTATTGCGATAAATCGATCGCTGACGTGCTGGCACTGACCGTAGACGCCGCGTGGGAATTTTTTAGCGAAGAAGATTCACTTCGCCATGGGTTATCCGTGTTGCGCGAAGTCGGCGTGGGGTATTTGCGCCTAGGTCAGCCTGCAACCGAGCTGTCAGGCGGTGAGGCGCAGCGCATCAAGCTCGCAACCGAGCTACAGCGCGCGCAGAGCGGCAATACAATGTACGTTCTTGACGAACCAACCACTGGCCTGCATGCGTCAGACGTGGAAAAGCTTATCATCCAACTCGAACACCTGGTTTCTGCCGGCAACACAGTCGTGACCATCGAACACGAGATGCGCGTTGCCGCCATTAGCGACTGGATCATCGATATCGGCCCGGGCGCAGGGGAGATGGGCGGTCGGCTAGTCGCTGTCGGTTCTCCAGAGACGATTGCTCGCGACAATTCCAGTCTTACCGGGTCTTACTTGGCTCGATTTTCGGCAAACACACACTAATCAACGATTAGTCGTTCGTTCTAACGAAGGCTTTACTATGACCTGCTCCCCGTCCTCTTTCGTCAGATCCTCGCAGCGGTAGGCGGACGCTTTTCTCAATTTTGTCCTGAAAAAGAGATGCGACGTAATCACCCTTCTGAGGAGTGCAATCCAGCCGCGCGCGTTGCATTTCTGAGGCGCCTATTTCTTGCAGGACAGCAAGCACCTGGCACTCGCGTCAAGGACACCTCGTCTGCGCGCAGCAATGTCTCGTTCCATCGGACAATCACTGTTGGAGTGAACTGCACCGCTGTGCCCTCAAACAGCGAAAAAGTTCTTCCAGATAAGGAACGAGGCCCACGATGAGTGCAGATATTAGAACCGTGGCGACATACCAAACGGGAAGCGCTGGCGAACGCAAATGGAAACCGAAATCTGCCACAGCGCCTCCCCTTCCCGTGAGAGCCTCGAGCTGATCAAAATTGAGACACGCCAGCAAGATGAACGCCGTTAACGGAAGAATTTCCAGAAAGCTATGGATCATCTGCTCGATCGGATAAACGTCGCGCGTCTTGTTCGCGTAGCGGACATCTACAAATGCTACGATGTGATGCAATATCGCGAATACTGCTGCCAAAATAAGGACACTAGCGTCTACCCACAGGAGTAATCCGGCCAAAAGTGGCACTCCGACAAGAGCAAATTGGGCAAGATGCATCGTCGATTCTCGCGTGCCAGACGTGTGTTCAATGTCAGTAGCGCGATGGCAGAAATAGTCTGCCAATCCCATGAATATCCACAAGGGGAGAACGACGAACCCCAGTATAGCAGTGACGCCGACGACAATCAGATCGGCAGGCGCATGTTCCATTTGAGTTCTGGATCTCAAATATTGCAATCTTAAACAACCGCCTAGATTATCAGAGGTTCCATCGCTGGCGGTTGCGGAAGGGCACATCAGGCCACCGTGGATCGTCAGGTCTAATGAATGACAATCGTAGGGCCGCAGTCTATGGAAATGTTCTCTAGCCCTTTTTAAGTTTCTGGACGGTGTGGGAGTCTCAGAATGCGCTCGGGTCGTTATATGTGATGGAGGGATCGTCTCTGGGTGACGCGTCATTTTAAAGAATAGGGACCGTCGATCGGCTTCGATGTCGGCGGCAACGCATCCAAGTTCTTCGCGCTGGTCTACAACCTCAAACGGCGAGACCGGGTGTATCCAGCGTTTTCCCAGCGTTGAGGGCAGCTACTATTTTATTGCCGGTATCGGCGTGAACTATTTGCGCAGCGGCGGCGTGACGGTGGCGCCGATGCGCACAGGGCCTTGGCCTGCGCGCGGGCGTAAACGCCGGATATCTGGGTGTTCTCGGAAGAGCGGGAACTGGTTCCCGTTCTAGGCCTAGGCGCTCGCTTCGGCCGGCCCCTCGATCGTACCGGCCGGAGCGGGCAGATACAGCAACAATGCCGCCGCCACATAAGTCGACGAGAACGTTCCGACCAGAATGCCGACAGGATCGCGGCGGAGAAGTTGAACAGCACCGGGCCGCCGAAGAACAGAAGCGGCAGCATCGACAGCGCGGTCGCCGCAGACACCAGTGTGGTTTCGCGTCGCGATCTGGTTGGTGGAGAGATTGATAAGCTCCGGCAGCCTCATGCGCTTATACTTGCGCCGGTTCTCGCGAATACGGTCGAACCCGATCACTGTGTCGTTGATCGAGTAGCCGCGAGCAGCAGCAACGCCGCAACCGTGTTCAGCGTAAAATCCAGATGCAGCACGGAGAACAGGCCCGCGGTCACAAACACGTCGTGGCCCGTCGCGACCAAAGCGCCGATACCGTATTGCCACTCGAACCGGAACGCGACGTAGATGGAGATCAGGATAATCGCGGCCACTGTCGCCCTACACCGGCGCTGAACCAGCTCTTCACTGACCTTTGCGCTGATGTTCTGCGAGTTGCGGAATTGGAGACTGCTGCCGAGCGATTGCTTTACTTGTTTCTGCACATAGTCGCCGGTCTGGTTAGCCGTGGGCTGCACGCGGATCAGCACGCAGGAGTTCGCTGGCTGATCGCAGGAGCCGCTGCCGACATACTGGATTTGCGTCTCGCCAAAATTCAACGAGCCGATCTGGCTCCTGAGCGCGCCGATGTCGATACTATGCGCAGATTTCGCCTCGATCAGCGTGCCGCCGGTGAAGTCGATACCGAGATTGATCCATAAAGCCAAATTGACACGACCGAGATCAGAACAGCAGGCCGTCGATGGCGAAGGCGTAATAGCGCGCACCGACGAAATCGATATTGGTCGTCTCCAGGGATCAGCCGCAGCCAGGTCATTGGAATGTCCGGAAAATGGGTGCGCAGACATAGCGGCAAGCGCGCCTTGTCACAAGCGCACCCGCCCTATGCAGAAGTCAGTGACCGGGTTGTGGCTCCGGCAGCAGCGGTCCTGGGCCACGGGGCGGCCGGCCTGGGCACGCTCGGTCCCGGTCCGCGTTGGGGCTCCGGATCCTCGTACGGCGTGCGCACCGGAGCGATACCCTTGAGCAACGCGATGATCTCGTCGCCGGTCAGGGGTTTCGTATTCCAGCAATCCGCGCGCGAGCGTATTCAGGTCGCTGCGACGATCCGTAAGATCTGTTCGCCTTGCCGTAACACTCGTCGATGATGCGGCGGATTTCCGCATCGATCTTTTGCGCCGTCGCTTCGGAGATGTTCTGCGTCCGTGAGACGGAGTGACCAAGGAACACCTCTTCCTGGTTCTCGCCGTACTCGACGGGCCGAGCGCATCGGACAAACCGTAGCGCGTGACCATTGCGCGCACGCGCCGCGTTGCCTGCTGGATATCGGAGGATGCACCCGTTGTCACAGCGTCGTAGCCGAACACAAGCTCTTCCGCGACACGTCCGCCGAATGCCACGCACACATCGGCCAGAATCTTTGGCGGCTCAGCGACATCTGATCGCGCTCCGGCAGACGCATGACATACCAGCGCATGACCGCGCGGGATGATCGTCGCCTTGTGGATCGGATCGGTGCCCGTGACATTCAGCGAGACGATGGCATGTCCGGCCTCGTGAAAGGCGGTCAGCTTCTTCTCGTCATCGGACATGACGAGCGAGCGGCGCTCCGCCCCCATCATTACCTTGTCCTTGGCATCCTCGAGTTCGCTCATCGTCACGACGCGCTTACCGCGGCGGGCAGCAAGCAATGCCGCCTCATTGACGAGGTTTGCAAGGTCGGCACCGGAGAAGCCCGGCGTACCGCGCGCGATGGTGCGCGGCTCGACATCCGCCGCGAGCGGCACTTTGCGCATATGCACGCGCAGGATTTTCTCGCGGCCGAGCAAATCGGGATTGGCAACGACAATCTCGCGGTCGAACCGGCCCGGACGCAACAGCGCGGGATCGAGCACGTCTGGGCGGTTGGTTGCAGCAATGAGGATCACGCCCTCATTCGCTTCGAAGCCGTCCATCTCGACAAGCAGCTGATTCAGCGTCTGCTCGCGTTCGTCATTGCCGCCGCCGAGACCGGCGCCGCGATGACGGCCGACGGCGTCGCATTTCATCCACGAAGACAATGCAGGGCGCATTCTTCTTCGCCTGCTCGAACATATCGCGCACGCGGCTGGCGCCAACGCCCACGAACATCTCGACAAAGTCGGAACCGGAGATCGTAAAGAACGGCACATTCGCCTCGCCCGCGATAGCGCGTGCCAGAAGCGTCTTGCCCGTACCCGGCGGGCCAACGAGCAAAACGCCCTTGGGAATTCGTCCGCCAAGGCGCTGGAATTCTGCGGGTCGCGCAGGAATCCACGATCTCTTTCAGGTCGTCCTTCGCCTCATCGACACCAGCGACATCTTCAAATGTCACGCGGCCTTGACGCTCTGTGAGCAATTTGGCGCGCGATTTGCGAAGCCCATCGCCTTTCGCCGCCGCCTGCATCTGGCGCATGATGTAGCTCCAGACGCCGATCAGAAGCAGCATCGGGAACCAGTTGATCGCCACGCTGACGAGCGTCGGCATATTGTCATCGACAGGCGCCACGGTGATATTGACGTTATGCGCCGTCATAAGCGGCACGACGCTGTTGTCGCCGCTCGGGACGACTGTGGTAAACTGCTGTGCGTTGTTGAGTTCGCCCTGGAGAGAATCCCCGCGCATGGTGACAGACTTGACGTCGCCGTCGAGAACCTCCTGGCGGAATTTGGTGTAGTTGAGATTCGCCGTGTTCGCGTGCTGCGACTGGTTCTGAACAGGTTAAACAGAAACACGAGCAACAGCGCTATGGACGATCCACAGCACGAGATTTCGAAGGTTATTCAAGGGCCGTCCTTTCCTGGGGGCCTAATCAGCCAGCACAGATGCGAAATACGTGCTTTAATAGATAGGCTCTTTCTAGCCGAGCGCCAGCCAGCAAAACGTTAAAAAAAGCGCGAGAGAACGGCAACGCCATTCGCAAAACGCACTTAAGAGCCGACAGCTCCTTTTGCAACGCCAGAGGGGGTGGGGGCTTTTTTGTGAGGTTTCCGCCCGGTTCCCGTGCGATGATAAGGGTTCCGGTTCAAAATAAGCCCTCGAAGGGGGTGCCGGACCGATCCTGCAGCCATGCAGTGTCCGCCCGGCTCCCATACGATCCTGTGCGATCGAGTCGAAAAGCCGCTCCAGCCGTTCAAAACGCGGCGGTATGCCTGTCCCGAGACACCCCATCAGAATTTGGGCCAGCGCTCTGAGGCCGATTTTCCGGGGAGCCGCCAGAAAAGTGCCCTTTTCGACCAAAACTGTGTCGCCTTCCACGCGGCAGGTACGCCGCAATACTGCCGCGGTCACAGCGTCCAGCGCCTCGCGGGCGCGCGCAGATGCGCTGCCGCGTCGGCAATCCGGCCCGGGGTGAGGCCAGCCGCGTTCAGATGTTCCATGGCCCGCGCCGGATCCGCACCCGGGCGAAGCGTGGATCGCTGTTCATCGTATCCTCGAACCATTCCTGAGCGCGGCGCAGTGAGGCTGGCGCGCAGGGCATCGCGCTCGAAATCGAGGAGCGGACGGACGAGTTGCAACGTTTTGAACCCCGCAACGGAAAGGACGAGAGCGGACGCATCGCTGCAAGACCATCGAGTCCACTGCCTCGCGCGAGGCGAAGCAGGAACGTCTCAGCTTGATCGTTGCGCGTGTGTCCGGCATAGAGTGCGGCGATATTATGCCTGCGACACCACGCGCCCATGAGGCCATAGCGCGCCTCGAGCCGCAGCTTCGATATCGCCGTCAGGCTTATCGCCTTTCCACGTCAGTGCGTGGGCTTTGAGGCTGCCTTTTTCGCCCAGACAAGAACTTGCTTTGTATTGGCACCCGAAGTGTCTGTAGACGGTGATCGACCGTCAGCACGACCGGCGGTTCGCGGCGCTGCGCTTTTGCCATTCCGCAAGCCAATGCATGAGCGCCAGAGAATCTCCACCACCCGAACGGCGACGGCGCCCGGCCACGGCGCTCCCATGCACGCCATGGTGTCAGCGAAAACCGCCTTCAGTGGATCAACGGCAGCTGGTTTTGTGTTCTGCTGCGGCTTGCGCGCTGATGGTTTTCGACGCGGCGGGATATTTCGACGAGAGCGCGCCAAGGGTCGTACAGCCTTCTTTAATCTGGCCCATCGCGATCAGCGATTGGCCGAGCTTCAACATGCTATCGGGACCGCGCGAGCTTGTCGGATATTTTTTTGATCTGTTCCACGAAAGCACGCGCCGCCTCGGCATAATCCTTCTGCCATAGGCGATATCGCCGATCCAATAGACGGCCTGCGGCGTCAGTTCGTCGTTCGGATTGGAATCTGCGTAGGCTCGAAAGCCGCGCGCGCGTCGTCATAGCGCGCCTTTGCGAGCAGGTTTAACGCCGCGTCGAACTGCGCCTTACCTTGTGACGCACCCGCAGGGAATGCGCCTGATGACGGAGCACTCGCCATTCTCGTATTGCGCGGAAGCGTGCCCAACACGCCGGGCGGAGGCGCGAGGTGCACTGTGCCCGATGCGGAAGATTGCTTGTTGTGCCGGGGGCGGTTGCGGTGCGTTGTAGGTCGCGCTCGCACCGGAGCCGCCAGGACAAGGCAGCGTTGTCTGATCGTCTTCAGCACCTTGCGACGCGCCAAGTTGCTGCGCCGACAGCGTGCACAGGCGATACTCGAAGTCCTTCTTCTGGCGTTCGAGCTTGTCGCTCAATACTGCACTTGGTGCGCAAGCGATTCGGTATCGCCGGTCGCACGGCTGAGGGATCGCTCAAGATCATGCACACGCTGATTCAGATCCGCGATTGCGGCATCCTGATCCCTTTCGTGCTGGCGCGCGGCGATCTCTTCGTCGCTGTCCCCGAACAATCCGGCGTGGGCAGGACCGGCAGAAAGTGCGCCGAGCACCACGAACGCCGTCATACAGCCATGGATCAGATATCTGTTGCGCATGCTCGATACCGCTGTCAGGGAAAATCCAGTGTTGAAGAATACTAGCCGAAAATGGGGCCGGACGGAATCTTCTGAACCCAAACAAAAAGGGCGCCCCGCAGAGCGCCCTTCTCTATCCAAATCAGGATGTCAGGAGTTCGCGCCGCCGGTGATCGTGGTCACACCACGACGGTTCTGCGCATAGCAGGACTCGCTCGACCTCCGTACAGGTCGGACGTTCCTTGCCGTAGGAGATCGTCTCCACGCGGCCCGATGACACGCCAACACTCACGAGGTATTCCTTCACCGCATTCGCGCGGCGGGCGCCGAGCGCGAGGTTGTATTCGCGTGTGCCACGCTCGTCGCAATTGCCTTCGATGGTGATGCGTACGGAAAGGATACTTCGAAAGCCACGCTGCCTGACGCTGCAGAGTCGATTTGTCGTCTTCTCTGATGTCGTAGGCGTTGTATTCGAAGTGAACGGTGTCACCGACATTGACGCGCAGATCTTCCGCACTGCCGGGAACGATATTCGACATCGGAGCCGATTCTGCCGGGGGCCGATGCCACAGGTGGCGGAGGCGTGTTGTCGGCCATTGGCTTCGGCTTGGTCTCGCAGCCCGCGAGGATCAATGCCGTTGAGATCGCTACAAGTTCAATCCAGTCGAAAATTTGATCATGGCAATCACACTCCGTGGAAAGC
The DNA here is from genome assembly GCA_037201525.1 of Rhizomicrobium sp. Classification (GTDB taxonomy): domain Bacteria; phylum Pseudomonadota; class Alphaproteobacteria; order Micropepsales; family Micropepsaceae; genus Rhizomicrobium. The sequence goes on along the minus strand of JBBCHP010000025.1, from coordinate 60,046 downwards.
GCAGTCTTAGCCGAAATCCAAGACAGTTGGAAACTTACGTTGTAACGCATTTGCGGCGAAATCGTGCCGAAAAAAACGCTTCGCGGTTTATTATGAACACGTCCACCTACTGGATCAAGGGTGACCACGCCGGATCCGACGCACCGCCCGGCGTAAGCACGCGCCGCTCGTTGCGGCCCGTGATGTCCACAGACCAAATTTGCGGAGCCGCGTCCGCCCTGTAGCGTGCGCGTGAACATCAGCACGCGGCCATTTGGCGCCCAGGTCGGGCCTTCGTCTTCCCAGCCGTTGGAGAGGATGCGCTCACCACTGCCGTCCGTTCGCATGACGCCCTACGTGAAAGCCGCCGCCTGTTTCGTGAACGCGATCAAGTCACCGCGCGGACTCCATACCGGCGTTCCATTCTTTCCGCCTCCGTACGAGATGCGGCGTCGTTCGAACCATCGGCATTCATTACATAAATCTGCTGACTGCCCGCCGCGGTCGGATTCGAAAGCGATCTGCTTGCCGTCTGGCGAGAAAGAGGGCGCGGTATCGATCGCAGGATCGAAGGTCAACCGCGTCATCGAGCGCGTTCGCAGATCCCATCACGTAAATGTCGGAATTGCCCCCGCTTTCCAGCGTCATCGCGATCTTGTTGCCGTCGGGCGAAAAGCGCGGGCTGAAGGTCATGTTCGGGAAATTTCCCAGCATCTCCTGACGCCCACTCTCCAGATCGAACAGATAAACGCGCGGCTTTCCGTTGATATAGGACTATAGGCGATCATCTGGGCCGTCGGATTGAAGCGCGGCGTCAGCACCATGTAGTCGCCTTTGGTGAGGAAGATCGGGTTGGCGCCATCCTCGTCCATGACCGCAAGCTTCTTCTTGCGGTTGGTCGCAGGTCCCGCCTCGGAAATGAAGACGATGCGTGTGTCGAAATACCCCTTTTCGCCGGTGATCCGCTCATAGATCGCGTCCGAAATAAGATGCGCGATGCGCGCCAGTTCTCCGCTGCGTAAAATACTGGAGGCCAAGCATCTGGCTTTCGCCATAGACATCCCACAGCCGGAAATCGACCCGCAAACGGCCATCGCTCTGCTGCGTGACCTGGCCAGTGACGAGCCCCTGCGCGGTGATCACCCGCCAGTTCGCGAACGCCGGCGCGGCGTTGATGTTCTTGATCTGCTCGACGAACGACTTTGGATTCAGCGGCCTGAACAAACCGGAGCGCTCAAGGTCGGCACTGACGACTTTCGCAATATTGGCACCGGCGGACCCGTCGCCGAGAAAATCGGAATCGCGATCGGAAGCGGCTGGACATTGCCCTGATTGACGTCCACCTGCAGGGCGGCCAGCGAGGGCGTGGCACACGCAAACCCGAACAGAACCACAAAAGCGAGCGCGATCTTCTTCATACGCCCGGTCTCCAAACTACTGTCCCATCATCTGACGCGGGTCGAAATGGAACGGACTGATTTCGCGCCACTGGCTATAACGATCTGACGGCAGCTTGTAAGGCTGACAGGTATAGATCGCACGCTGCGCCGCACTGGCAGAAGCTCTCGTATAGGAATTGGACGAGTTTAAGGCGTCGGAGGTCGCTTTTTGCGACACTTCCATCGGGAGTGAGTTCCACGTCGAAGTCCACACCCAGATCAGCGGCTTGCGGCGCACCGACCGGCGGGCTCCAGCACTGCGCGATCTGGATTCGCAATGAGTCGACAAGATCCATTGTCATCGCGTTCTGTGCACCGAACCCTTTAATGGTGCGATTTCCGACCTTTGCATTCGGCGCGGATGCGGCTGCCCGGCGTACTCTTGTCAAGCAGGGCCGAGATGTTGTTGATGTCGAACTTCTCTTTCTTCTGGTCCTGATCGGGTTTCGTCTTCGTCGGCGTGGGCGGCGGAGGTTTCTTTAGGATGGGTTCGGCCGTCGCCTCTTCCGGTGGCGGCGGCGCAGCCTCTTCCTCTTTCGGTGCGGCTTGCGCGGGCTGCGGTGTAGGCTCTGGCGCAGACGGCTGTGCTTCCTCTTCCTTGGGCGGTTCTTTCGGCTGCGCTTTCACCATCGGCGCAATGTTGGTTTTCGCGCCGATCGTCCACGAGATCGACCGGCACGACGGGCGGCGACTGATCCGTGATGTCGAGATTGTGCGACCAAGTGAAGAACGTCGCCGCGATGATGCCAACATGCAGCACGACCGCCCCGATCCAACCGGCCGGCGACGCCATCCGTTCGGCGCGGGCCGCGCTACTCCTGCGCAGGCTTATGCTTTGCGGCATCGGTCACGAGCCCGATATGGGTGAAGCCAGCGGCGCTGAGCAATCCCATCACCTCCATCACCCGGCCATAGTCGACGGATTTATCGCCGCGCACGAAGATACGCTGGTCATATACCGTTCTGAGAGATCGCCGTTAGCTTATCGACCAAGCCGTCTTCCGGGACCGGTGTGTTCTGGAGATAAATCGTTCCGCTCTTGCGGATGGTGATGGAGAGAGGCTCGCGATCCTGGCTCAGCGCCTGCGCCTTTGTCTTGGGCAAATCGACCGGCACGCCAACGGTCAAAAGCGGCGCCGTCACCATGAACACGATCAACAGCACCAGCATCACATCGACGAACGGTGTGACGTTGATCTCCGCCATGGGACGTCTGCGGCCGCGACGGCGGCTTCTGACACCAACCTGTGCGACACCCATCGCCATCAGCGCGCCTTTTCATCGAGCTGACGGGAGAGAATTCCCGAAAACTCGTCCGCGAACGCGTCCAGGCGATTGGTGTAGCGGGAGATTTCGTTGACAAAGCGGTTATAGAAAATCACCGCCGGGATCGCCGCGAGCAGGCCCATAGCGGTTGCGAACAGCGCTTCGGCAATGCCCGGCGCCACCACGGCCAGCGTCGTATCGTGCCGTGCCGCGATGGCCGAGAACGAATTCATGATGCCCCACACAGTTCCGAACAAGCCGACGAACGGCGCAGTGCGCCGACGGTTGCCAGAAACCCAAGCTGGCTCTCGATGCATCGACCTCGCGTATGATGGTCACCGACATAGCCTTGTCGATGCGCTCCTTAACGCCGGCGAGCACAGCGTCTTTCGGCGTGCCACCTTCGAAAGCGCGGCGCCATTCGCGCAACGCCGCAATGAACACCGCCACCATGGGGTGATCCGGCTTGGCGGAGAACTGCTGGTACAGGTCGTCAAGAGAGCGACCGGACCAGAAGATTTTTTCGAACTTGCTTGCGCGCCTTTTCAAGGTGCTGAGCGCGAGCGACTTGTTGATGATGATCGTCCACGACCACAGGCTCGCGATCAGCAGAAGAATCATCACGGCCTTCACCAGAAGGTCGGCACGCATGAACAGGTTTATGACCGAGATGCTGCCGATCGCAGATGGAGCAGTATCACCGCCGGCTTGAGTCACATCGACATTCGCTGTGGGCGCCGCGAGCGGTTCGCTCTGTGCGGCATCGCCCGTCGGGGCAGCGGTCGGCGTTCGCTGCGCGTGGGCATGCCCCGAGAGACTCAAACAAATCACCAGCGCCGGCAGGAAGGCGGCGAACAGACGCACGATCTTCATAAACCATCCTTGCTCATGGCAACCCGTGAGTTCCCTCAATGATTCGATTATGCCGGGCCTTGCAAAAAATCACACTGCGAACATGGCCGAATTTTGGCCCGCCATGTTAAGTATTTGTTTCGTCGATAAAAGGAAGCATCTTCTCGCGCACATCCGAAGGCAGGCGACGCAATTTGCCACTCACCGTGATGATGCATGCCTCGACCCAGCCTTCGACCAGCAGCTTGCCGTTCGACATGATTTTCTGGTCGGCACAGACACGCACGCCAGTGACATCACTGAATGTCGAATGCCACCTCATCGGATCGTCGAGGCGCGCGGGCCTATGGAATTCAAGTTTCGCTTTTTTGAGAGTCCAGGCCATTGGTTCCGCATCGTCGAGCTTCGCGAGCCAGATGCCTGCGCAGCGGAAGAATTCTGTGCGGCCACGCTCCATAAACCGCAGATAATTCGCATGATAGACGACACCGGACAGATCGGTGTCTTCGTAGTAGACGCGCAAGGGCAAGACATGCGTTCGCCCTTCGAAATGGCCGAGACCCTTCGGCTCAGTCATTGTCGCCACTTTCCGGGAACAGCCCAAACTGCGACGGATCGCGCGACGGTGCGGGCAGGCCCAGATGTGCGAAAGCCTGTCCGGTGAGCAGCCGTCCGCGCGGCGTGCGCTGGACGAACCCCTGCTGCATCAGGAACGGTTCAACGATCTCTTCGATAGCATCGCGCGCCTCGCCCAAGCGCTGCTGCGATCGTCTCCACACCGACCGGACCGCCGGCGAAACTCTCCGCGATCAGTTGCAGATAACGCTTGTCGAATGCATCAAGCCCGCGGGAATCCACTTCCAGGCGTGTAAGCGCCGCATCGGCGATTTTGGCATCGACCGTCTTGTGTCCGCCCCGGAGGCAAAATCGCGCACGCGCTTGAGCAGGCGTCCCGCGATACGCGGCGTACCGCGCGCACGACCGGCGATTTCTCGCGCACCGTCTTTGGTGAGGTCGAACGACAGCACGCGGGCGCCGCGCTCGACGATGGAGCACAGTTCGTCGGCCGAATAGAAGTTTAACCGCACCGGAATACCGAAGCGGTCGCGGAGCGGCGTGGTGATAAGGCCGGAACGCGTCGTGGCCCCTACCAGCGTGAATGGGCGACAGACCAATTTTCCCGGATCGTGCGCTTGGCCCCCTCACCGATCACCAAATCGAGTTCGAAATCCTCCATCGCCGGATAGAGAATTTCCTCGACCGCCGGTTGAGGCGATGAATCTCGTCGATGAACAACACGTCTCGTGGTTCGAGATTGGTGAGGATCGCGGCAAGATCACCGGCTTTCGCCAGCACAGGTCCGGACGTTGAACGGAAGTTGACGCCCAGCTCACGCGCGACGATCTGAGCCAGCGTCGTCTTGCCTAATCCCGGCGGGCCGGAGAACAGCACATGGTCAAGCGCTTCTTGCCGCGACTTGGCCGCACGAATGAAAATAGAAAGGTTCTCCCGCGCCTGCTGCTGGCCGACGAATTCGGCAAGAACTTTTGGGCGAAGGCTCGATTCGAGCGTGTCCTCTTCCGCGCGCTCCGGCGTGACGAGACGGTCTGCCTGGGTCTTTGCCATCTATCGCCCCATGCCCTTCAACGCTTCGCGGATTAGCGCATCGATCGCATTGCTGTCGCCCAGATCGCGCGCGGCGCGGGCAACCGCTTCTGCAGCGATCCCCTGAGAATAACCCAGTTTTACCAGGGCTGCGACCGCGTCTGCTTCAGGTCCTACGGGCGCAGCGAGCGTCACGCCGTCCTCCAAATGGCCCCGCAGCATCATCGAAGGCGCTTTGTCTTCAGCTCCGTGACAATACGCAATGCGAGCTTTGACCAACGCCTTGTGCGCGTCCGATAGCCGCCTTGTCGGACAGCGCTAGCGCACGTTCCAGTTCACGGGCGACAACGCAGACAGCACGTTGAGCGCCACGCGCGCACCAATGTTCTGCACAGTTTGCAACAGCCGGAACCATTCGCGCTCCTCGGCGCCGGAAAACCCATAGAGCCGGATCGTCTCGTCGGTGATGCGCAGGTTCGATCATCAATGAGGCGGGCGGCGCGGGTGCGAGTTTGGAGAGCGTCGAGGCAGGGCAATGCACGAGATAGCCGACACCACCGACATCGAGAAGGACATGGTCCTCCGCGACCGTGTCGATACGTCCGCTGAGCTTGCCGATCACGCGAGCGCCGCCGCGATGCGAGCGCGCGTCGTGGACAGATGTGCGTGCGCGATGGCAGCCGCCAGGGCATCGGCGGCATCGGCCTGCTCGACACGGCTCTGCGGCAGCAGACGGCGCACCATCGCCTGAACCTGTTCCTTGCCGGCATGACCGCCGCCCACAACGCACTTCTTGATGTGGTTCGGCGTATACTCCGCGATCTCCAATCCCGCCTGCGCGGCCGCGAGCAGTGCAACCGCTCGCGCATGACCAAGCTTCAATGCCGCCGATGGATCCTTGTGCACGAAGGCCTGTTCCACGGCGATGGATGCAGGTCGCAGTTCCGCGATCACGCCCTCCAGCTCGCGGTGAAGCCGCATCAGCCGCGCACCCAGTCCCTCGGCCGTCTTCGTCGCGATCACGCCATGTGCGACATGGGTCAGCCTGGTTCCCGCAAACATCGATCACGCCCCAGCCCATGTGGGGCGAGACCGGGATCAAGCCCGAGATGCGGATCGCGATGGTCATACGCCTTGCCAGAATCGCCTGCACGGAGTTCCGCGTTCGCAGGTTCTGGCGCAATCGAAACCGCCAGCATCCGATCCCAACAACACCCGCGCGAAATAACGAAAAAAAGCGTGACAAATCGGAAACAAAAAGATATTGCTCCACAAATGGTGCCGAAAATTCGCAAAGCTGGACAAAAAGCGCTCACGCTCGTGCCCGACACCGGGCGTGAGGTGATCGACGTATGGATCTTGCCGGTCTGCCGGAGGAGTTGCTGCGCGAGCTCAGCAGCGCCAACGCGGACGTCCTTGAGCGGCAGATCCTTTCTGTTCTTCGGGCGCTGGATGGAGGCGGAGATCTGGACCAAATCCTCATCGGCCTCTACCGCAAATACCACGTCATCCAGAAGCGCCGCTTCCTGCAGAACAAGCTGTGGCGCATGGTCCGCAAGGGCCGGCTGAACAAGCCCCAATGGCGCACGCGGGCTGTTCCGCCTCAGCACGGCGAAGCCCTCCCGCCGCGACAGACGGCAGCAATAAGCCCAGTCATGCTCCTCGCGCCTGGGATAGCCACACACGCATGAAGACCTATGTAGCCGAAATTCTGCCGGCGCTTCTCGCCATGCCGGTGATGATTCTCCCCGCACTATTTTTTCTGCTCCTGTTCGAGACGCTACGGTGGCGGCTGTTCGTCGAGGGCCCGCGCTTGAAAGCGCTGAGCCAGCCCGAACAGGAACGGATTGACGAGGATCGTCAGGATCGACGTGCCGAGGATGAGCCCACGGGCGCGTTCGGGCAGAAGCCCCTGGCCGATGCCCAGATCGGCGAGGATGAAAGAGAACTCGCCGATCTGCGCGAGCCCGAACCCGATCAGCAGGGCGATACGCCAGTCGAGCCCGAGCAATCGCATGAGCAGGATCGCGGCGCCGGCGCTGCCGATAAGGACGACGGCAAGGGTGAGAGCGAGGGCGACCGGCTCGCGCCAGAGCGTGCTGGGATCGAACAGCATGCCGACGGAGACGAAGAACAGACCGGCGAAAGCGTCGCGCAGGGGCAAGGATTCTTCCGCGGCCCGCTGGCTCAACGGGCTTTCGTTCAGGATCATGCCGGCGAAGAACGCGCCGAGCGCGATCGAGACGCCAAACAGAACCGAAGCCGCGAACGCAATGCCGAGGGCAACCGACAGGGACCGCAAGGCGAAAAGCTCCTGCGATCCGGTTCCGGCGATGTAGCCGAGCAGCCACGGCACCGCGCGCTTGCCGACCACGAACATCAGGGCCACGAAGACGACAAGCTTTCCAAACGTGAGCGCAAGCGACAAGGCCCAACGCGCTGGCGTCGAGCGCGCCACCACCCTTGAGCAGCCCCAGCGAGCGGCGGCAGAAGAACAAGCGCCAGAACCGTCAATAGATCCTGCACCACGAGCCAACCGGTCGCGACACCACCCGCGCGCGTTTCCATCAACCCATGTTCCTGCAACGCGCGCATCATCACCACGGTCGAGGCGACGGAGAGCGCGAGCCCGAACACGATACCGGGCGCCGACGCTCCATCCGAGCCAATGCGCGACGCCGAAGCCAAGCACCGCCGCGACCGCGACCTGCAACACCGCGCCGGGCACAACGATGCGGCGCACCGACATCAGATCGGCCGGCGAGAAATGCAGCCCGACGCCGAACATCAGCAGGATCACGCCGACATCGGCGAGTTCGAGCGTGAGATGCTGGTCGGCGACGAAGCCAGGCGTGAACGGCCCGATGGCGATGCCGGCGAGCAGATAGCCCACCAGTGGCGAAAGCTTCAGCCGGTTCGCGATCGTGCCGAACACGAACGCCAAACCCAGGCCGAAAACCAGAATGCCGATCAGCGGAGAGTCGTGGGGCATATCTCAGCCTGTCATGGCCCGCGATGCGGGCCACCCCAGGTGATACCTGCGCGGTGACGCCACCAAAACTCCGATCTTTCTCCGCGCCTTCGCGTCTCCGCGTGAAATTCTATTTTTCTCACGCGGAGACGCGGAGAACGCGGAAAATAGGCACCGTGCAAAGCCCAACTGGGTGGCCCGCATTCGCGGGCCATGACAGTGGGGGAGGAGCGCATCATCCCCCCATCTTCTCCATGAGCGCGTCCGACAATTCATAATTGCCGAACACGTTCTGCACGTCGTCGAAATCGTCGAGCGTATCGATGAGCCTGATCAGCGTTTCGCCGTGGTCGTCGCTGACCGGCGTCATGGTCTTCGGCCGCCATTCGATCTTCGCCGATTGCGGCTGGCCGAGCTTTTTTTCGAGCGCATCGCGCGCCGTGCCATAGCCGTCGAGGCTCACCAGAAATTCGTGGCCGTCGTCGCCCGACACGCACTCGTCGAAGCCCGTCTCGATGGCGGCTTCGAGCATCGCGTCATCGCTGCCCTTGGCCTTCGGATAGACCATCACGCCCATACGATCGAACATGAACGTCACCGAGTTCGGCTCACCCAGCGCACCGCCATATTTCGAGAACGTCGAGCGCACGTCGCCACCGGTACGGTTGCGATTGTCGGTCAAGGTTTCCACAATCAGCGCGACGCCGCCCGGACCATAGCCCTCATACCGCACTTCCTCGATGTTGTCGGCGCCGGTGCCGGTCGCCTTGTCGATGGCGCGCTGGATGTTGTCCTTCGGCATCGACTGCTCTTTGGCCGCGATGATGGCGGCGCGCAGGCGCGGATTGTGATCGGGATCGGGCATCCCCATCTTCGCCGCCACGGTGATTTCACGCGTGAGCTTGGAGAACATCTTGGAGCGCACGGCATCCACGCGCCCCTTGCGGTGCATGATGTTCTTGAACTGGGAATGACCGGCCATGGCGGATGTCGTTTCTTCTATATCTGTGTGAGGAAGCGGGCCGTGAGATACCCGCCCCGGCCCTGTCTGTTCAAGGGTTTCGGCGGTTTCGGACGCGGCATACCGTGCGGCTTCCGCCTTGGCAGCCTCGAACTTCGCGGCAAATGTCAAAAGCGCCTCTTCCCGGTCTGGCTTCGGTGGCCCAATAAGCTTTTCGACGAACCAGCCCAAACCGGCACTTTCCAGCGTTTCCATGATTTCTGGGATGGCCCGCGCTTTGGCTAGCGTCCCCGCCAAAGCGATTTCAGTCTCCAGCTGGCGAACTTCCCGATAGAGCGCGTTCGCCTCTGCCAGCCTCTCGCGGGCGACAGAGCGTGAGGCGCGAGCCTTCGCTCGCCGGTCATAGGCTTCCCGCTTGAAATAGCCATGCTTGACGGCGTTGCTATTGCCCGGCTGCCCTCCGCGCTGACGCCGCCCGTGTTGCATAGAGCCGGAAGATTTTGCTTCGTTTTCGCAATTCGAATAGCCAGCCGAAGGCGTAACCGTCTGAGACGGCTCAAAAATCTTCTTCCTTCGCTGCGGTGCAGTATTGTGGCGGTTGGCAGGCAATCCACACTCTCCAAATCTTCACTTCGCCATCATGGCAGATTTGGAACAAAAAGGGAACAGAAATATTCTTTCGCCGATTCCCGAGCAAAAACCCGAGCCGCTCGTTCGATTGCCGACAGCGCCTCAGGCAGCAGCCTTCTTGCAGAACCCCGCATGCGACATGTGCCGGCGCTTATGATTGCTTTTTGATCGCACAGCTTCTGTATGGGCCGAACCCGGAAGTGGTGTCGATGAACACCGAGCGCAATTCCGTGCCGTCAGAGACAATCTCTCCATACACAATGTACCTGGAATTTTGACCTGGATACTGGATCGCAAACGCACCTGTCTTATCTACGCTGTATGTCCCCGCCACGGTGTTTGAATGGAAATTTCCGTTGCTGTCAGAGACCGAAACCCCCAGTGATATTTCCTTCGCCATCGAAGGTGAAGTAGACGAGTTCAGCGCCAAGGCCGCCGGATCCATCATTTCCCGCACCGGTGCATGTCGCGACGTAGGTGCCAGATAGATCGGCCAAACCGTATGCGTGTTTTGCGATTTCGACGAAGTCGATCGTGGCAAGCGCAGGCCCGTTGGTCGCTATTCCGGTAACTTCCCCAAACTTGCCATCGCTGATAAGGCCGATATCGAAAACGACGGGGGAATTTGTTCCCGGCAACTGTATGCTGACGGTCCCCTGTTCGTTGTTGGGAACCGAATAGGTTGCAGTAACGGCTTGAGTGACGCTCGGCTGGCCAAAAGTGCCGCCCGTAAGCGATCCCTTCAATCCGCACTTGCCGTCGGCTTTCAAAATCCCGGTATAGACTTGTGCCGTAGCGCCACCCACGGCCGGGCCGTTGACGGTCACGCCGAAGCTACCCTTGATGCTGCTTCCGCCGACACAACCGGCGCTCGCCCCGGTCGTGGCTCCAATCAGTGCGAACAAAACCGTCATATAAGCGACGCACTTTTTTCCCGATGCGTTCGACATGCAAGTTCTCCCGAGTCCTGAATCTGTAGGTCTGTCTCACAGTATCGCACACAACCAGCTTCTGCACGTTGCATCGGCAAACATTGAGCCCGCAAGAGTCCCACCTCTGAAATCCTTCGGGCATCATCGCGATACAGAACTTAAAACCAACCCACGCATCAAATGATGTTTCTCGCGATCCGCGAAGAAGCAAGGCTTCTCTCAAAGGTCGCAAAGAGATAGTATGGCAGTGATGGTGCCTCGGGCATCGCGGCCGGGGACGATTGCTTTTGCGCGGAATGGGGTGCGCCAATGAAAAGCAAATCTATGTCTTACCCGTTTGGAAATCCCGAAAACTTGCGGCGCGGATCATTCCGCCTGCTGATGATCGTCACGCTCTTTTGGACGGTTTTGTATGTGCTTGCCGGGCATCCGGCGCGCGCGGGAGACATCTATTCGTTTTGTCCTGGTTACGATTGCACGACGGGAACAGGCGCCCGGGGACCTTTGCTGATCGGCGCACATGACAGTCTTTATGGTGTCACCTATGGCGGCGGCGCCAACGGTGCCGGTGTGGCTTTCACTCTTCTGCACAAGGGACGGAGCTGGAGCTATCAGGTGATCTACGATTTTTGTACGGCGAAAAAATGCACCGATGGGAACGCACCCTCGACACCGTTGTTCGCCGACGCCGAAGGCAATCTCTACGGCGCAACGCAAACAGGCGGGCAGAACAACGGCGGCGCGTTCTTCGAATTGTCTCCACCAACTCAAGGCCAGGAGAGTTGGACAGAAAAAGTCCTCTACAGCTTCTGCGCGCGCGCAGGATGCAAAGACGGTCAGCAACCGCTCTACAGATTGACCTATGCAGGCGCATCATCGGGTGCTCCCTACGATGGCGTCTCACCGATTTACGGAATTGCGAGCGCGAGTGCCGATCCGGCCGGCGGTGCGATCTATCAACTTGTCCCGCACAAAAGCGGATGGACCGAGAAAGTTCTCTACACATTCTGTGGGGACACCGATTGCCCTGATGGCAAAGGACCACAAGGCGGCCTCACGCTCGACGCCGCGGGAAATCTGTACGGCACGACATATTATGGCGGCGCATCGAATTATGGCGTGCTGTACCAGCTAACCGGGTCGAACTACCAGGTGCTGCACGACTTTTGCGCTGGATGCGGCGATGGCGGCGAACCAACAGGCGCGCTCGCGATCGACACGGTGGGCAATTTGTACGGCACAACAGCCGTTGGCGGCGTCTGCAGCGCGCAATGTGGGACAGTGTTCAAATTTACACCCAGCGGTGCGCAATACAGCGTGCTGTACGAGTTCTGTCAGGTCGGGCGCTGCAAGGACGGCAATACACCCGTTGGCGATCTGGCACTGGATGACGCCGGGAACATTTACGGCGTGACAGCAACCGGTGGCCATCTCTGCGACCGCTATGTGGGCGCAGGCGAGGTCTACAGCCTGTCGGGCGCAACGTTCAAAGTTCTGCACACGTTTTGTGGGCTCCACGGAGGCGATTATCCCGCCGTCGGCGTCGCGCTCGATTCCTCGGGAAGGATATACGGAGCGACGGCACGCCAAGGTGCCTATAGCAACGGAGCGATCTTCCGATTCCCTCCGCTTGATGGCCTAAGATGAAAAATCCACACTCACCCGGTCCGGATAGAATGCGAGATGGTCCTTGATCGCGGCGACCGCATCATAGGGGCTCTCGTAAGACCACACCGCGTTCTGGCCTTTGTCGCCCAGTGACGGGATGTTGAAGTACGAACATTCGCCTTTGTAGGGGCAATAGGTTTTGTGATCGCTCGGGTGCAGCAGCATCATGTCGGCGTCGCCGCGCGGCACATATTGCACAGGCGGATAGCTCGCCTCTTTCAGCGTGAGGGCTGCGTGTGTCTCCGCAATCGTGCGACCGGCGGCGGAGACCGTCACCCGCATGTCGTTCTTCGCAATCGTGATCGGGTGATCGGGGCCGGGAATTTTTACAGCTCTGTTCATTGCGTTCTCCAGTTTTCATGCAAAGGAATAGGCATCCATGCGCAGCGCGCCGAAGGTCGTGCTCTGGTGGATGCGTTTCGTTGAGCCGCCCGCGCCATAGGCAACGAAAAGCGGCAACAGATGTTCCTCTTCGGATGCGCCTGCGCGGCGTTCGGCGCACGCTCGCGATAGTGGCTCAGCGCGTCGTCGTCGCGCGCGAGAAGCGCGGCGTCCATCCAGTCCGCGAAGTCTTTCGACCAATCCGGTTCCGGCGCATTCAGTCCGCGCCGGTCGAGCAGACGCAGATTGTGGACGAAGCTGCCCGATCCCATCACCAGCACGCCTTCCTCGCGCAAGGGCGCAAGCGCGCGGCCGAGCGCGATGTGATGCGCGACGCCCGCGAAGGGCTGCACCGCGATCTGCACCACGGGAATGTCGGCATCGGGATACATCAGCATCAACGGCACCCATGCGCCGTGATCGAGTCCGCGCTTGTCGTCGAAACTTGCGCCGGTGAGTTCGGCCACGCGCGCGCTTAAATCCGCGCTGCCGGGTGCTGTATAGCGCAGACGATAAAGCGGCTCCGGAAAACCATAGAAGTCATGAATCGTGTCGTTGACCGCGACGCGATTGACGTGCGGCACATCCGTCTCCCAATGCGCGCTCGCGATCACGATGCCTTTGGGCTTTTCGAACGTCGTGCCAAGCCCGCTGAGAAAATCGCGCGCCGGACAATCGTCGAACGGCAAGGTCGGCGCGCCATGGGAAACGAAGAGGGACGGGATCACGGGTTTGTCCTGCACAATATCAATGCCCTCTCAGATGTGCCTTCATGGCGCCAAGTTCCAGAGCCTCGGGCACGGAAATCGGCCGGTCTACGCGCAAAGCCTTACCAAGAATTCAGGATACTGACAGGTATCGCTCACATGGGTGCGCCATACTTCTCTCTCGGACAGGACGAGAAAACCGATCTGAGCGAAAGAGGGCGCTCCCCCCTCTCCCATTAACACCCTCGCCGCCGCAGCACTCCCCCTGTGGCGGCTTTTTTTTGCATTCTATTTCTGTGCCACTCTGATCCAGCCTATGTCGGCGCTCTCGCTTACAAGGCGTGAATAGATGATGCGCCCTGTGATGGGATTCCCCGCCAGATAGGAGCCGTGCTGAAGATCGGGAGCATAGCCGGCAACCGTAGGCGTACCGCCATCGAACGAAACCGCCATGATGCGCGGATGGGCTGCGTCCGAATAATCCGCATAAAGAACGCGATCCTTCGTGACCGCCCAGGTCGTTGCGTCGCTATCGTACAGCGGGGGCGTTAAACGCCGCGGCGTTCCATCCATGCGCCAAACTTCGCCGGTGACGCTTTTCATGGCGAACATATGGCCGTCTCGCATGCGCACCGCCGACCATCCGTAAGCGGAGACCGGAAACGATTTGTCAGGATCGGACAGGTCAGTTCGCCAGATGCGCCAGCCTTTCTCTTCCTGTCGTGTCGTGAGAACGCCGTTGCCGTCGGCCGTCCAATCGACAGCGCCGACAGGCAACGGCGAGTCGAAATGCGCCATCGGCGTACCGGCCCGGCTGACTACGAACACTTCGTATTGCGGACCTATCGAAACGGCGTAGGCAATCCGGTCTCCGTTTGGAGACCAGCGCAGATCGCACGCGCATCCCGGGACGCGCCGCAACTCATAGGCGGGTTTGCCCGGCTCGGTAATCCAAATGCCAAGCCCGCCCTGCCGCCAGTCGAGGCCTGCGAGTGTCCCGTCGGGTGCATAGTCCGGAAAATTCAATTCCGGCGCGCTGGCATCGAGGATGTCGGCAGCTTTGTCCGGCGACGCCACCATAGCAGCGATTTGCGTCGTGCCATATTCCAGATTGAAGGCGAGGAGACCGTCAGGCCCCGCTGCTAAAGTATCCAACAGCGTCGCGCCGGTCAGAATGCGCTGTGGCGGACCGCCGGAAACGGGATAGGCCCACAGCGACGATTCCCATGGCTTCGTCTGCGCCACGAACACCGTATTGGCGTCTTCCGACAAAGCGGCATTGATGTCGAAATCGACGCTTTTCAGAAACACGCGCTCGTGTCCGTCCGGCATGGAGCGCAACACGACTTCCGCAAAACTGTTTCCAAACGAGCGGACGATCAACATCGTCTTATTGTCGTGCGATATGGAAAGGGGAATGTCGCTGGCGGCGGCCGGCGCATTGCGTTTCAATTCCGTGACGGTGCCGCTATCCAGATCGAGCCGGAAGATATGTTGCGGCATATCGGAAGGTTCGCTGTTGGAGAAATCGGAAGATTCGCTGTCGGAGAAATAAAGCGCGCTGCCAGTTTGATCCCACACCGGCCATGAAAATGCGCTTGACCGGCATTGGCCTACCTGCCGGGAAGTCCCCACCGGAACAGCGATCAGCATGATCTTGCAAGGTTTGCCCCGCTCGTGGCGCATGAAGGCAATCGTGGTTCCGTCCGGCGACCATTGCGGCGCAAGCGCGCCGGTAACATCACGGGTGACCACAATCGGATCGCCGCCACTGCGCAGCTTCAGATAAATCCTGCGGTCATTGAGGTCGGTGCCCGCCGTATAGGCGATCATGGTGCCGTCCGGCGAAAATGTCGGACTGCGCTCTGTCAGCGGCGTGTTGATGAACGACATGCGCGACTCGGCGACAACCCATTCGCGCGGACGCGGCGCAAAGAGCGGCTTCAAGAACACGAACGCTGCAACGGCGACAGACAAGATCGCAACAGCGATGGCAACTGCGGCGATGCTGCGCCATGGAAGCCGCTTGGCCTCTGCGGCGGGCGCATGGACGAGAATCTCGACCCGCTTTTGCGCCTCTGCGTGCGCGCGGAGTCTGTAACCGACGCGCGGAATGGTCTCGATCTCGAAAGCGGGCGGCACGGTCAGCGCGGCCAGCGCGCGGACTTTTGCGACAGAACTGTTGATCGCATCGTCGCCGACAAGACGTCCGCCCCAGCATTGCTCGATCAGCCGGTCGCGTGAAACCACGCCGCCATCGGCTCGCACCAGCGCGACCAGAACCTGCATGACGCGCGGTTCCACAGTTTCGCGCCCATCGCCGATGCTCGCTTCTCGCGTGGAGGGATGGACGGACAAACCGCCCAGCAAAAAATCGGGCTCAGCGCCGATATCGATAGGCCGCGAGGCGCCGAGATTGCGCGGAAGCTTGTTCATCGGCGAACCACAAGATTCGTCGGCGATCCACAAGCCTTTGGAAAGCCTGGATATCTTTCGGAGTCGTTTGGATCGCGCTCCAATCGCGGCGCAACACGGCCTGCTCCGTTTTGCGCGTTCGCCCAGGCAGGAATCGTTGCCGCCATCGCCCCTCCGCCAGTTGCGCCTGGCGCGGGTGCGACTCTAGCGGCAGGTTCCACGCAGGGAAACACGCAAAAGGCGACAACCCGCAAAACGGCGTTGGCCTGTCGTGAACGGTTCCGATGGTCGGGCCGGAAATCGAAAGGACAATGTCGTGAAACATCTCTTCCTTACGGCCGCAACCGCTCTGGCCGTCGCCGCAAGTGTTGTCTCCGCCCAGGCGGGCTGCGCCGATCCGCGGGCACTGCAGGGCGCGCATATCAACGCGCCGGTCATGCATCTTCCGGCGCCCAAACAGGCCCATGTAAACGCCGACGCATCGAAGGCCATCGTCGGCACCTGGTATGTGGTCTACACGGTCGAGGGCGGTCCGTTCGCCGACGCCTACATCCAATGGCACGATGACGGCACGGAATGGGAGAACATCAATCTTCCCGTCTCCGGCGGCAATATCTGCATGGGCGAATGGGTCTACGCGGGCAAGAAGACCTTCTCGCGCGACCATGTCGGCTGGCTCTACACCGATGGGACCGTGTCGGGTTATTTCATCGAGACAGAGACCAACAAGCTCGCCAAGGACGGAAACTCCTATGCCGGCACCAACGAGCAGAAGATCTACGACCTCAGCGGAACGCTGCAGGCAGATGTGACCGGCACGTCGGCGGCGACTCGCTTCGGAAGCTGACCGGTCTCGAACAAGCAAAAGCGCGTCGCTCACAAACCGGCGCGCTTTTTTTTTCAGAGGTTCACCAGCATTGCAGAGCAAAAGCGGCGAGCGTAATCTCGATCTCATGAGGCAACCGGTCGTCAGCGTGAATTCCGACATCATGGGCGGCACACCAGTTTTTTCGGGAACGCGCGTTCCCGTGCAGACATTGCTCGATTATCTCGAAGCGGGTGACTCCATCAGCGAATTCCTGGAAGGATTCCCTTCGGTGACGCGCGAACAGGTCATCGCATTCCTGGAGGATGCAAAAGACCGGCTCGTCGAATCCGTCTCGTGAGAATCTTTGTAGACGAATGCGTCGATGAGCGTTTGGTCAGCGATATCATCGGTCACGAAGTCAAAAGCGCGCGACAGATGGGTTGGTTGGGAATCAAGAATGGCGCGTTGCTCGCGCTCGCATCGGAACAGTTCGATGTCTTTCTCACCGTGGATCGCAACCTGTCCTTTCAGCAGAACCTGACGGGGCGACTCGCAGTGATCGTGTTGCGCGCCAAAAGCAATCGCCTTGCCGATCTTCGGCCACTCGTCCCGCGTCTCCTCGACGTTTTATCGTCGGCCAAACGCGGGACAGCGACCTTGGTTGCTCTATGATCACACCCGCGTGGGGAACGGGTTGCGTTCCTTGAACTGCTTCTGGTGCCAGTAGGGGTAAGCAGGCGTCGTTGCGCTCGCGTGATCGAGTTTCTTGACCTGCTCCGGCGTCAGGTTCCAGCCGAGCGCGCCGAGATTATCTTTCAGTTGTTTCTCGTCGCGCGCACCGATGACCACGGTCGACACCGTCGGGCGTTGCAGCAGCCAGTTGAGCGCGATCTGCGGAACGGTCTTGCCGGTTTCCTTCGCGATCTCATCGAGTGCATCGACAACCGTGTAAACATATTCGTCGTCCACCGGCGGGCCGAAATCCGCGGTCGTGTGCAGACGGCTGACTTCGGGCAGCTTCGCGCCGCGGCGGATCTTGCCGGTCAAACGCCCCCAGCCCAGCGGCGACCACACCACCGCGCCAACACCTTGATCGAGTCCCAGCGGCATCAACTCCCACTCATAATCGCGGCCGATCAGCGAATAGTAGGTCTGGTTGGCGACGAAACGCGGCAGACCATAGCGGTCGGCGGTGGCGAGCGCTTTCATCAGATGCCAGCCGGAGAAATTCGACACGCCGATGTAGCCGATCTTGCCGGCGCGGATCAGCGTATCGAGCGTGGAGAGAACTTCTTCCGGCGGCGTCTTCGCGTCGTAACCATGCAACTGAAACAGATCGATGTGATCGGTGCCGAGGCGTTTCAGCGCCGCTTCGACCGCGCGCGTGAGATGAAAACGCGACGAACCCACATCGTTCGGTTTCCGCGCCGGAACGGAACGTTGCCTTGGTGGAAATCAGAACCTTGTTGCGGCGGCCCTTGATCGCCGCGCCAAGAACCTCTTCCGACGCGCCGCCGGAATAAATATCCGCGGAGTCGAACATGGTGAGACCATGGTCGAGACAAACATCGACAATACGCGTCGCCTCTTCTGCCTGTGTCGAGCCCCAGCCTTGAAGCCCGCCCTTGCCGCCGAACGTGCCGGTGCCAAAGCTGAGCACGGGCACCGAAAATCCTGAACGCCCCAAAAGCCGATGTTCCATGTGTGAAATCCCCTTGTGCGAATTGCGATAGAGAGAACATGGCGCGATGCGTCTGCAATTCAACCGCAATGACGGCGCGGGTATTTGCGCGAACCCGTCGCAGCACTGTCAAAAATGTACGCTGCGCGTGGCTCGCAGGCCGGTTCGAACCGGCCTAACATCCGCGCGATTTTGGCCCTCGGGGGGCAACGATGGATTTTCTTTACAGTATTCCCGCGGCACTTTTGCTTGTGCTCGCGCTTGCCGCGTCGATTTTCATCGTGGCGCTCGGTCAGACCTGGGTGCATCGCCGTTACGGCAAAGGCGATCTGCTCGGACACAACGAAGTCGGCGGGATTATCATCGCGGTGTCCGGCACGATCTATGCCGTCATCCTCGGCTTTCTCACCGTCGTCGCATGGGAGCATTATCAGGAAGCGCGCAATCTCGTCGTCATCGAATCCGATGCGGATATCGATGCGTGGCACTCCGCCGTCGGTCTGCCGCAAGCGGTGCGCGCCCATGTGCGCCACGACATGGTCGACTACGCCAACACGATGATCGCGCGCGAATGGCCGCAGATGAAGGAAGGCCGCTTCGACGAGCGCGCGCCGATGATCAGCATGGACGCGATCGATGCTGTCGGCTCGTTCTCACCCGCCGACAACGGCCAGTCCAATGCGCAAAGCGCGGTGCTGCAGCAGCTCACCGCGATTCACGACGCGCGGCAGCAACGCATCGCCATCAACGGCGCGGGCATTTCATGGTTCGAGTGGCTGGTGCTGGCGATCGGCGGTGCGTGCATTGTCTGCTTCTGCTGGCTGTTCGGCGTCAGAAACCTGCACACGCATCTGCTGATGACATCGACCGTGGTGACGATGATCGTGTCCATCCTCGTATTGCTGTTCGAACTGCAATATCCTTTCCGCAGCAATGTCGGCATCGGACCGGACGCATGGCAAGACGCGCTCACGCATCTGCAACAGATGCAAACCGGCGAGATGAAGAACATGCGGATGTGAATTGCGCTTAGCGCAGCTTCATCTTCTTGATCTGGGCGGCGCGGTCTTCCGCGACAATGGCTTTCGCGTCTTTCAGCAGATCGGACAGATACGCGATCTCCGCTTCCAATCGATAATCGCCATGGCGCATGGCCCATTGCTTGGAGGGCCCCATATGCACGCGGATTTCCTCGTTCAGACGTTTGCGCTCGGCAAGTACTGCACGCACGTTCTTCAGGCGTTCGGTTATAATTGTTGGAAACTGTTTCTGCGTCTTGGCATCCATGCGGGTGAGTGCAAGGTCGAACGGATCAGGTCTCAACCACACTTCGCTCAGGCCTTCGCGGCGCAACTGATCGAGCACGCGACGGCCTTCGTCGGTGATTTCATAAATCTGTCGCGTTGGCCGATTGCCTTCACGTTCACTACGCTGCTCGCGAAGCAGCCCTTCGGCCGCCAGCCGTTTCATCGCGCCATAAACCGCGCCGACAGAAATATCCGTCCACATGGGAACTTTCATCTTCTCCGCGATAGAACGCAGCAGGTGACCGTGCATCGGGCCGAAATCCGCGAAGGATGAAAGAACGAACAAACGGATCGAAGACATATTGCTCTCGCGAGAGTATTCGTGTTAGAGTGATCTTACGGGATGCAGAAACAGTATGCACCAACGCTGAGGCCATGCAGAGGCTGATCTGAACCGATCGACAGCCCCGAAGAAGAAAGAAGGTAGACGATGACCCAGTCTCTTGGCAGAACTTTCACATTTCCTGGCACGGCGCTGACCGTGCGGCGCATGGGCTATGGCGCCATGCAGCTTGCCGGACCAGGCGTCTTCGGGCCGCCAAAAGATCACGACGAGGCCATTGCGGTCCTGCGCGAGGCCGTGGAAAGCGGCGTCGATCACATCGACACCAGCGATTTCTATGGCCCGCATGTCGTCAACAAGCTGATCTGTGAAGCGCTGCATCCTTATCCGAAGAATCTGGTCCTCGTCTCCAAGCTCGGCGCGAAGCGCGGCGCGGATGCGTCGTGGAATCCGGCGTTCTCGCCGGAGGAACTGGAAAGCGCGGTACACGACAATCTGCGCCATCTCGGCATCGACGCGCTCGACATCGTGAATCTGCGCATCATGGGTGACGTCCACGCGCCGCAAGAGGGCTCGATCGCGGACAAGGTCGAGATCATGGCAGAACTGCAACGCAAAGGGCTGATCAAACACATCGGCCTGAGCAACGTGACGTCCAAACAGGTCGCGGAAGCGCGCAGCATCGTGCCGGTCGTGTGCGTGCAGAACTTCTACAACGTCGCCAACCGCAACGACGATCCGCTGGTGGACGAAATGGCAGCGGCAGGCATCGCGTTCGTGCCGTTCTTTCCGCTTGGCGGATTCTTCCCACTACAGACATCGACCTTGGCGGAGATCGCAACGAAACTCGGCGCGACTCAGTTGCAAGCGGCGCAGGCGTGGCTGCTGCATCGCGCGCCGAACATCCTGCTCATTCCGGGAACGTCGTCCCGCGCCCATCTGCGCGAAAATCTTGCGGCCGCCGAACTGAAGCTTTCGCCGGAGGTACTAACTGAACTGAATTCGATCGGCGCGAAACATTGAACGATTTGAGGAGCATTCCATGACACTGAAAGACAAACACGTCCTGGTGATCGGCGGTGGATCAGGAATCGGCTTCGGCATCGCCAAGGGTGCTGCGGAAGAAGGCGCCAAGGTCATGATCGCCTCGCGCAACGCCGAGAAGATTGCTGAGAAGGCCAAGAGCATTGGCGCAACTGGCGCGGTCCTTGATGTCCGTGAAGAAGCAAACATCGCGCAGTTCTTCAAGGAACATTCCGGCTTCGACCATATCGCGTTTACCGCGGGCGATAGCGATGGTCTCGGTTTCGGTGTGCTGAGCGATCTGGATTTGAAGCTGGCGGCAAGCCGGTTCAACACACGGTTCTGGGGCGCGGTCGCAGTAGCCAAGCACGGTGCGATGCATTTGCCCCCCGGCGGTTCGTATACCTTCACCAACGGAATGCTTGCGCACCGCCCCATGAAAGGCATGCCCATCGTGTCGGCCAGCGCCATGGCAGCAGAAGGTCTGGCGCTTGGCCTCGCCGTCGATCTGGCGCCCGTGCGCGTGAATTGCGTCTGCCCCGGTCTGATCGACACTGAGTTGCTCAACCGGTACGGCGAAGCTCGTCACGAAATGGTGAAGGCGATTTCGCAGAAACAGCTGATCCCGCGCCCCGGCACGCCCGCCGAAGCGGCAGAAGCCTATCTCACCTGCATGCGCAACACCTTCATGACAGGGCAAATCCTCAAGATCGAAGGCGGCATCGCGCTCGCCAACTGATCGTTTCACGACACAGGAGAAAATCATGCGTGTCTTCAATCACCGGCGCGGCCGGGTTTATCGGCTCCGCCACGACAAAAGAACTGATTACGAACGGCCATGAGGTCACCGGCCTTGCCCGCAACGATGCGAATGTCGAAACGATCGAAAAGCTGGGCGCGAAGGTGCATCGCGGCGATCTCAACGATCTCGAAAGCCTGAAGGCTGGGGCGAAGGACGCCGACGGCGTGATCCATTGCGCCTTCATTACCACGACTTCTCCAAATTCGCGGAGAACGGCCAGATCGACAAGCGCGCCATCGAAGCGATGGGCAGCGTGCTCGAAGGCACGAACAAGCCTTTCATCGTCCACATCGGGAACCGGGCTGATCGCGCCGGGCGTGACCGTCACTGAAGACATGCGGCGCGAAGCCAGCGAGTTCGTTCCGCGCGTTTCGGAGCAGACAGGCCTTGCCTATGCGGCGCGCGGCGTGCGGGCGATGGCGATGCGTTTGCCGCAGGTGCATGGCGAACCCGGCAAGGCTGGCCTGATCAGCTATCTGGTCGAAGCCGCGCGTCAGAAAGGCGTTGCGACCTATGTCGGCGAAGGCAAGGAGCGTTGGGCCGCGGCGCACCGGACGGACGTGGCGCTTCTCTATCGTCTCGCCCTGAAAAAGGCGCCACGGACGGAATCTATCATGCCGTCGGAGAGGAAGGCGTGTCCATGCGCGAGATCATCGAAGTAGTCGGCCGCGCGCTGAACGTACCGGCAAAGTCGATCAAGCAAGAGGAAGCGGGCGAGTATTACGGACCGCTCGCGATGTTCGCCGGTCTCGACATGCCGGCGTCGAGCGCGAAAACGCAGGCTGAGCTTGGCTGGACGCCGAAAGAAATCGGGCTCATCGAAGACATCAGCCAGCCGGGCTATTTTCAGCCTTGACCGCGGCAAGACGGCAATGACGAGCAACGAAGCCGCGTGGCTGACCGGACCCCACCCGCCGCTCAAAGTGGGGCCCGCGCCTTACACGGAACCGGGCGCGGGCGAGATTCTGATCAGGAACCACGCCGTCGCCGTCAATCCGGTGGATTGGTTCAAGCCCTATATTGGCGACCGCATGTTCAGCTGGATCAAGTACCCGTTCGTGCTGGGCTCTGACCTTGCCGGCGAAGTGGTCGCCGTCGGCAGCGGCGTGACAGACATGAAAGCCGGCGACCGTGTGCTGGCGATGGCGGCAGGGCCTTGCCAAAGCCGTAACCGCGCGGCGGAGGGCGCCTTTCAGCGATACACCATCACGCTGCCACGATTGACCGCTGTCATCCCCGACTTCGTTTCGTATGAACAAGCGGCAGTGATCCCGCTCGGCATTACCACGGCGGCATGCGGCCTTTATCAAAAGGATTTGCTGGCGC
Source organism: Rhizomicrobium sp. (assembly GCA_037201525.1). Classification (GTDB taxonomy): domain Bacteria; phylum Pseudomonadota; class Alphaproteobacteria; order Micropepsales; family Micropepsaceae; genus Rhizomicrobium. Next base: position 37,010 of record JBBCHP010000025.1, on the reverse strand, counting down.
TGGCGCTGCCAACGGACAACACGACGCCGCGCGATCAATGGCTGATCGTTTGGGGCGGCGCGACCAGTGTCGGCTGCAACGCGATCCAGCTCGGTAAGGCATCGGGCTACAAAGTGATGACCACGTCGTCGCCGAAGAATTTTACCTATGTGAAGTCGCTCGGCGCCGATATCGCGCTGGACTACAACAGCAAGACCGTCGCAAGCGACATCGTCGCCGCACTTCAGGGCAAAGAAGTCGTCGGCGCGCTTGCCATCGGCGCGGGGTCGACCGAGGCTTTGCTGGGCATTCTCGCAAAGTGCCGCGGCCGCAAATTCATTGCGAGTTGTAGCGCCGCGGTGGCGCTGGACAAGATCGCAACCGGCGACCGGATCAATCTCGCGGCGTTTCTCAGGATCCTTCCGGCCGTACTACGCGCAACCATTGCGGTGCGGACGAAGTCGCGCTGGTTCGGCGTGAGGGAAAAATTCTTCGACGCGAGCTCTGTCGTCGACAATGAAGTCGGGCCTGCGATCTATCGCGACTATCTCGGAAAGGCGCTGGCTGCCGGCACGTTCCGCCCCGCGCCGCCTGCAAAAGTGGTTGGCAATTCGCTGCAGGACATCGAAAAAGCCTTTGCCATCCAGCGCCAAGGTGTGTCCGCGTCAAAGATCGTCGTGAGATTGGGCTAGTCCTATCCTCCGGCAACGTCCGGCCAGTTGTTTCGCTCGAAACCAATCTTCCCTTGCACGCCGCCAAGGCGCGTACTAATACTGAGCCATATGGTTCAGTATACGCAAACCCGCTTCGATGCCTCATTTGCTGCGCTCTCGGACGCCACACGGCGCGGCGTGCTGGAACAGCTCGGGCGGGCGGATGCCTCGATCACAGACCTCGCCGGCAAATTCCACATGACGCTGACCGGCATGAAGAAGCATGTCGGCGTTCTGGAGCAGGCAGGGCTCGTCACCACGGAAAAGGTCGGGCGTGTGCGCACCTGCAGGCTCGGTCAGCGCCGGCTCGAAGAAGAGGCGGCCTGGATCGAGAAGTACCGCCAGATCTGGGCCGCACGCTTCGACGCACTGGACGCCGTGGTTGAGGAACTAAAACGAAAAGAGAAGGCCGTCGGCCGCAAGAAAAGAAAGTGAGCCCATGCCATGACGTACAACACGACAGTGGAACGGACATCCGAGCGCGAGGTCGTCGTCACACGAACCTTCAAAGGCCCGGCGCGCATCGTGTTCGAGGCGTGGACCAAGCCGGAATTGGTCCAGCGATGGTGGGCGCCGAAATCGTATGGGATGTCTTTCGTTTCCTGCGAGATCGATGCGCGCACGGGAGGCAAATACCGTTTCGTCTTCAGCCATCCCGACTTCGAACAACCGATAGCGTTCTTCGGCCGCTATATCGAAGTGATCCCGCCCTCCCGCCTTGTCTGGACGAATGAGGAAGGCGGCGAAGACGGCGCCATCACCACGGTGACGTTCGAAGAACGCGGTGGCGAGACGCTGGTTGTTCTGCGCGACCTCTATCCCTCGAAGGAAGCGCTCGACGAAGCCATGACGTCCCGGCAGCGTGGGCGGATTCGCCGACATGTTCCCGCAACTGGACGAGCTTCTGGTCGCCTTGGGCCATTAGCGCGGACGTTGCGGACTAAACCGCAGGCACGCTCTGCTTCAACCGCCCGCCGACGCGGACAGGTTCGACGCGTGTGGCCAAACCACGCGCGTTCGTTTCCACGAACACGCCGCAGAGCGTGGCCGGACCCGTCGCGGGGCGCATAGCGCGCACCGCTGATCTTCTTCACGAAGCGATTCACCGGCTCGAACTTCTCCATGCCGATGACGCTGTCGTAATCGCAGCATCCGCCGGCGTCTGTCTGATACGCCGTGCCGCTCGGGAAAATCTGCGCGTCGGCGGTCGGCACGTGGCTGTGGGTGCCGACGACAAGGCTCGCGCGCCCGTCGCAGAAATGGCCCATCGCCATCTTCTCACTCGTGGCTTCGGCGTGCATGTCGACGACGACCGCATCCGCCGCATCGCCGAGGGGACACGCGTTCAGCTCCGCATCCACCGCCCCGAACGGATCGTCGAGCGGGTCCATGAACACGCGCCCCATCACATTGACGACGAGGATGCGATGTCCGTCGCGCGTCTGATAGAGGTTCGCGCCCTTTCCCGGCGTCGCGCGCGGATAGTTGCGCGGGCGCAAGATGCGCTCCTCATTGTCGATGAAGGTGAGGATTTCTTTTTGATCGGCCCAGTGGTTGCCGGTGGTGATGCAATCCGCGCCGGCGCCGAACAATTCGTTTGCGGTGCCACGCGTGAGCCCGAAGCCACCCGCCGCGTTCTCGCCATTCACGATCACGAAATCGAGCGCGAGCTGCTCGCGCAGCTTCGGCAATTCCGCCACCACCACGTCGCGGCCTGGTTTCCCGATGATATCGCCGATGAAGAGAATGCGCATGGCCGGGTTCTAGCACCGATCACGCGGGCAATGGCAACCAGACGTTTTCAATGCGCAGATGACACGCAGGGAAACGTTTTCTCCAGCACGCCGAGCAAAACGGACGACATCGCAGTGTCTTCCAGCTTTTCGTCGGCCGTGACGGCGCGGCGCACCATATCGGCAAGCTGTGTTCCGGTAAGGACAAGTGTCGCGGGCTGACAATAGAGCTTGCTTCCCGTCGGGAGCGCCGCATTCACCACACGGATACCTTCTTCCTGAGATGAGATTTTCGCTTCCGCCAGCGCCACGCCGTCGTCGCCCGCATCGAGTTCCAGAAACTGCTTGGCTGTGCCTTCGGCGCGCGCTGACTCGGACGCGCAAACGATGGCGGCGGCAAACAACAAAGCGAAAACGCGCGTCATGGGTTTCTCCGGAAACGATGCGATCCTACGCTTTCGAAAGCACGAAAGACAGCGCTCTCAAATGAAGTGGCGGACACCTTTCTCGGTGATCACGGTATCGAGCGGATGGTCGTGGTCGTGACAGGGGAGTTCGTCCGCCTCCTGCCCCGCGAACGCGACACCGATGGCGCGCTTGGCGGAAAGCGCGTGCAACGTGCGATCATAGAAGCCGCCGCCATAACCTAGCCGCGTTCCGCGCACGTCGAACGCAAGCAGCGGTACGAGAAGAACATCCGGCGTAACCGTATGTGCGTGCTCGTCAGGCTCACGCATGCCAAAGGAATGAACGATCAGCGCATCGCCGTCTTTCCACGCGCGGAAATGCAGCGGCGATTTCTTCTCGACCACGACAGGGAGCGCGAGCGTGTGTCCGCGCGCGGCGAGTGCGTCTGCGAGCGCGCGCGGATCGGCCTCGTCGCCCATCGGCCAATAAAACGAAACTACGGCATCCTTCGCGATGGCCAGATCATCCGCGAAACCGCGCAACGCGCGCGGCAAAGTCCGGGCAATCGCGTGCAAGCCCGGCACGGCGCGCTTTGGCGGAGTCGCGGAGAAATATCTTTTCGTTCATGGCGCACGTTGGCTGGCCGGGTCGCGCTTTGCTACGCTCGCTGCCCGGCCGTGACGAAGGTCGAAAGTGGACGGGACCAAGCACACCGTTGGAATTGGATCCTCACGGGCCTGCAGTTGCAGGTGGGCGCCATGTGACCCGGACCACGATCCAGGCCAGGGACAGCTCCCGGTGAGAACATTAAGGCCCCTGGGCATCGCTATCCTGACGCGAGGCACAGTACCCGTCCGTCTCTAAGGTAGGCGCGCGGACACCGAACTGCAACGACTCCCGCCTGTGTGGCTGCTACAATCGTGATGTCATCCGGAGAACAGCCATGTCCAGCGTCAAGGAAATGCTCGAAGCCGCCAACGCCGCGGTTCCAAAATCTCGCCCGATGAGGCGAAGGCGATGATGGCGAAGGGTAACGTGCTGGTCGTCGATGTGCGCGATGCGCCCGAGGTGCAGGCGAGCGGCAAGGTGAAAGGCGCGCTGAATGTGTCGCGCGGCATGATCGAATTCCGCGCCGATCCGAACGTGCCCTATCACGACGCTGCTTTCGCGAAAGACAAGACCATCATTCTGTATTGTGCGTCGGGCGGACGCTCGGCGCTCAGCGGCAAGGTGCTGAAGGAGATGGGCTATACCCAAGTCTACAACATGGGCGCGTTTAAGGACTGGACGGCATCCGGCGGCGATGTGGAGAACGCTTAGGCCGCTTTCAGGCGCTCCACAATGCGTTCGAGGCGCGATGCAGCTTCGTCCATTTCCAGCACCGCAAGCTCTTCGGTTTCCGTAAAAGCACTCGCGCCTTTTCCTTCGGCGTCGCTGATCGCCTGCGCCACACGCGCATCGGCATCGCGCTTCGCTTCCGCGATCTGCGCCTCGGCATCTTCGCGCATCTCATTCACGCGCGCGCGGGGCCTCGATGGCGGTCTGAGCCGCGCGGGCTTCCGCATCGGTGGCACGCGCTTCGGCGTCGGCGATGCGCGATTCGGCATCGGCAACCGCCTGCGCGGCATGCTCCTCGATTTCGGCGGCATGTTTCCCGGCAGTCTCTACCGCTTGAGCGGCGCGCGCCTCTGCCTCCCGCACCGCGTCGCTCGCCCGCATTTCGGCATTGGCGATGCGCGCATCGAACGCGGCCTCTGCCCCCGAAAGCTCTCTCGCTTTCTTCGCATGGCCCTCGCCGCGATTGCGCGCCTCGAAGAATTCATCGGCGATCAGCACCGCGGCCATCAGCATCAGCTTCTGGTCGCTCACCTGCCCGACCGTGGCAGTTAATTCACGTACCTTTCCATCGACGTGACCGGCAAGCTCTTTGAGATGCGCCTCCTGCCCCTCGTCGCAAGCGATGGAGTAAACACGGTCGTTCACCGTGACATCGACTAGTGGCATTCGCCTATCTCCCCAAAGCGGTTCTGATTTCGCCAATTGCGCCGTCCAGCCTTGCCTCGATCTCTTCCGAAATCTGGGTCAGCGCCAGCTGTTCTTCCTCGAGTTCCGCAATGCGCGCGAGCAGACGCTCGCGCTCCTGATCGGCGGTGTCGAGCTTCGCGCGGGCCTCGGCCAGTTGCGCGCGCAAATCCGCCGCATCGTCGCGGACACGATCCAGAGGAACAAGCCCTTCCTCCAGCGCGTTCAAGGCTTTGGTGAGGCGTTCTGCCGCGATTCCCAGTTTATCCATCGCGCACCTTTTGTTCGCGTCGCGCCAAGACCTTAGGCCCGGGGTCCAAAGCGGGTTGACGCGCGGCGGTTCCAACCCTGCCGGGGGACGTTTCAACCCTTGACGGGCCAGCCCGCCGGTCGCTAACGACACCTCACGCGGCACCGAGACACGATTCATGGACCTCACGCAAGCAAATCCGCCGCAAACCCCGGAACAAGTTCGGGTTCGCACGCTGGCAAACGCGATTCGCGCGCTTTCGATGGACGCCGTCGAGAACGCGAAATCCGGCCATCCTGGACTGCCGATGGGCATGGCCGATGCGGCGACTGTTTTGTTCTCCAAATTCCTGAAATTCGATCCGGCCGACGCGCATTGGCCCGACCGCGACCGGTTCGTCCTGTCGGCCGGTCACGGTTCGATGCTTCTTTATTCGCTCCTCTATCTCACCGGCTATCCGGACATGACGATCGAGGACATCAAGACCTTCCGCAAAGTTGGCTCGCCGTGCGCAGGACATCCTGAGTACGGCCACGCCGGCGGGATTGAGACGACCACCGGCCCGCTCGGCCAGGGCATCGCCAATGCTGTCGGCATGGCGATTGCGGAACGCCACCTGAACGCGCGCTTCGGCGACGCGCTGGTGAACCACCGCACCTATGTCATCGCCAGCGACGGCGACCTGATGGAAGGCATCAGCCACGAGGCGATCTCGCTCGCAGGGCATCTGAAAACTCAATCGCCTGATCGTTTTGTTCGACGACAATTCGATCACCATCGACGGCGCGACCTCTCTCGCCGACAACACCGACACCATCGAACGCTTCCAGGCTGCGGGCTGGAACACGGTGCATGTGAACGGCCACGACGCCGCCGACGTCGAGCGCGCGCTGAAGTGGGCGCAGACGAGCGACAAGCCTGCGCTCATCGCCTGCAAAACCATCATCGGTTACGGCTTGCCGACGCGTCAGGGAACGCAGAAAGCGCACAGCGACGCGCCGGGTGCCGAAGAGATCGCCGGCGCGCGCAAGGAACTCGATTGGCAATCGCCGCCCTTCGTCGTTCCCGACGATATCATGTCCGACTGGCGCAAGATCGGCGCCCGTGGCGCCGCGGCGCATGACGAATGGAAGAAGCGTCGCGCATCTTCGTCGAAGGCTACCGACTTCGACGCCGCCATCGCGGGCGATGTTCCGGGCGCTGTAGCGACCGGCTTGATCGAAGTAAAAAAGAAGGCGAGCGAGGACAAAGCCTCAATCGCCACGCGCAAGGCTTCCGAAGCCGCGCTCGACGCGATTAACGGCGCGTGGACATCCACTGTGGGCGGATCGGCGGATTTGACGCCGTCGAACAACACCAAGACCAAATCGATCCATTCGATGACGCCGGACGATTACTCCGGCCGCTACATCCATTTCGGCATCCGCGAGCACGGTATGGCGGCGGCGATGAGTGGTATGGCGCTGCATGGCGGCATCGTCCCCTATGGCGGCACGTTCTCACCTTCTCCGATTACTGCCGCCCGTCGATCCGCCTAGCCGCGTTGATGGGCATCCGTGTCGTCTATGTGATGACGCACGACTCCATCGGCCTCGGCGAAGACGGCCCGACACATCAGCCGGTCGAGCATTTCGCGGCGCTGCGCGCGATTCCGAACCTGCTCGTGTTCCGCCCAGCTGACGCCATTGAGACGGCGGAAGCCTGGCAGATCGCGCTCACCGAAAAAGCGCGGCCCACGCTCTTCTCATGCTCTCGCGCCAGAACCTCTCGACCGTGCGCACCACACACACCGACGAGAACCTGTCGGCCAAGGGCGCTTACGAACTCGCGGGCGATGCAGGCGCGAAGGTCACGTTCCTCGCCACTGGCTCCGAGGTCGAAATGGCCGTCGCCGCGCGTGACTTGCTGAAGGCCGAGGGTATCGCGTCCCGCATCGTCACCATGCCGTGCTGGGAATTGTTCGAGGAACAACCGGCAACATATGTGACTCCGTTCTGGGACCGGGCACGGTAAAAGTCGCCATCGAAGCCGGTGTAAGGCTCGGTTGGGATCGCTATATCGGTGCTGACGGTGCGTTCATTGGGATGCACGCCTTCGGCGCCAGCGGGCCATATAAGGACGTGTACAAACATTTCGGGATCACGCCGGAAGCGGCCGCAGACGCTGCGAAGGCTGCATTGAAGGGAAAGTAATCATGGCTTTGCGGGTTGCGATCAACGGCTTTGGCCGCATCGGGCGTCTTGTGCTGGCGCGCGATCGTGGAAAGCGGACGGCGCGACATCGAAGTCGTGGCCGTGAACGATCTCGGCCCGGTCGAGACCAATGCGCATCTGCTGCGCTACGACAGTGTGCATGGCCGCTTTCCGGCCACCGTGGACCGTCGATGGCGAATATATGATCGCCGCCGGCCACAAGATCAAAGTCACCGCGATCAAGAACCCGGCCGAGCTGCCCCACAAGGATCTGGGCGTCGATATCGCGCTCGAATGCACCGGCATCTTCACGTCAAAAGACAAGGCGAGCGGACATCTGACCGCCGGCGCCAAGCGCGTGCTGATCTCAGCCCCCGCCGACGGTGTGGACAAAACCATCGTCTATGGCGTGAACCACGACCAGCTGACGAAGGACGACTTGGTCGTCTCCAACGCGTCGTGTACGACGAACTGTCTTGTGCCGGTGGCGAAAGTCATTCACGACACTGTCGGCATCAACCACGGCTTTATGACCACGATCCATTCCTACACCAACGATCAGCCGTCGCTCGATCAGATGCACAAGGATCTCTACCGCGCCCGCGCAGCCGCGCTCTCGATGATCCCGACCTCCACGGGTGCGGCGAAAGCCGTCGGCCTCGTGATGCCGGAGCTGAAAGGCAAGCTCGACGGCGTTTCGGTGCGCGTGCCGACGCCGAACGTGTCGCTGGTGGACCTGAAAGTCGTCACCAAGCGCCCGACCACCGCTGCCGAGATCAACGATGCGATGAAGGCCGCAGCAGCCGGACCGCTGAAAGGCATCCTCGCCATCGTCGATGCGCCGCTGGTCAGCCACGACTTCAATCACGATCCGAATTCGTCGAGCTTCGCGCTCGATCAGACCAAGGTGATGGACGGCACGTTCCTGTCGATCATGACGTGGTATGACAACGAATGGGGCTTCTCCAACCGCATGGCCGACACCGCGGTGGCGATGGGGAAGTTGATTTAGGCTGCGCCACGCCTGCGCGAGCGGCTATTCTGCAAAGCGCCGGGCGTAGTCCGCCGCTCGCGCCGTCTGCTGCGCGTTCCGTTCGACCGCGGTAACCCGCGGCAATTCGGCAGGCAAAGCATTCCCCTTAAGCAGCTTTACAGAACGCACGCCTTGCGCACCAGCTGCGAGTTGTGCGGGAAGCTGCTGCCAGCGGACGAACATCGAGCCGTCATGCAGGCCCGTCGTATCGAGCCAGTTGCGAACGCCCGGATCGTGAGCAGCGATCACGGCCGTAACTGTTCCGTCGGCATTGGGCCGCATCTGCGTGAGGTTCAGCGATGCGGTGTGATGCACATAGTCGAGCGAGCTCAGCCACGCGCTCGCAAGCTGCACGGAAAGATATTTGGCGCCCATCGGATCGAGCGTCAGCACGAGAGCCTCGTCGTCCGACAGATGGAAATGCCCCGAAGAGGACAGGCCCCAGCGTCCGCCCTCTCGGATTTTGGGCGACGTGAGCGTATTGGCCTCGCCTTGAAAGAATCCCGGTGCGTTCGCGAAACCGCCACCCTTGGCGGCGATAATCTGTGGAACGATCTCATGCAAGCCGCGACACCGCCTCGTCCGTCAGTGCCGTCTTGGAGGACTGCGAATGGGTCGGCGGGCCATCGAGACGCTCGACTTTCAGGAGGTAAGGCGTTTCGGTGTGCCAGTTCTGAATCGTGTCGCGGATTAGGATAAAGTGCGCCGCAGGGCTCGTCTCGATGTGGTTGGTCCTGCCCGCACCCGCTTCCGGGCCAAGAGTCAATTCAAATGACCCGTCAGCCGACCGGGCGATATCGGAATCCACGACCTCCTGAATTACTTTGCTCCACTGCGCTTCGGCCGGCAAAGCCGGGAGCAACTGAATCGAGAACTGCGTCGGGATCGGGCTTTGTGTGGTGGCCGTGATTCTGTAGTGCGAAACGCCATCGACCGGCATAATCCGGAACACGTTGTCCACGTTCGGCATCAGCACTTTACTCACCGGCACGGTGGTGCCGAACCAAACATGCGCAGGCGCCCAAAGCCATTGTATCACCGGACGCGTTGGGTCGCGGTTGATTGTGTCCACGACAGCGGCAAACGTCACTTCCTTCGCCGCGGCGGTCAGAGTAGCCGCGCCCTCTGCAGTTTTCGCATAAGGGTCGACTGCGAAGCTGTGCGCAACGAAATCCACCTGCGCCTGCACGGGAGACGTGGAAAAAATATCCGCCGCCAATTTGTCCAGTGCGATCTGTTCCGGCGTCGCGAGCGGATTGTGTTGTGGCGCGGCAGCCGCCGCGAGCGCACTGACGGCCAAGGCCATTCCTGCAGCAAAAGCCTTCATCATGCGCTCAAGCCTTTTCGATAGGCGGCAGCCGGTACTCGCCATTGAAGAAAGCGGGTTTCGGAAGATAGGCGCGCAGGCTCATGAGATAAGGCCCTTGTGCGGGCGCGGGGAGCCAATTGGCACTGCGTGCGCCGCCGGGATCGGCGCGGCCGATCCAGATATCGAGCGCTCCATCGGCGTCATACGTTAGCCCTTTGGTGCGGTCGCCAATGGCATAGCGATTGATGGGATTTGGCGTCAGGAAAGCCTGACCATCCGGCGTCGCTTCGTACATTGTGAGCGACCAGAAACTGCCGACTGGAGGTAACCCGCCTGTCGCGAAATGCAGGCGATAGAGCCCATCGCCAAACTGACCATCGGGCGCAATCGGACGCATATAGATCGCTTCGGGATTGGTCAGCGCCGCCAGTCCGCCAAGGGCGACCGAGGCGCGCGTATTGTAGTCCTGCCCAAAATCACCGAGATCGGTGGGAGGATAGACCCATCCTTGGATTCCACGCGGCTTGCTGCGATTAAGCAGAAACGCCTTTGCGTCCGCGACACCGGCCGCGATGTCATCGCCCTGCGCTTTCGAGAACCGCGTTGCATCGAAGCCGCCGGACGGGCCGAGGCCAAGGCGCAGCAACGCGCCGGAATAGCGCCAAGTCTGTGGCAGGCGGCGGATCTTCGATCAACAGCGCCTGCACCGAGGCAAAATACTCCGCCCACGGAGCAGTACGCTCTGCATAGGTTGGCGGCGTCCGCCCGGGCGGCGCCTTGAGAACAACGGCATCCTGTACGGCGTGCGCGGCGTCGAAATCCGCCGCATCCGTCGCCAGCAGCCGCATGAGAGCCCATACCCAAACCGTCGGCGCGCGGATTGCGCCGGAAACAGGCTCGGCATCAGGACCGATCAGTGTGAACGTCCCGCCATCGCCGCCGATTGTGCGCGTGCCGAGAATGGCGAAATTGTTCGTATACATGTCCATGAAGGCGACCGAGAAATAGCGGCTGCCCGTGGGCGGCAGCGTGAGCGTAATGGGACCTTCGGAGAGATCGAGCATTGCGCTGGAATAAAGCGTGTCAACATTGGGCGCGGTGACCGTTCGGGAAGCCGAAGTCGCAAAAACACGGCTGTGCGCGAAGGCATTCACACGCGCCGCGTTTAATCCTTCGGCACCGTTCTTAGGCATCAGCATCTTCGCGCGCGTGTGCGCCATTTCAATCAGCGGGAGGCCATAGAGCCAAGCGTCGCGCGCGGCGGTTTTGAGATCGACAGGTTGCGCAAATGCTTTTGCGAAAAACGCGCTTCCAGAAGCGGCCGCGAGCGCAGCCAGCACAGTTCTACGACTAAACATGAGAATTCCTTACTAAACCCATCGTATCAGTATAATATGCGATGTAAATATCTCTGGAGATTTGCGGGTGAGGATTTTACGGCCTTGTCAGCGCATTCTCCACGCGGCGGTCGGGAACGAGCCACATCAGCGCGACGGAGGCGTAAAGCGCATAGGAGATCGCGGGCCTATAAAACGCCGCCACGACGCCGCTCAGATACAGGACCGGCGAGAGCTTTCCTTTTAGGTCCATCCCTACTGCCTGCTTGAGCGGCGAGTCAGCGCCCTGTGCCGCCACGATCACACGCTCCATGATGTAGAACGCAATCGCGCATAGCAGCAGCACCGCGCCGTAAGCGGCAGCAGGCCCGGTCGCGAATCCATTTTCGCCCACCCAGCTTGTCGCGAACGGCACCAGCGAGAGCCAGAACAGCAGATGCAAATTCGCCCAAAGGATCGCGCCGTTCACCTCCGGCGCGAGTTGGAAGAAGTGGTGATGGTTGTTCCAGTAAATGCCGACATAAACGAAGCTCAGTAAATAGCTCAGAAACGATGGCCATTGCGCGAGCAGCGCATGCAGATCGGTGCCGTGCGGCGCCTTCAGCTCCAGCACCATGATCGTGATGATGACCGCAATCACGCCATCGGTGAAAGCGGTAAGCCGGTCGCGGTCCATGAGCCCTCCGTTGCCAGGGGCCAATCTATCCGCGGACGAGCGACTGGCTCAATCCGGCCTCAGCATCCGCCCTTCGCGCCGAACTCCGCCGCGCCGGAGTCGAACGCCTCGCCGCCATAGACCTGATCGTAGATTCCGGCACCGATGCCGCCCGCCCGCGCAGGCGCCGAGAACACAAGCCCGGCGTTCTGACCGGATTCTCCGCCCTGTTCTTCCATCGTCACGGTGAAGATGCGGTTGATCACCTGAAATGTACCGAAGGTGAGGTTCAAGCCGCCCGGCCCTGTCAGGGTTGCAAAACCGCTATGCGGCCAGCCGACGCTTCCGTCATCGGTCACTTTCAAGCAGTAGTTTCCATTTGAATGCAAGGAGTGACTCACGGCGATCAGCCAAGAGCCCGTGAAGCCTCCCTTGCCTGCCACCGCTGGCCCGGTTGAGACAAAAAAGACCGCGATAGCGACTTTTGCGACGATATTCATGACAGCGCTCCTCACGAACCGGGTTTCGAACAGCCGATGCCCTGCGTTCAGGACGTGTGTGGGCCCAGCTTTATTCCCTCACATGGAACCAGGAGCGCCGTCAGAACAACTTGAATCCTCAACGGAATTCCCCCTTTCGGCTGGGGCGCAAACGCGGCAAAAGCCCGCCAGTCCCCTGCTTGTCCAAGGCGGCGTCTGTCCGTATATCTCCGCCCCGATTTCAACCCTTGGGAAGGATAGTTCGTGGCGGCATTCCGGACGCTCGATGACATGGACGTTAAAGGAAAGCGCGTGTTGGTTCGCGCGGATCTGAACGTCCCCATGGCCGACGGTGTTGTCACCGACACGCTGCGCATCGACCGTCAGGCGCCTACGATCCGCGAGCTTGCCGAAAAGGGCGCGCGCGTGATCGTGCTCTCCCCACTTCGACCGGCCGAAGGGCAAGGTCGTGCCGGGCATGTCATTGAAGCCCATCGCCGCGCCGCTCGCGAAAGCGGTTGGCCGCGCGGGTCGCGTTTGCGGAAGACAGCGTTGGCGATGTCGCAATCGCCGCCGTCGCGAAACTCAAGGACGGCGAAGTCCTGTTGCTTGAGAACACACGCTTCCATGCTGGCGAAGAAAAGAATGATCTCGCCTTCGCAAAGCAGATCGCCGAACTTGGCGATATCTTCGTCAACGACGCGTTCAGCGCCGCGCATCGCGCGCACGCAACGACCGAAGGTATCGCACGGCTGCTGCCTTCGGCGGCCGGGCGTTCGATGGAAAACGAACTCACCCATCTCGACAAGGCGTTGGGCAACCCGGAGCGCCCGGTGATGGCGGTGGTGGGCGGCGCAAAGGTCTCGACCAAGATCGAATTGCTCGAAAATCTGGTGAAGAAAGTCGAGACGCTGGTGATCGGCGGCGCGATGGCAAACACATTTCTGCTCGCCGAAGGTATTGAAGTCGGCAAGTCGCTGGTCGAACGCGACCACGTCGAAACTGCGCTCAACGTGATCCACATGGCGACCGAGAGCGGGTGCGCCATCATCCTGCCCAGCGACGTCGTGGTTGCAGAAGAATTCAAAGCCCATGCGAAACATCGGACCATTGGCGTTCGCGAAGTCGGCAAGAATGAAATGATCCTGGACGTCGGCGCCCAGAGCATCGCCGAGTTCAAGGAACGCCTGATCGGCACGCGCACGCTTGTCTGGAACGGACCATTCGGCGCGTTCGAGATGCCGCCGTTCGATCATGGCACGGTCGCGGCGGCGAAAGCTGTGGCCGGAGCGACAAAGGCCGGCAATCTGCTCAGCGTTGCGGGCGGCGGCGACACGGTGGCCGCGCTCAATCACGCCGGAGTCGCGGACGATTTCACCTATGTCTCCACAGCGGGCGGCGCGTTCCTGGAATGGCTTGAAGGTAAAGAGCTTCCAGGCGTCGCCGCACTCACGAAATAACTTTGACGAAATAAAAAGGGCAAGAACAATGGACATCCAGGAACTGAACCGCATCGCCAACGCGATGGTCGCGCGCGGCAAGGGCATTCTCGCCGCGGACGAAAGCTCGGGCACGATCAAGAAGCGTTTCGATGCGATCAATGTCGAGAACATCGAGACCAACCGCCGCGACTATCGCGAGTTCATGTTCCGCACGCCTGCGATGAAGGATCACATCTCCGGCGTCATCCTGTTCGATGAGACCATCCGCCAGAAGGCAAAGGATGGCACGCCGCTGGTCGAGATCATTGCCGCGACCGGCGCGGTGCCGGGCATCAAGGTCGATGCTGGCGCAAAGCCTCTTGCCGGTCATCCCGGCGAGACGATCACCGAAGGATTAGACGGTCTACGCGAGCGTTTCGCGGAGTATCACAAGCTCGGCGCGCGCTTTGCGAAATGGCGCGCGACCTACGACCCCTCCGGCGGAAAGCCGTCCGAATATTGCGTGCGCGCGAATGCACAGGCGCTCGCGCGCTATGCGGCGCTGGCGCAGGAAGCCGGTATCGTTCCGATCGTCGAGCCCGAAGTGTTGATGGACTACAACAACGACATCGATGTCTGCGCCGAAGTCACCGAATGGGTTCTGAAAGAGACGTTCCAGGAGCTTTACAACGCAGCCGTGTTCCTCGAAGGCATCGTCCTGAAGCCCAACATGGTGATCGCAGGCAGGAAAGCCGCAAAGCAGGCTGGCATCGAAGAAGTGGCGGACTACACCGTCGAGGTGCTGATGAACTGCGTGCCCGCGGCGGTGCCCGGCATCGCGTTCCTCTCCGGCGGACAGTCCGATGAAGACGCGACGGCGCATCTGAACGCGATGAACGCGAACTACGATCTGCCGTGGGCGCTCACCTTCTCCTATGGCCGCGCGCTGCAAGCCGCGCCGCAAAAGGCGTGGAGCGGAAAGATGGAAAACGTCCCCGCTGGTCAGGCCGCGTTCGCGCACCGCGCCAAGATGAACGGCCTAGCCTCCATTGGCGAATGGACGCTGGAATTGGAGAAACAGGCGGCGTGAAAAAAAGGCCTGCTCTCTTTGCTTCTGATGATTAGGCTTGCTGCCGAGCGTCGTGTTTGCAGATATGAGTACTGATAAGAGCATCGAACAAGGCCTTATCGGCTCGTGGACTGTTCCAATGGATGCCACCGATACGGACGACAAAGCCTTTCTATCCCTCGGTCATAATGCCGTTGAACAGTACAAATCCGACCACACTGGCATTGGTGTTGGATATAAAGATCAAACATGCACCAATGCATTCGGATCAATTCATTTTACGTGGAAAGTAATCGATAGAGTCCTCGTTACAGCCTATCCTGATGGCCACGAAGACCATGACGAAATAGAAAGTATCGATTCGAAATCTTTCATTTTTCACCCGATGAACTCGACTAGGACGCCTAGAAGAGTTAGGGCGAATTGCGGAAGTGCCAACACAACTCCCTAGAATATTGAGAGATCCTTGTCCTGCCGCCTCTATCTCATCACGCCGCCGAAGATCGAGCTGCATGCATTTGCGGAGGACTTGAAGCGCGCGCTTGATGCCGGCGATGTCGCAAGTCTTCAGCTGCGGCTGAAAGACGTGAGCGATGACGAGATTGCGCGCGCCGCCGATGTCCTCATGCCCATCGCGCAGAAGCACGATGTCGCGTTCATCCTGAACGACCAGCCCGATCTGGCGGCGCGTCTTGGCTGCGATGGCGTGCATGTCGGCCAGCAGGATGCGACCTATGCCGCGGCGCGCGCAGCGGTCGGGCGTGACCGCATCGTCGGCGTCACATGCCACAACTCGCGCGATCTCGCCTACGCGGCCGGCGAAGCGGGCGCGGATTATGTCGCGTTCGGCTCGTTCTTCTCGACCACGACAAAGGACGTTCAATTCCACGCCGACATCGAGCTTCTGGAATGGTGGGCGAAATTCACTACCGTCCCCGTCGTCGCCATCGGCGGGATCACGACCGAGAACGCGAAGCCGTTGATCGACACCGGCGCGGATTTCATCGCAGTATCCGCGGGTGTCTGGAACTACGGCGAAGGTCCCGCCGCGGCGGTGAAAGCGTTTAACATCATATTCCTGTCATCCCGGCCAGCGTAGTGCAGCGAAGCATGAGCCGGGACCCATCGAGAAGCTTCACCTTGGGTCCCGGGTCTCGCTCCGCTCGCCCGGGATGACAAACGGGGGCTGCCCTGCTATCACCCGCCCGCTCTTTGACCTCGACCCAGAAGGACCGCGTCCGTGATGAACGGCGCAGATGAAATCCATGCCCAAGATCAACGGCAACGAAATCAGCCCCGGCAAGACCATCGAATACGATGGCGGGCTCTGGATGGCGGTCAAATCGGTGAAGGTGAAGCCCGGTAAGGGCGGCGCCTATAACCAGGTCGAGCTCAAGAACATCCTGAACGGCACCAAGCTGAACCAGCGTTTCCGCTCCGACGAAAGCGTGGAAGAAGTCTATCTCGAGAAGAAGGACTTCCAGTTCCTGTTCGCGAACGGCGACATGCTGACCTTCATGGATCAGGAGACCTATGACCAGATCGAACTATCCGTCGAGTTCGTGGGTGAAGATCAGGCGCGCTTCCTGCAGGACGGCATGAAGACACTGGTGCAGATGTATGACGGCAAGCCCATCGGCATCGCGCTGCCGACGAACGTCATCCTCACCGTGACGGAAGCCGATCCCGTGCTGCGCGGCGGCACGGCGGCGCCGTCCTACAAGGGCGCGGTGCTGGAGAACGGCATGAAGATTCAGGTGCCCCCGTTCATCGAAGCGGGCGAGAAGATCGTCGTCGCGACCGAAGACGGCTCCTATCTGCGTCGCGCGAACTGATGGCGTATATCTCCCCTGCCCTGAACGTGATGATGGCGGCCGCGCGCAAGGCGGGCAAACCGCTCATCCGCGATCTGGGCGAATTGGAGAACCTTCAGGTCTCGATGAAGGGGCCCGCGGATTTCGTCACCAATGCCGACAAGCGCACCGAGAAGATCCTGATCGACGAACTCACGCGCGTACGCCCCGGCTACGGCTTCCTCGCGGAGGAAAGCGGCACCATCGAAGGCGCGGACAAGACGCACCGTTTCATCATCGATCCGATCGACGGCACGACGAACTTCCTCCACGGCATACCGCACTTCGCGATCTCCATCGCGCTGGAGCGCGAGGGCCAGATTGTTTCCGCCCTCGTCTACAATCCCGCGACCGATGATATGTTTGTGGCCGAGAAAGGCCACGGCGCGTTTCTCAACAACAAGCGCATCCGCGTCGCCGCGCGCAAGACGCTGGCCAGCGCCCTGATCGGCACCGGATTTCCGTTTCTTGGTCATGCCGAGGATCGTCATACCCGCATGCAAGCGGAGATCGCGGCGATCATGCCGGCGGCGGCAGGCATCCGCCGCAACGGCGCGGCATCGCTCGACCTCGCCTATGTCGCAGCAGGGCGCTTCGATGCGTTCTGGGAGCGGGGCCTGGCGCCTTGGGATGTAGCGGCCGGGATTCTTCTGGTGAAGGAAGCGCAGGGCGTCGTCAGCGACCTCAGCGGCGGACCGAACATGCTCGATAGCGGCTCAATCCTCGCCGCGAACGATTCGCTGCATCCGCAACTGCTCAAAATCCTGAAGAGCACGAAGCCCTGAAGCGCGAAGCATACTCCTCGGGGCCTGAGCAGGATCGGGGCGTGCGTCTCATTGCCCGCCTATCCGGGCAACTCATTTTCGCCTGAAAAAATCCACTCGTTACTTCTCGTAGAAGTAATAACAGCCGATCAGGGTTTGACCACTCTTCGCGCTATCCTCAGCCATCAGCGTAATTGTGCGCTGCGGTGCGATCTCAAGTTCGCAGCTCTTCATGCCGTCGCTGGCCTCGCATTTCAGGAGCTTCTTGCCGAGCGCAGTCTCCATCGCCGAACGCGCCTTATCGAACGGCGCATCGACGGTGAGCGAAAATCCGACACCCATGCCGACGCTCGACGGAAATCCTTGCGCCACATGCATCCCCAGAACGAATACGTTCGCCTTCGGAAGCATGTAGGGATCGTTGTCGTGCGGCGAGAACTCGCCCATGAAGTGACTGCGGAAGGAATCGAACGTCTTGGGCGCGCTTTTCGACCAATCGAGCCACGAGTCCTGACATAGCGTCATGCGGGTGAGCGCGGCGTCGTCTGCGGCCGAGGCCGGTAGGACAACTGCAGAAATCGCCAGCATGGTGCCGGCAACGACAGATATTTTCATACGCGCCCCCAAAAGAATTGCTTGAGACTATCATAACCGCCAATTTCCGTGTGCGGTGTCTGCGCGCAATAAACCGAAACTGTGCGGGCGCGGCGGCGTTATCGGGACGGCGATCAAATCTGGAGACGTAAAATGGCGGACTACACGCTCTATTACTGGTCCGCCCCCTTCCGCGGGCAATTCGTGCGCGCGGTGCTCGCCCATGCCGGAAAGACATGGGACGAAGCCGGCGACGACGCGATCGCGAAGCTGATGAGCGCGCCGGTGAAGAAGATGCCGGTGCCGTTCATGGGGCCGCCGTTGTTGATCGACCACAAGAACGATTTCGCCATCGCCCAGATGCCGGCAATCGTTCTTTATCTGGGTGAGACGCTGGACCTGCTACCTGCCGCGCCCGAATTGCGCGCGTTGACGCTGAAGATCGTGTGCGACGCCAACGATGTGATCGACGAAATCACATTGCAGGGTGGCATGCAGATGTGGACGGAGGCGCGCTGGGAGGAATTCGTTCCACGTCTGAAGAAATGGATGTCGTTCTGGGAGGACATCGGCCGCCGCTATGGGCTGAAAAAAGACTCCGGCTTCCTGCTCGGCGGCGACGAACCCGGCATCGCCGATGTGGTGACGGCCACGCTGTGGTCCACGATGACGGACCGCCTCAAGAAAATCGGCACCATCTTCAAACGCACCGCGCCGATGACCGCCGCGCTGACGGAGCGTATCGCCGCACTGCCGCCGTTGGTCGAACTAGCCGAGAAAGCGCACGAAGACTACGGTGACTTCTACTGCCGCGGCCAGATCGAGAAGTCATTGCGAAAAGTACTGAAGGCCTAGTCGTACGAATAGCCGGCGAAGAAAACCTGGCTGGGTTGATCGTTGTCGTAGACAATTACATACACGCCCTGGCCGCGTTCGATCTGATCGAACAACTCGTCGCAATCCTCCACGTCTTCAGAAGTCGGCTTTGTCGTGTCGAAGAGTTCCATCAGCGCGTCGTCGCTAAGCGGCGCCACGATATCAAAATCAGGTTCGCCGCCGATCCCCGATACGTCGAGAATGGACCGCGTGCCATCCGCGTCGGATTCCTCGCGAGCCTCATCGATCGAGGTATGCTTGCAACCGGGCGCATGGTTGAGGTCGACCGGAAATTTCGGAAAGTCCTCGGCGGGATTATAGCGTCCGGCTTTGAACTCGCGCTGCCGGAGCGCCTCCAGGCTATTGGCGACATCGTTCTCAAAAGGCACCAGATACCACCACGGATGTCCGCCCATTGGCCTTCCCTCAGGAATCGCAATGGATAGTATTGGAGCAGTATCGCTTAAGATTTGTGAAAGCCGCTTTTGTCGCGCCAATGAGTCATCAGATTGCTCAGGTTCGCGCGGAAGAGCCACGGCAGCGCAACCGAAATCGCGTAAGCCGGGCGGAGCGCAGAATGGTAGCCCAGTCCGGCAAAGGGCGAAGTACCTCCCGCAATCGCCCACGCGATGACTGCCGCGGTCGCGGCCGCGATCAAGACCGAGCCCTTGAACAGCGCACCGGCAGAAGTGGCGATGAGATTGATGGCGAGCAAGCCAATACCCGCCACGATCAGAAGCAGCGGCAATTCGACGACAACGCGCAAGATCAGGCGATCGACATTGCCGCCGCTTATCGGCGCAAGGATCAACGCCGCCAGGGCGAAGATGATGATCGCTGTCAACGTGACGGCGGGAACTTGTCGAACCAAGGGCATGACTTCCTATGCGTGCGCGCGATTGCGAATTCTTTAATTGCCAGACGCAGCGCTGAACACTGCCAGCTGCGCCGCGAACGCGCGCTGGAATGCGGGCCGGGCTTCGCCACGCGCGACATAGGCAGCGAGGTTCGGGAATTCATCCAGAAGGCCGGACATTTTCAAGCGGCGCAGCACACTGATCATCATCAGGTCTCCGGCGCTGAACGCGCCATCGAGCCAGTCCGCATCTCCAAGACGCGTTGAAAGCGCGTTCAGCCGGTTGCGAATACGATCCTTCACAAGCGGCAAACGCTCTGCCGCCCACGGCTTGTCATGCTCCAGAATGACAGCGGTTTGGAGATCGAGGATCGGCGGTTCGATGGTGCTGAGCGCGGAGAACAACCATGTCATCGCGCGCGCCCGCGCATTCGCATCTTCCGGCAATAGGCCCGTATTGTTCTGCGCGATGTGAAACACGATGGCGCCGGATTCGAACAGCGTGAGATCGTCTTCCTCATAAGCCGGAATCTGGCCGAACGGATGGCGCGCGAGATGCGCAGGCTGTTTCATATCCTCGAACGAGACAAGCCGCACATCGTAAGCCTGCCCCACTTCTTCGAGCGCCCAGCGCACCGGCATGTCGCGCGCCAATCCCCTGCCGCGATCGGGCGACGCGGCGAACACGGTGATGATGGGCTTCATAGTGGGGTCACCGACGCGTAGAATCCCTTCGTCGCAGGACACGCATCGAGCGCCCGCTTGTAACCATCGCGTCCGGTGGCGCGCGCCATATAAGCCTTCTCCGTTTCATCGAGGACGATGCCGCCCCGTCTTCGCGCGAGGTCCAAAGTGTAGGTCACCGAAATGTCGGCGGCGGTGAACGCGTCGCCGGCCATGTACGGCGCGCGGGCGAGCTGCCGCTTCACCAGCTTCATGCGGTTGTTGAACTGATTGAGCGCCCAACGCGCACCCCAGTTGTCGCGCTCGCTCTCGGGTGCGACAAACCCGCTGACGACGACGACCTGAATGTTCGCGCCGAGACCCGCTTCGCCGAGGTGAAGAAACTGCTGGTACAGCGCGAAAGCGGGGTCGTCTGGCGCTGGCGCGAGCGGTGTTTCACTTTCTGAGTCATGCCCATAGCGCGCGATCAGATATTCCATGATCGCAACAGACTCGACCATCGTGATGTCGCCGTCCTGGATCGCAGGAATGAATCCGCCGGGGTTGATCTCCAGAAACTCCGGATCGTTCTCGACACCGGCGAGCAGGTCCACAGACCTAAGCCGATACGGCAGGCCCATTTCCTCCAACAGCCAGACCACGCGGAAGCCCCTGCCTTCGCCCCAAACGGTGATCATCGTGCGCAAGCCTCCACGGTCACTCCTATTGCTCAGTACAAGGAAACAAGTTCGTCAATACCGCGGTTGCGCCTAACTTGTCGCCTCGACCCCATAGCGTATCGCCGCGATGAGCGTATCGACGTCTATATCTTTGAGCACTTTGAACTTGATGCAATACCCGCTCACGCTCGCCTTGCCGAGTTTCTTGCCGTAGGCCTTCGCCAGATATTTCTTGTCTTCGATGCCCATGATGTAGATGGAAATTCCGGTCGTGTTCGCACTGACGCCGATCTGAAAGAACTCTCTGGTTTTGCCGTTCGCGTATTTTATGGTTTGAAGCCCGTATCCGATATTCGGATTGGAAACGATTTTACCGTCGCTGTTTTTGCCGTCGAGGAACCATAGCTTGCATTGCGGCATCGCTTTCAGAATGAGGCGATGCAACGCCTGCATGTCGCTCTGCTTCGGTTCAGGTTGGCTGGCGATATAGTTTTCGATTTCTTTCTGTACCGGCATATCGCGACCGCGCATCTTCAGTCTCCTCGTTCGAGCCCGACCTTATGGCGCCTCACCCAGACGACGAACGAGCCTGCCGGAAACCGACACGCTTGCGCAAATTTTTGTTTGACGTTCGATGGGCATACCGTCCTGTCTCGAGTTCAAGACCTTGACGATGCCCAGCCCAAAACCGCAACCGCTTGAGACTTAATATCGCTTTCTCAACAATTTTTCCCGGCCCGTGGAGCGGCGCCGATTTGAACCGCATGTTTTCAGAGGGGGCACCCGCATCCGCTTATGCAACAGACCACAAGATGTTGCGGTTGCGGCGGATGGCGAGCAGTCGTTTTTCATTTTGGCGTTACCCCCCCCGCCCCCTCTCCCACGCCTCATCTTTTCGAACAACAAATCTCCGCTCTGTTCGCGCCACAGCAACGCATGGAGATGGGTTCGAAGCGGCGATGCTTCAAGGCCCCTCGCGATCACGAATTGTTATCGCGGCGAACGCTCCAGCGCCGCGATCATCTCCACGCGCGTTGCGTGGCGGCCGCCCTCGAAATCGGCGGCGAGGAACGCATCCACGATCTCGAGCGCGAGGCCCCTCGCCCACCATACGCGCGCCGAGCGCGAGCATGTTGGCGTCGTTGTGCTGGCGGATCATGCGCGCCGAGTAGGTGTCGGAGCACACGCCGCAGCGGATGCCCCTGATCTTGTTCGCCGCCATCATGATGCCCTGCCCGGTGCCACACAGCACGATGCCGAACCGGCAATCGCCCGACGCCACACGTAGAGCCGCCGCCTCGCCATGCGCTGGATAATGCGTGCTCTCCGCAGTCGTAGGCCCAATATCCACCGCCGCCCAACCGCGAACAACGACATGCGCCGCAATCGCCTGACGGAGCGCGACGGCGGCATGATCGCTGGAGAGAACGATGCGGTTGGAGATGGTCATGGAGACAATGCGCTCTTCACATCCGTCTTCGCGAAATCGCGGCCGACATAGAGGAGCGGACAGCGGTTTTGTTTGGCGATGTCGTAGGCAAAGCAATCGCCGAAATTGAGGCCCGCCGTCTTCGCGCCCCGGCCCCAGCGCGCATGCGCCGTTGCCGCGCGGCGTGCTGCATCGGCGGTCAAGGGAATGATCTCGCATCCAGCTTGATCGATCAGATCGTCCATCTCGGCGCGCAAACCGCGAGCGCCTGCCACAATCAGGGCTTCGGTCAACGTACCCGCCGAAATCAGAGGACGGTCGTCAGCGCCCAGAGCCGCTTTGCAGGCGTCGGCAAGCGGTTCGCGCAGAAGGATCGCTATAAGCGCCGACGTATCGACGGCGATCACTTGGGCAGTCCATACTCGTCGTAGAGAAAGTCCTGGCTACGCGCCGCGCTCGGCCCCGGCTTTGCCTTTTTTGCGGCGCGCTTCTGAATGGCTTCCATCGCGGCCATCTTTTCAGCGGGTGTGGGCTTCTTCACGACAGGCGTAAGCATTACGGCAGCTTGCCCGTGACGCGTGAGCACGACTTCTTCCCCCGCCTCTGCACGGCGGACGAGTTCGGTGAGCTGGCCTTTGGCTTCAGTGACGGAAACGCGCATGGAGATAATATGGACTATTCAATGGTCCATATCAAGAGGCTCGTTCCTCGGGCCAGAAATAATTTATAGGTGCCAACCAATAGCTTTGTGGGTCTTGCTCACTAGGAAGCCTATCGAGCGCCAAGTCCCTTTTCCAACGCCCCTGAAAACCTTCGCGAGCGGCAATCGCCGCGAAAATTGCATCGCGCTGGTGCTCATTATCGTGCGCAGCTTCTGGAAAGGTGGCCATAACGCTATCCCAACCGCCCAACGCTAATGCGACAGCTTTGGGATGTGCCTCAGTAACTGGAGCGTTTGGAAATTTCTCTCTTAACCGATTGATAAACATGACGGCTTGAACAAGCGCCGCTCCGCGAAGCGAATTTGCGTTTTGAACGGTGCCGCCCGAGATTTTGTACGTCTGACGTATCCACCGGTCTGCGCGACGTTCGCTCGAAAGACCGGACGACCACCACAAAGGTGCATCGACACCGACGCCGCACGGCTCCGCCGAAATCCACGCAACCGCCTCGTCAGCACATGAGACGCAACGGGAATGGACTTCGCCGGAGGCAGACAGAGTAGCTATTCCAAAATTATCTTTGTCGCCAGGATCAGCGCCGATCCACAGCATGCCTCACTCCCACTCGATCGTCCCCGGCGGTTTGCTCGTGATGTCGTAGACCATGCGGTTCACGCCGCGGAAGTCGTTGACGATGCAGATCACCGATCACCCTCCGGCTTCCGTCAGCGCGCGCACGAGATTGATAGTGGACCAGCTCGGCACCCCCGTTCCGGCGAAGTCGCGATCCGCGCTCCAGATATCCGCGCCCGTGCTCCATGCAAGCGCCAGAACGTGCGCGTCGCGCGCGGACCCATTGCGGCTCGGCACAGCGTCCCGAAGCACCGCCTCCGCATCGGCCAGAAACGCCGCCAATCGCGACACGGGCACGATAGCCAGCGTGGCGGCGATTGCATCGAGTTGCGGCAACAGTTCCGGCGCCTTCAGACCAAGCTCGATCTTTCGACGCGCTTCCTCGACGACCCGGCTTGTGGTGACCAGTGCGGCCGTCTGCTGCACACGCTGGATCACCGCGTCGGTTCGCCCGAGCACGGCTGAGATGAGCACCGTCGTATCCAGCACGATGGTCGACGCTGGCGCCCTCATCGCCGGGCGCGCCAGTCCTTCTGGATAGCTCGGACGGTTTTTTCGTTGTAATCGGTCGGATCGATGCCCATCGCGATCAGCGCCGCGTCATCGGCCGCCCGGTCGCGCTTCTTCGCGAGTTCCCGCGCCTGCTTCAGCGCGGCGGCCAACCGTTTTGGATCAGGCTTCTTGAACGGAATAAGCAGACCGATCGTGCGATCACCCGATTTGATCGGGGTCGTTCCGGGAAGGCGCTCGATCTTCTCGGCGGAGAGCTTCTGCAGGTCGCGAATACTGATGTAGCTCATTCCGGTTACATACACCTGTATGTAACTTTCGTCAACGTCACTCCCACTCAATCGTGCCGGGCGGCTTGCTCGTGATGTCGTAGACCACACGGTTCACGCCGCGGACTTCGTTGACGATCCTTGTGCTGACGCGCGCCAGGAACGAATGCTCGAACGGATAGTAATCCGCGGTCATGCCGTCGCTGCTGGTGACGGCGCGGAGCGCGAGGACGTAATCGTAGGTGCGGCCGTCGCCCATCACGCCGACGGTGCGAACGGGAAGAAGAACCGCGAAGGCCTGCCAGATCTTGTCGTACAAGCCCGCTTTGCGGATTTCGTCGAGATAGACGGTGTCGGCCTTGCGCAGGATTTCGAGCTTGTCGCGCGTGATCTCGCCCGGCACGCGGATCGCAAGGCCCGGCCCCGGAAACGGATGACGGCCGACGAAGGTCTCGGGCAAGCCGAGTTCGCGGCCGAGCGCGCGCACCTCGTCCTTGAAGAGTTCGCGCAGCGGCTCGACCAGCTTGAGCTTCATGCGGTCCGGCAAGCCGCCGACATTGTGATGCGATTTGATCGTGACCGAGGGGCCGCCGGTCGCGCTCACGCTTTCGATCACGTCGGGATAGAGCGTGCCTTGGGCTAAGAACTCCGCGCCGCCGATCTTCGCGCGGCTTCGCCGTCAAACACCTCGATGAACGCGGCGCCGATGATCTTGCGCTTCTGCTCCGGATCGGTGACGCCCGCAAGCCGCCCAAGAAACATCTCCGACGCGTCGGCGTGGATCAGCGGATGTTGTAATGCCCCTTGAACAGCGAGACGACTTCGTCCGCCTCGCCCGCGCGCATCAAGCCGGTGTCGACGAAGATGCAGGTGAGCTGATCGCCGATCGCTCGTGGATCAGCACCGCGGCGACCGACGAATCCACGCCGCCCGACAACCCGCAGATGACCTTGCCTTTGCCGACCTGCGCGCGGATCTTCTTGATCTCCGCCTCGCGGAACGCATGCATGTTCCACTCCGGCTTGATGCCGGCGATCCCCAGGAAATTGCGCAGGAGCGTGGCGCCGCGCGGCGTGTGCGCGACTTCGGGGTGAAACTGCACGCCATAGAAGCGCCGCTTCTCGTCGGCGCCGCTTCTCGTCGCCGATCACGGCGAAGGGGGAACTCTCGGACGTGGCGATGACTTCGAAGCCCGGCGGGATGGCGGTGATCTTGTCGCCGTGGCTCATCCACACCGGCTCATGCCCGCGCGCGTCGCCGAGACCCGCGAGCAGCGGCGATGTTTTGCCGATGTGAATATCGGCGCGGCCGAATTCGCGGTTGTGGCCGCCTTCGACCTTGCCGCCCAATTGCGCGCTCATCGTCATCTCGCCGTAGCAGATGCCGAGAACCGGCACGTTCATCTCGAACACGCCCATCGGCGCGCGCGGCGAGCCGCTTTCGGTGACGCTGGCCGGACCGCCGGAGAGGATCACCGCTTGCGGCGGATGCTCTTTCAGCGCGGCTTCCGCTTTCTGGAAGGGGACAATCTCGCAATAGACGCCCGCTTCGCGCACGCGGCGTGCGATCAGCTGGGTCACCTGCGAGCCGAAATCGATCACGAGGACGGGGGCTGCCATGGCGGGATTTATCCGACGTGTTCCGCCCCTGTCCAGCACAGCATTGCCGCACGGATCGCTCAGACGTTTCGTGTGAGAACGGCGGTGAAAAAGCCATCCGTGCCTGTGCGGAAAGGCGTGGCGCTGAAGAATTTCTCCATACCCGGCGGCGGTTTGCTGCCCACCGATTCGCGCCAGACATCTGCGGCGGGGACGACCGCGAAATCGCGGTGGCTTTCGAGAAAATCGGTCACGCGATCCTCGTTCTCCGACGGCAGAAACGAGCACGTCGCATAGACCAGCCGCCCGCCGGCCTTCACATACACAGAAGCCTGATTCAGCAGCGCATCCTGTGTCGCGTGCAATTCCGCGATGCGCTCCGGCGTCAGACGCCAGCGTAACTCCGGCTGCCTGCGCCATGTGCCCGTGCCGCTGCACGGCGCATCGAGCAGAACGATATCGAACACGCCGTCCGCCGCGCGCGTGTCGATGATCGTCACACCGGCGCGCTCGGCACGGCGTTCGAGCTGCGTGAGCGCCGCAACCCGCACATCGGTCGCAACAATGCGGCCCTTGTTCTGCATGATCGCCGCCAGCGCGAGCGCCTTGCACCTGCACCTGCCGCGAGATCAAGAACACGCATGCCGGGCTTGGCGCCACAGAGAAGTGCAGCGATCTGCGCCGCTTCGTCCTGAAACTCGAACGCGCCGGAGAGAAACGGACCGCCACGTCCCAAAGCGGCCTCGCCCGACGTGAGCCGTATCCCGAACGGCGAATAAGGCGTGGGCTGCGCGTCGTAGTTCTCCACTCGTAACGCGGCCAGAAGATCGTCGCGCGACATCTTCAATGTGTTGACGCGAAGATCGGCAGGCGCGCGCATCTGTAACGCGATCGTCTCATCCAGCAACGCATTGTCGAAGGCGCGTTGCAGTTCACGTTCGAGAAACGGTGGATACTCGCCATAGACATGCGACGGCGGTTCGCTTGTTGGGATCGACGCGATGGCCGCGCGTTCCGCGTCGCTGAGAACGGCGGGGCCGTAGCTATCCCCGCTGAACAGCGTTTCGATATCGCCACCGTCCAGCAGCGATCCCATCGTCAGGGCGCGCGGCGCATCGCTGCCCATGCGCCAGGCAAGCCACGCGCGGCGGCGCTGGATCGCGTACACGCGCTCCGCGATGGCGGCGCGATCTTTCGATCCAGCAAAGCGATGCGCCCTGCCCCAATCGCGCAGATGCCGGTCGACGGGCTGGCGCGTGCGCTCCAGTTCGCCGAGTATGTCGATCACGGCTTGAATTCGCGCGGCAGGTGTCATGGCAGACGATTTAACAGAGCGCGTCCGTATACGCGACGAACATATGTTGTTCCACAAGCGCTGCAAACTAAGCGAATACGATATCGACTACCGCCGCAACGATGGAACATGGCAGCGGCAGAACCGTGAAATCTTCGACCGCAAGCATGCGGCCGCGGTGCTGCCCATCGATCCCAAACGTGGCACGGTAATCCTTGTCAGCCAGTTCCGTCTCCCCGCGTTTCTCACGGACCACAAGAAGCCGTTGGTCGAAGTGATCGCCGGTTCGCTCGACAACGACGCACCGGATGTCTGCGCGCGGCGCGAGGCGATGGAAGAAGCCGGCGTCGAGGTCCACGACCTGAAACAAGTCTTCCATTGCTTCATGTCCCCCGGCGCAGTGACGGAGCGAATGTATCTGTTTGTCGCCACCTATAACGGCCGCGCCGCGAAGGGTGGCGGACTGCAGGACGAAGGCGAAGACATCGAAGTGCTGGAAATGCCACTGAGCGAAGCAATGGCGATGACGCGCAACGGCGAGATCGTCGATATAAAGACCATCGCGCTGCTACAATGGGTACAGTTAAATACAAAATAGTCATTAGCGAAGACAGATTTTTGCGCAATCTATTGCGATCCAATCGCATATGAAGTTTCCTATAGTGCGATTGCGAATGATTTTCTCTAACCCCTGAAAGCCCAATGGAGGAACCTTTGACCCTACGCAGAGCATTCTTGGCGATGGCGTTGCCAGCCGCTGTTATTTTGACGTCGAGCGGAGCGCTCGCCGCGACCGACGACGTTTTCGGTAGGATCGCGGCTCCCGCGGGTGTCGCGCAGACCGCGATGCCGGATGCGACACCGATGTACGTCATCCTGAGCCTGCCGCTCACCAATGCCGCAGGCGCGGCGAATTTCGGTGCGGAGGTGTCCGACCCGGACAGCCCGACCTATGGCCACTATCTGACACCGGCACAGTTTGGCGCACGTTTCGGCGCCAACAAGAACGACTATGAAGCGCTGCGCAAATGGGCGGCGGCGAACGGCCTCAAGATCGGCGCGCGCACGTCGAGCCGCACCACCGTTTCGCTGACGGGAACTGCGGCGCAATTTGCATCGCTCTTCCACACGCGTTTCGCGTCGTTCCAGACGGAAGCGCATGGCAATGGCTATGTGATGCTGAAGGATCCGCAACTTCCTAAAGTTCTTGCGGGCAAGATCGACGGCGTGATCGGGCTCGAGAGCGCAGGCGATCACGCCTGGCTTGCGCATCCGGCGAAGAAGGGGGTCAATCCCGACGTGGGCACCGGCATCGACGGCTACGCGCCGACTGACATCCGCACAGCCTACGACGTACCGGCCCAGACCAACAGCAACAAGACCGAAGTGCTCGCCCTGTTCGAGGAGTCTGGTTACCCGGCCAGCGACATGACGACCTATTACACTCAGTATAGCCTGACACCTGTGCCAGTGACGCTGATCGGCGTGAATGGATCGGGTACCGGCTCCGGCGGCGCGACCGTCGAAACCGATCTCGATCTGCAAGCGGCGATCGGCACGAACCCGAATCTGAGCAAGATTTTGATGTACATCGATGCGAACGGCAGTTTTTCCAGCCAGCTCGTCAACAGCTTCAATCAGATCGCGCAAGACGATCAGGCCACGGTCCTCAGCGTCTCCTATGGTCTCGACGAGAACCAGCAAGGCCAGACGGCGGCCAAGGCCGAGAACACTGCGCTGACACAGCTGCAGGCGGAAGGCATCACGGTGTTCGTTCAGCTCCGGCGACGACGGCGCCGCGGGGCGTGAAGGAAGCGGCCTGAATGCGCCGGATCCGGGATCGCAGCCGCTGATCACCTCGGTTGGTGGGACGCGTCTGAATGTGACGGGCAACGAAACCTGGAGTTCGGAAACGGTCTGAACGACCTTTCTCAAGGTGACGGCGCCACAGGCGGCGGCGTGAGCAAGTTCTGGAAATTCCGAAATATCAGCTTCTGAAAGGCCAATCCGTCGCGGTCGCCAACGGTGGATCGGCCAAGATGCGTAACGTGCCCGATATTGCCGCGGATGCGGATCCGTTCACGCCGTACTCGGAATATTGTGGTTGTTTCGGCGGTTGGTTCGGCGATGGCGGCACCAGCCTCTCGGCGCCGATCTGGGCCGGCATGGCGACGATCATCAACTCCGACCGCGTCAACGCCGGTCTTCCGCGCCTCGGTTTCTTCAACACGGCGCTCTACAAGATTGCGAAGAAGGAAAAGAATTTCCACGACATCACTTCAGGCAACAACGGAAACCCCGGCTACACGGCGGGCAAGGGCTACGACAACGACACGGGCTACGGCTCGATCGATCTCGGCGATCTGTTGCCGAAGCTGCTGAAGAAGTAGAAAAGAATAAAGACGGG
The DNA here is from genome assembly GCA_037201525.1 of Rhizomicrobium sp. Lineage (GTDB taxonomy): Bacteria > Pseudomonadota > Alphaproteobacteria > Micropepsales > Micropepsaceae > Rhizomicrobium. Next base: position 7,322 of record JBBCHP010000025.1, on the reverse strand, counting down.
CGGGAGTGTTCGCGCTCCCGCCTGCTCTGCCGATCGTCAGACCACAATTAATCAGAGAAACGTAACTATTCCCCGCCGGGGTGATAGTTCGGCGCTTCGCGCGTCACGACCACATCGTGGACATGGCTCTCGCGCAGGCCAGCGCCGGTGATACGCACGAACTGCGCGCGCTTGTGAAATTCGGCGATGGTCTTCGATCCCGTAAGCCCCATCGCAGCGCGCAAACCGCCTATGGTCTGATGCACGACCGCGCTGACCGGCCCTTTATATGGCACCTGACCTTCGACACCTTCAGGCACGAGCTTAAGCGAGTCCTGCACTTCCGACTGGAAGTAACGATCGGCCGAACCGCGCGACATTGCGCCGACAGATCCCATGCCGCGATAACCTTTGTAGGAACGGCCCTGATAGAGGAACACTTCGCCGGGCGCTTCATCGGTGCCGGCGAGCATCGAGCCCACCATCGCGACATCCGCACCGGCGGCAATCGCTTTGGCCAGATCGCCGGAATATTTGATGCCGCCGTCCGCGATGACCGGCGTGCCGGTCTTGCGCGCTTCATCCACCGCATCCATCACCGCAGTGAGTTGCGGCACGCCGACACCGGCGACGATCCGTGTGGTGCAGATCGAGCCCGGACCGATACCGACCTTCACGCAATCGCGCCCGCGTCGATCAACGCTTTCGCGCCATCCGATGTCGCGACGTTTCCGGCAACGACCTGAACGTAATTGGAAATCTTCTTGATGCGCGTGACGCTGTCGAGAACGCCCTTTGAATGGCCATGTGAAGAGTCGACCACGATCACATCGCACTCGGCCTCCACCAAAGCGCTCGCGCGCTTATAGCCATCCTCGCCCACGCCGGTCGCCGCGGCTACGCGCAGGCGGCCACGATCGTCCTTGCAGGCGTTGGGATATTTCTGCGCCTTCTCGATGTCCTTCACGGTGATCAGGCCGACACAGCGATAGGCATCGTCCACGACAAGGATCTTCTCGATGCGGCGCTGATGCAGAAGGCGCTTGGCCTCTTCCGGCTTCACGCCCTCGCGCACGGTGACGAGGTTTTCCTTCGTCATCAGTTCACGCACCGGCTGACGCATATCGGACGCAAAGCGCACATCGCGGTTGGTGAGAATGCCGACGAGCTTGCCGGCACCTTTGCCGTTCGCGCCTTCGACCACCGGAATGCCGGAGATGCGATAGCGCTCCATCAAAGAGAATGCATCCGCGAGCGTCGCATCAGGCGCGATCGTCACCGGGTTCACGACCATACCGCTTTCGAACTTCTTCACACGGCGGACCTGTTCGGCCTGCTCTTCAATGGAGAGGTTCTTGTGGATCACGCCCATGCCGCCAGCTTGCGCCATCGCGATGGCAAGACCGGCCTCGGTCACAGTGTCCATGGCGGCGGAGATCAGCGGGATGCCAAGCTCGACCGTCCTGGTCAGCCGCGTGCGGGTATCGACCTGGTTGGGCAGAATTTCGGAGAGGCAGGCACAAGCAGCACATCGTCGAAGGTCAGGGCTTCGCGGATGGGGGCGCGGTGTTCCATGCGGGCGTCTATCAGCCCGTTTCCGATTCTGCAAGCGCTTCTCACCACAGAGGCAATACTTCAATTGCGACAACATCTTGCCCGCTCTACAATGGCGGCTTTCCGGCGTTTAACGAAAGCCTCGGGAACCCGGAACCCGCGTCTGCGTTTTGTTGCAGCGAACGGCTGACGGGTATTTGCAACCACACGACAGGAGATTTCCGATATGTCCAAGAAGATTGGTTTGATGATGAGCGCCGCTGTATTCGGCGCATTTGCACTTGCAGCGCCGGCGCAGGCTGCACCGCATGGGGTACGAATCGGTACGCTGACCTGTAACGTCGCGAGCGGCTGGGGTTTCGTATTCGGCTCGTCCAAGGACCTGCATTGCACCTTCCGCGGCAACGCCCGCCATGAACACTACGCCGGTACGGTTTCGAAATTCGGCGTCGATATCGGCTACACCGAAGGCGGCGTCCTGGTCTGGGGCGTGTTCGCGCCCAGCTCCGATGTCCGTCAGGGCGCGCTTGAGGGCGATTACGCCGGCGCGACTGCAAGCGCCACTGTTGGCGTTGGCGTTGGCGCCAACGTGCTGCTCGGCGGTCTCGACAAATCGATCGCACTTCAGCCGCTCAGCGTGGAAGGCAACAAGGGCCTGAACGTCGCGGCCGGGATCGGTTCGATCAGCCTGAGTCTGCACCGTAATTACAAAGGTACGCCTCTGAACGGGAAAGCCTCGCTGGAAACGGCGGGGCTTTTTCATCGCGAAAGCCGCTAGCGACGAGATAAAGTTCGACGGATTCGGAGGCGCGATGCCGGCGGCTTCACATGCTTCACCTCGCGAAACATCTTCTTCACGCGCGTGAGCAGTTCGCCGCTGGCACCACCCTGGAAAACCTTTCCGACAAAGACACCGCCGGGCTTGAGCACATCGCCCGCCACATCGAGCGCCGCTTCGAACAACGCGACGGTGCGCAGATGATCGGTCGCGCGATGACCTGTCGTCGGCGCCGCCATGTCGGTCATCACAATATCCGCAGGACCGCCCAGCGCGTCCTTCAACATAACGGGCGTGTCGGGATCAAGCAGGTCGCATTGAAACAGCACGGCGCCGGCCATCGGCTCCATCGCAAGAATGTCGGCACCACGACCTTGCCGGTGTCGCCAACCTTCTTCACCGCAACCTGGGTCCATCCCCCGGCGCTGCGCCGAGATCAAGAATACGCGCACCTTTTTTCAGGAACCGGAATTTGGTGTCGAGCTCGATGAGCTTGTAGGCGGCCCGCGAACGCCAGCCCTCCTGCTTGGCCGCGCGAACGTAAGGATCGTTGAGCTGGCGTTCGAGCCAGCTGCGCGAAGACGGCTTGAGCGATTTGCGCGTCTTCAGCTTCGCGCGGATTTCGCCGCGGCCGGACTTGTCGGGAGGTCGTGCGGTCATGCGGTTGCTTGTAGCATCAACTCGCGCAGCATGCCCTCGCGCAATCCGCGGTCGGCGACGCGCAGTTTCTCGCAGGGCCAGAGCGCGTGAATGGCGGCGAAAATCGCGCATCCCGGCAGCACCAGATCGGCGCGGTCCGGACCGATGGGACCGAGCGCCGCGCGGCCGGCATGGTCGAGCACGACCAGCCGGTCGATGACAGCGAGAATCTCCGTGCAATCATGCCAGCTTCCATCGACGCGGGGAGCGCAGATAGCGCTCCAATCCCATCGACACCGCCGCGAGCGTCGTCACCGTGCCGGATGTCCCAAGCAGATGATGTTCGTCGCGCGCGAACGCCATCACCGCGTCCATCTGCTGACGCACCACGGCGAATTTGGCGATCATGCGCGCGCGCATGGCATCGAAAAGACGCGCTGTCCATCGCGACATGCGCGATATCTTCAGCCAGCGTGACGACACCTACAGGCGTCGAGGACGAAAACATAGTCTTCATCCGGCCGTTCTCGCGGCGCAGCCAGATGAGTTCCGTCGAGCCGCCGCCGATGTCGAAGACCAGCGCGCCGTCATAGCGTGAACCCACCAGCGGCGCGCAGCCGATGGCGGCAAGATTCGCTTCCTCCTCGGCACTGATGATTTCCAGCACGAGACCGGTTTGCTCGCGCACACGTTTGACCAGCGTATCTCTGTTGCTGGACGCGCGTGCCGGCCGCCGTCGCGATGACGCGCACATGGGTGACGCCTTTTTCGGCGATATGTTCGGCGCAGATTTTCAGCGCATCGATGGTACGTGCCATCGCGGCCTCCGACAGCCGCCCCGCTGCCGCTACGCCTTCCGCCAGACGCACAATCCGCGAGAAGGAATCCACGATACGAAATTCGCCGTGCGGCGTCGGCCGGGCGATCAGCAGCCTGCAGTTGTTGCTCCCGAGGTCCACCACCGCCAGAAGCGGCGCGAAATCGCTGCCCGACCGCGCCTTTTCATATCTGCGCCGATGTCGCGACAAGCCGGTTCCTCTGGAGATGTTCCATCGCGAACCTATCAAGCGCCACGGCGGTGTACAGGATATCTATTCGGCGCAATTCAACTTTCTCCGCCTGTTTGGCACCATCGTTTTGGCCAACGGCATCGCGGCCGCAAAGCCGAGCCGGACGGATGATCGCGCGCCTAACCGGCTGACGGGATGCCTAAAACCGGGCACGGATCGCCTTGATCCGGCCTCTGGGCTGGTCTAAACGACGCCCTCCGTTGGGGGGATCGTCTAACGGTAGGACTGCAGACTCTGACTCTGCCTATCAAGGTTCGAATCCTTGTCCCCCAGCCAACCAGCCTGCTCTCGGAGCAACTGTCTCCGCCAACCGGCAACTACTCCGACATTTCAAAGAGATATGAAGAGCGGTCAGCATTCAGCGCCACTGTTTCGGCGACTTTAGCCGCACATTGGCGAGTTCTGTCCGCGTTTGCTCCCGAGGCCAGTTTTTCAGTGGCGGTGGCACAGCGTCAGCGATGAAAAGTCTCACGCGCCGACGCGCCGTGCCGCGGATTTTCTAGCGTGCAGGGAAGCCAGCATCTTGCGCTGGGCATCCCAGGCGAGAGGCAGCGGCATGGTTTCAAGGAGCCTGTCGAGCGAGAGATCGATGGGTTGCCGGCCGTCAAGAATTGCTTCGGTGATATCGGGGGCGAGAAACGCCAGCGGGATGATGCGGCTCGGATAAGTACGCTGTACTTCCTCGGCGCGCGCCAGATCAGAGATCGATTCGACCTCACCGTCTCTCAGCATGTTGAACCAGCGATGCGACTTGACGATTGCCTTGATCAGAACGGGATCAGGATTGTTTGGCGAAGCATGCGCCGGAACGATCAGCCTCTTTTCCTTACCCAAGCGGCGGAGTTCTGCAGCGATCGTCAACCCAATGGGCCCACCAGAACATATGTGTGTGGGATCAATATGGAGGAGCGCCTCCAAGCGAGACTTGCTGATCTCGATACGGATCGCAACATTTGTGACTTCCACTTTATCGATAATGCTGCGCACCGTTTCGTAGCGAGCAGCCCCAACACCATCCGCAAGTGCGCGTGCCTGCCCTATCACAGCGCCGGCCGCTTCCGGCGATGCGCCAACACAGAATGCAGCCGTTAGTCTTGACGGGTCTCTGAGGAGCTGGGCAATCGCGTCTGTCACATGGTTCTCGATCTCCTGCGCTGCAAGCCTCAGTCCCCGTACCGGTGCTATTTGCGCGGCCCTTGTCAGCGCCAGCAATCAGGTTGTTGGAGACATAGTAGCGGTAACGCTTGCCAGCTTTGACGGCATGCGATGGCGTCATCCGATTGCCGCTACCATCGAACAACAGTCAGCCAGCATACTTGGTTCTTTTGATGATGTCCCCGTGCGTCGGACGGCTGCATTTGCAGCCAGTTGTGCGTAGACTCTTTCCCACATTGTCGGAACCACGATCGATGGATGGTCCCCCTGCGTAGATCTGTCTTTGTGCTCGATCTCGCCGCGGTAAAGCCGATTGCGCAGGATTGTGTAGATATGCCCGACCCGGAATAGCAGTCCCCCTTTGATTAGGCCCGATGCTGGCTTCTGGACTTTGGTCTTCAGCTGGAGCCTGTCGAGCTCTGACTTTACTTTGCGCACGGCGCCGAGCTCGACGTAGAGCTTGAAGATGGTGCGGACCGTGGCAGCTTCGTCTTCGTTGATAACCAGCTTTCGATCTTTGAGATCGTAGCCCAGCGGGATATTGCCGCCCATCCACATCCCACGCTTCTTGGAGGCTGCGACTTTGTCGCGGATGCGCTCGCCAGTGACCTCTCGTTCGAACTGGGCGAAGGAGAGCAACACATTGAGCGTCAGACGTCCCATGGAGGTGGTGGTGTTGAAGGACTGGGTCACTGAGACAAACGAGACCTTCTGCGCATCGAAGATCTCGACGATCTTGGCAAAATCGAACAGCGAACGGGTCAGACGGTCGATCTTGTAAACTACCACGACATCGACCTCGCCGGCTTCGATGTCCGCCAACAAAGCCTTCAGACCTGGGCGATCCATGGTCCCGCCAGAGAAGCCGCCGTCGTCATATGGCTTGGCAACGACAGACCATCCTTCGTGGCGCTGACTGAGGACAAAGGCTTCGCACGCTTCGCGCTGTGCATGGAGCGAGTTGAAGGACTGCTCCAACCCCTCCTCCGACGATTTGCGGGTATAGACCGCACAGCGGATTTTACCGATCGTTCTAGTCATCGGCGGCGTCCGAACAATCCCTTACCCGGACAGCGGCAAGACCGAAGAATCTGGGGCCTGACCATCGAGTACCGGTAATGGAGCGCGCGATCTGCGACAGCGAGCGGTAGTGCTTACCGCTCCATATATAAGTGTCGCCCGCTATGACGACCTCGTGGACCTTACCCTTCCACTCCCGTATGAGCTTCGTGCCTGGCTTAAAGCTCGGTGGAGACTGCGTGGGCGGTGTGCCGTTGCCAAGGTCGGCGGCTAGTTTGTTAAGCTGCCTGCGACACGCCTTCCCCAATTTGCCGTAGACCTCTTCCTGCAGGCGGAACGCGACGCCGCGGATCAGCACGTCCCGGCTGACCCGCGGCGACGGCGCGATGGTGAACAGATATTCCCAGCGCTGTCGCAATACATCGAGGTCGGCACCGCGCAGCGCTTCGATCTCGCTGATCATGCCCTCGGATAGCTTGGCCATCGCTTAAGCAGCAGCGAGCCGGTAGATTCGAAGCCCCTGTGCCTTATCGGACACAACGGCAAGACCGAGCTTTTTCTTGAGCGATCCCGAGATCGCGCCGCGCACCGAGTGGGACTGCCACCCCGTGGCCATTACAAGTTGTTCGATGGTCGCGCCTGATGGTCGGCGCAGCAGTGTGGCGATCTGTTCGAGTTTGCTGCCAGCCCGCGCGGCTCCAAGATTTTTGGCGACCGAGCGAGCGCTAATGCGCTTTGCAGCTGCCGCCGCGCGGCTAACTTTGCGTCCCGTGGATTTTGGCTGCTTCGATTTCTTTTGCATTTTGATCTCCTTGCGATCGTAAGCAGCGTTAGTGCTGCCATGACCGCGGGCCCGCAGTGCAACAAGGCGCATCGGGCCGCAGATCAGAACAATGTCATGGCTCTCAGTCCTGGCCGTCCCGGTGGATCACGCTTATGGCGTTGAGTAGCGTCGATGCTTGAAAGGTCGGTTCCTCGATATCAAGCAAGATACGAAAGGCGCTCTCCCGATTGCCGGCTGCGGCAATAGAGGCCGCAGCGGCTGCTGTATCGTGGGCACGCTTCAGCCGCTCTGTAATCATGGGAATTAAAGCTTCAAATGCGATGCTGCGGTTCTGCTCTGCCAT
>JBBCHP010000024.1:0-42682 GCA_037201525.1 Rhizomicrobium sp. | reverse complement strand
CGCCCGCTCCGCGCCCCTGTAAGAGCGAATAATCCACAGAGAGCGTAAATGCGCGTTAGCGCCATCGCAAGGCGCAAAGCTTGATGCAGCCCCGCCTTGGTGATCCACTGTGCATCATGAACATAGAATCGGATGGGGCATGACCACGCCCACAAGGCCTGATCGCAGATTGGACCCGGTTCTCGCCGCGCTTCACGCGCACCCCGTCAAGATTCATCGCCCGGACGCACAGCGTGTTCCGTTCGTTTTCTCTTCTCCGCATTCCGGCAGGCTCTATCCAGAGTGTTTCGTGGAGCAGAGCAGGCTCGATCCGCTGACCTTGCGCCGGTCCGAAGATGCTTTTGTCGATTCGTTGTTCGGCGGCATCGTTGCGTTCGGCGCGCCCATGATCGCGGCACGGTTCCCCCGCGCTTATCTCGACGTGAATCGCGGCGCAAGCGAACTCGATCCCGGCATGTTTGAAGGGCGTCTCGACGTGCCAGTGGATAGCGCGAACGCCCGTGTTCATGCGGGCCTCGGCGTCATCCCGCGCATCGTGCGTGACGGCGCCGAGATCTACGGCGAGAAGATCTCACCCCGCACAGGCGCGGGAACGGATCGCGCGCTTATACAGACCCTATCATGAGGCCCTTGCGCGTCTGATCGAAGAGACGCGTAGGCAGTTCGGCGTGGCGATACTGATCGATTGCCACTCGATGCCGTCCGCGGTGTCCGTTCCGGATGTGGTACTAGGGAATCGTTTTGGCGCATCGGCCTGCGCATCGCTGACGAACCTTGCAGAAACATCCTTGCGAGACGTGGGCTTCAGCGTCGCGCGCAATGCGCCTTATGCCGGCGGCTATACAACCCTTCTCCATGGACAGCGCGACAGCGCCGTGCATGCGCTCCAGATTGAATTGAACCGTTCGCTCTATCTCGATGAGGAACGCATCGAATTGAAGGCGGATTTCGGCGCGATCCAGTCGCGTCTCACCGAAGCACTGGCGCGGCTTGTCAAAGTGGATATTGCCGCGCTTGGCAGCGCACAGCAGACGCTCGCTGCGGAGTAGAAAAAAGAAAGGCCGCTCTAATAAAAGAGCGGCCAAGTTCAGGGAGGAAACGCCCAGGAAGGGCGGCGTTATCGCAAGTGCGAACTCGCAATACCGCGCTGCAACAATATGATTGGATGTGAATCCTGGCGCAAGCTTTTTTCGCGGAAAAGAAGTCATCGCCAATAAGAAAAATTCGCGGGAAACCGCCAAAACTGCCGTTAGCCTAGGCAATTCATCGAGCGTGGCCTACTTATTGTGCATTGCAAAATCAACCTTTATTGCCGGAAAGTTCCTCGATTCACGAGATTGTCGTTGCGCCCGCAATAAAAGATTCTTGCGCGTCGTCTACCCAATTCCCAGCGGGCCGCGAGCGTGATTCGCGATTGTTGATGGGAGCCTTGTATGGCCGAAACCGCCTGGAGCGTCAGCGCTTATGTCGGCGCGGCTGCGTTGCGTGCCGATAGACGTAAGCGTCCTTCTGCCCACCGCCCTCTCGCACCCCGGGCCAGGGCATCCCGCCATCACCGCACGATCTTCATCTCCGACACCCATCTAGGGACGCGCGGCCTGCAAAGCCGAGTTGCTGGCGGACTTCCTGCAGCACAATTCCTGCGACACGCTTTATCTCGTCGGGGATATCTTCGATGGCTGGCAAATCAAGCGCTGGTACTGGACGCCAACGCAAGACCAGGTCGTGCGCGAGGTTCTGAAGAAGATCGAAGCCGGAACCCGCGTGGTCTATGTCCCCGGCAATCATGACGAATTCCTGCGCGAATATGTCGGGCAAACCGCATTCGGCGTCGAGGTGGCTCGCGAGGCGATCCACGAAACCGCTGACGGCAAGCGCCTGCTGGTCCTGCACGGAGACCAGTTCGACGGTGTGATCGGTTGCGCAAAATGGCTGGCCCATGTCGGTGACCGTGCCTACACGCTCGCGCTACAGCTCAATGACGGCCTTCATGCGATTCGGCGCGCACTTGGCCTGCAATACTGGTCGCTCTCTGCTTATCTCAAGCGCGCGGTCAAGAACGCAGTCGAATACGTGTCGCGTTATGAGGAGATTGTGGCACGCGCCGCCGCCCAGCGTGGCGTCGATGGCGTAATGTGCGGCCACATCCACCATGCCGGAAATCCGCCAAATCGGAAACATCCTTTACCTCAACGACGGAGACTGGGTTGAAAGCTGTTCTGCCCTTGTCGAAGATGCCAGCGGAAATCTGGAGATTCTGCGCTGGGCAAACGCTGCTCCTCAAGGCGCCGCAGCCCTGGCTCCCGCCCGCCGCCAAGCCGCGCTTATACAAGCGTAGGATTCGCCGCGTGAGGCGGGCGGCATCATGCCGGCCGGCATCGGGATTCTGTCCGGCGAAGATCGCATCAAAGTGCTGATCGTCACAGACGCGTGGCGTCCGCAGGTGAATGGCGTTGTCCGCACGCTGGAGATGCTCGGCCACGATCTCTCGGCACTCGGCCACGAAGTGCGCTACGCGACGCCGGAAGGGCGCATCACCATTCCGATGCCGACCTATCCGGAAATCAGGCTGTCACTGTTTCCACGTGCGTCTCTCGAGCGGGAGATACACAGTTTTTCACCCGACGCGATCCACATCGCAACTGAAGGTACGCTGGGGCTCTCCGCGCGTGCGATCTGCATCAAATATGGCATACCGTTCACGACCTCGTTCCACACGCGCTTTCCCGAATACGTGCATGCGCGATTTTCGTTTATCTCCGAAGCGCGCGTCTATCGCTTTCTGCGCTGGTTTCATGGGCCGGCGACCGCGATGATGGTGGCAACGCAATCGCTGAAGCGCGAGCTGGAAGAACACGGTTTCAAGAATTTGCGCATCTGGTCTCGGGGTGTGGACGTCGAGCGGTTCAAACCGATCGATACTGCGAGGCTACCTTATAATAGTCCAATCTTCCTGTATGTCGGGCCGCGTCGCGGTCGAGAAGAACATCGAGGCTTTCCTGAGCCTCGACCTTCCGGGCACAAAGGTCGTGATCGGCGACGGTCCGGCGCGTGCTTCGCTGGAGCGCAAATATCCTGCCGCCCGGTTTCTTGGCCAGAAGACCGGTGACGAGTTGACCCGCGCCTATGCTGGCAGCGATGTGTTCGTTTTCCCGAGCCGGACAGATACGTTCGGTCTCGTCCTGCTCGAAGCACTTGCTTGCGGGACTCCCGTGGCTGGCTATCCCGTTCAAGGCCCGCTCGACGTAATTGGCGACGCGCCTGTGGGCGCGTTGGGCAACGATCTGGAAGCCGCTTGCCGGAGGGCGTTAACGATTGATCGGCAGACGTGCCGGGAGTTTGCACTCACCCGGTCTTGGCGTGCTTGCACGCGGCAGTTCCTGTCGAACCTGGCCGTCGAACCGCCGATCGAGGGGTGAGGCAACGCCCCCTTCGACAGAAGGGCGAATTGCTCTAGGTTGCAGCCGGTTTCCCCATCCCGGCCCTTTGAATGTCATCTCCCGCCGCCCCTTCGCGCGAACTGCATTTGACGCTCCGCGAATGGCTGTTTCTTGGTACCACGATTGCGTTCTGGGCCGCATTCGTCGTTTTCTTTGGAAAAGACACATCCTGGGATTTCCGCAACTATCACTGGTATATTCCCTACGCGTTCCTGAATCATCGTATGGGAATAGACATCGCGGTCGCGCATCTGGCGAGCTACTACAACCCCTTTCTCGACATACCGTTCTATCTGCTGGCGACGCATACGCCGTCGTGGTTCTCGCTCGCGGTACTCGGCGCGGTGCAGGGCGCCAACGTCGTGCCCCTCTACATCATCGGCCGCCAATCCCTGCTTGTTGACGATTTCAAGCTCGGTGCCGGAATGCTCGCGTTGCTTGGGCAAACGGGCGGGCTCGGGATCAATCTGTATGGTACGCATTACTACGACAACGTGATGAGCCTGTTCGTCTTCACGAGCCTCGCCATCATCGTTGTGCATTTCGAGACGTTGAAAAGCGGCGCACTCTGGAAGGCTGCCGCACTATCGGCCCTCGCAGCATTCATCACTGGCATCACTGTCGGATTGAAATTGCCGGAAGCACCGTTCGCACTGGGCGTCGCGGCAGCATTGATCGTGATCGGCGGACGTTGGACGCATCTGGGCACGCGCATGATTGCTGGTGCGATCGGCGGTGCGGCCGGTGCCGTGCTATTCGCAGCTTACTGGATGTTGCAGATGCAGCACCTGACAGGAAATCCGCTGTTTCCCTATTTCAATGAGCATTTTCACTCCGCACTTGCGGTCGGACGTAACTATCGCGACCTGCGTTTCGTGCCGACGCATTTCTGGCGTGAGGTGCTATTTCCGATATACTTCTCCTATGACTGGTCTATCGCCGATGACATACCGTTCAGGGATATTCGTGTTGTAACGGCCTATATCACCGTGATCGTCGCCGCGATTGTTTGGCTATCCGGGAAGCGTTCGAAAGAGCCGCTCATGACTCCGGAAATTGTACGAATCATTTTCGCCTTTGCCGCTGTATCTTACGTCGCTTGGCTCAAAGTGTTCGGTATCTATCGCTACATCCTCGCGCTGGAGATGCTTGCACCGATCCTGGTTGCAGCGAGTGTGGGTTTGTTGCAATTGCCACGCCGCACACAACTCATTGCATTGGCCTGCCTGTTCTTCGCGGCGCTTGTCTTCACCCGTCCCGACTATCTCGAACGCGCGCCGCTGGGCGATCCGTATGTCGATGTGGCCATACCCAAGATCCCAAACCCACGGCATGCCATGGTCCTGATGACCGGGAACGAGCCTCTCGGGTTTATCGCACCATCCCTGCCGCGTGAAATCCCGATCTTGCGGATCGACGGTTGGATGCTGCAGCCCAAGGACGGCTCCGGGCTGACCAAAATCATGCGCAAGCGAGTCGCGGCATGGAAAGGCGACCGCTACTTGATCGCCGATACCAATGCGATGACGCGCGCCCACGACGCCTTGAAGGACTATGGCCTCGCTATCGTCTGGACCAAGTGCGAACTGTTCGACACAAACCTGATTGGGGCTTATCAATTATGCCCGCTTGCTCTATGGCAGGGATGAGAATGCCAGACGCCAGAATCGCCGTGCTTGTGCCGTGTTACAACGAAGAAACCGCCATCAGCGCGGTGGTACGCGACTTCCGGGCCGCACTGCCTTTGGCCACGATCTATGTCTACGACAACAATTCCAAAGACGAAACGATAGCCCGTGCGCGCGAGGCCGGCGCTGTTGTGCGCAACGAGAGTCGCCAGGGCAAGGGCAATGTCGTCCGCCGTATGTTCGCCGACATAGAAGCGGATATTTATGTGCTGGTAGATGGCGACGATACATATGACGCGTCGGCCGCGCCGGAGCTTATCCGCAAGCTCATCGGCGAAAGCCTCGACATCGTTTCGGGTCAGCGCATCGCAACCGGTCAGGCGGCCTATCGCACCGGTCATGTTCTTGGCAACCGGCTGCTGACGGGCCTCACGTCTATGATGTTTCGCGTGAAACTGAATGACATGCTCAGCGGCTACCGCATCATGTCCCGGCGCTTCGTGAAGTCGTTTCCGTTTACCGCCGAAGGCTTTGGCATTGAGACAGAACTGACCGTCCATGCCGTGCGCCTGCTGATGCCGATGGTCGAAGTCGAAACACGCTACAAGGAGCGCCCGGAGGGCTCGGTCAGCAAGCTCAGCACTTATCGCGACGGCTTCAAAATACTCTTCACCATCGCTTCACTCGTGCGTGAAGAACGGCCGCTGGTGTTTTTCAGCGCAATATTCCTGCTGCTATTCCTGTTTTCGGCGGCGGTTGGTACACCGGTTGTGCTCGAATACTTCCAGACCGGTTTGGTGCCGCGCCTTCCGACAGCGCTTGTCGCTGTCGGCGCGATGGTGCTGGCGTTCCTGTCGCTGGCAAGCGGGTTGATCCTCGACACCGTCACGCGCGGGCGCTGGGAAGACAAGCGCATGGCCTATCTCGCGATACCGGGGCCGCAGGATCTGAAGCTTCCGTGAGCGCATTTTTGCGCTTTGGCCTGGTTGGAGCAGCTGGCTTCGTGGTGAACGAGGCCGCACTCTGGGTCGCGCTGCATCTTCTGCATTTCGGAAGAGACGTCAGTTGGTTTGTGGCCTTCCTGCCCTCTGTCACCTTTACATGGTGGGGCAATCGCACGTTCACCTTCCGCGAGCACGCCAGCACAGGCGCAAAGGCGATGTTGCGGGAATGGGCGCACTTCGTTGTCACCAACAGCTTCGGCGCGCTGGTCAATTTCGGGGTGTATGAGTTGTTGATCCATTTCACCGCCGTCGGCCCACTACTGGCGCTGGCTTGTGGCGTTCTTGCGGGCATGATGTTCAATTTCACGCTCTCAAAACGACTGGTGTTTCGGCCTAAGTGACCTTGTGCCATGTCGGGATCGGTACGCCCGGCGGAGCATCGACATCGACGCGTGTGGTTTCGGTCAGCCGCGCCATCGTCATGTAGAACCCACAGGTCAGAATGATCTCCACGATCTCTTGCGGAGAGAAATGGATGTTAGCCGCTTCGACCGTGGTTTCATCGGCTTTTACCTTCTGCACAACGCCGCGCACGAGGTTGAGCATCGCTTTTGCGCGATCGTCGAAAACGGGCGCATCGAAATCGAGGATTTCCAAGGCCGCAATCTGATCCTTGGTACAGCCTGCCCGTTCCCCGATCGGAACGTGCTGCACCCATTCGTAGACACCACCCTCCAGCCGCGCGACCGCAAGAATGATCATCTCGCGTAGCGCCTTGTGCAGTTTCTGCTTCGATAGGATCGCGTTGCCGAGGCCGAGCGCGGGCCCGAAATTGGTCACGGCATTCGACATCATGCGGAAAATGTTGAGCTTGTATTTGAGCCCGTCAAACACGGCACGGGTATCCGGCGGGAGTGTTTCGATATCGGCATAAGGAATTAGTGGCATGAGCGTTCCTTCAGTTCGATGAATCGACGATAACGGATTTGATGATGGCGAAGACCGGAACATTGGGCATCAACGACAGACGCGCCACCGACGCCCGCGTGATCCGCGCGACCAGCCGTGCAGCGCCGCAGGAAAGCTGGACTTCGGCCTGCGGTCCGTCGCCCTGCCAGATCGCAACGACACGCGCCGGAAGCACGTTGTTGGCACTAATGGCCCGCGGTTCTTCGCACGCAAGCATAATGTCCTCAGCGCGGACCCGCACACGAACACTGTCGCCTTCGGGCCGCACGATCCGTGGTACGATCAGCTGCCCGCCGTCGAACGACAGAATTGTCAAACCATCGGAAGATCTGTGCGATTGCACTTTGGTATCCAGTATGGCGCCAACAGGATCGATACTGCCATCGAGACGCGTGAGAAGGTCGAATACGCTGCCCTGCTCTACCGAGCGACCGTCACGCAGCACCACAATCTCGTCCGCCAGCCGTGCGACCTCATCGACGGCATGACTGACATAGATCATCGGCAGTTCGGTCTCATCACGCAGCCGTTCGAGATAGGGAAGAATTTCGCGCCGCCGCGCCGCATCGAGCGATGCCAATGGCTCGTCCAGTAAAAGAATTTCCGGCGATGCGAGCAGCGCGCGGCCGAGCGCCACACGCCCCTTCTCGCCGCCGGACAAGGCTTTCGGCGAACGCGCAAGCAAATGCGAAAGACCGAGAAGTTCGACAATATGCGCAACCTGACCTTCGTCTAACGGGTTCTGCACTCGTCGCCAGCCGAAGCGTAGGTTGCGTTCCACGCTCATATGCGGAAACAGCCGCGCGTCCTGAAACACATAGCCGGTCCGGCGCGCACGTGCAGGAACGAAAATGCCCCTTTTCGTATCGAGCAGCACGCGACCGTCAATCACGATACGGCCCTCATCGGGACGGAAGAGACCAGAAATGGCATTGATCACACTCGTCTTGCCCGCACCTGACGGCCCGAACAATGCGGTCACACCTGGGCGCGCGATACGGAACGCGACATTCAGTGCAAACATGCCAAAGCTATGGCGAAGCTCGACCTCAACGCTCATCGCCGCAGCCGTCTTTGCGCGAGTTCGGCCAGCACCATGAAGATCAGCGCAAGCAGGATGGAGAGCAGCGAGAGCTTTGCGGCCTCCGCCTCGCCTCCTGGCGTCTGCAATGCGGTATAGATTGCGAGCGGCAACGTCCGTGTCTCGCCCGGAATGTTGGAGACGAACGTGATGATGGCGCCGAATTCACCGAGACAAGCCGCAAATGCGGTAATCGCACCGGCGGCAATTCCGGGAACCGCAAGCGGCAGCGTGATGTTCGCCAGCCGATCGAACCAGCCTGCGCCCAATGTCTCGGCAGCTGCGTCGAGGCCGCGGTCGGCACCTTCGAGAGCGATCCGGATCGCGCGCACCTGAAACGGGAACGTGACGATCGCTGACGCCAGCACGGCGCCTGTCCAACTGAATACGAAGCGAATTCCGAAAGTCTGAAATAGCCAGCCACCAAGTCCGGCCCGCGTGCCGAAGATCATGAGCAACAGAAAACCCATAGCCACCGGCGGAAGCACGAGCGGCAAATGAACAAGCCCGTCCACAAACAGCTTTCCCGGAAATCGGGCTCGCGCCAGCAACAGCGCCGTACTCAAGGCAAAGGGAAGCGCTGCAAACACGGCAACAGCTGCGATACGCAGGCTGAGGAAGAGCGCCTCGCTTTCCGATGGAGCCAGAAGATCCGTCATTCCGGCGACTATCCGCAACCACCGCCTGCCATGGCAAGGAGCAACGGACGCCGAATGCAAAGATCATTAAAGGAAAAGGACCGCGCACCTCTCGGCACGCGGCCCATAACTTCTATTCATTAGCTCTATTTGTGTGCGTAGAGCGTCCACAGGCGCGCGATCATGGTCTGGTTCGCATCGCCTTTCACCTGCGCAAGGGCGTGGATCGCAGCCTCTTTCTGCCCGGCGCCGAGATACGCCATGCCCAGGCGCGTATTGGCGAGATTGAGATCGGTTTTGTCCTTGGCGATGCCTGCCTTTATGGCGCTGATCGCATCCGGGAATTTGCCCTGACCCCAGAGATCCTCGCCCAGCTTGACGAGCGCGTCTCCTGTCGGCGCCTTATTGGCAGCGTCCAGACCTGCGGGAGTGCCTGCTTTGTCCGTTGCGATCTGGGCCTTCGTCATCGCGACAAGACGGTTGATGCTGTCTCCCGTCAGGACCTTCGCATCGATGCCCTTCTGTTCGACGGACATAGCCTCCGCCCCAAACCCGAATTCGAGCGCGAGTTTGGACAGCATGAGGTAGTCGTCCGCGCCTGCCATCGTGCCGGTGCGCAGCTTCAGACGATAAATATCAAGCGTCTGGGGATCCTTAAGTCCATGAGTGCGAAGCGCCGATTTCAACAATTGACCCCAGTATTCCGGGCTTTGCGAACGGGCGACGAGCTGCTCCAGCGCAAGAGTCTGGGTGTCGTCATCGCCGGCACCGAATGCGCACGCCATTTGAATCTTAAGGATGATATCGCTCGCGCTATTGCCGAAATGGTTCTTGATATAGCGAACGCAATCCTGGTTGCGGCCAAGCTTGTAATAGGCGGTCGCGACAGCCGCCATGTCCGTGGCGTCGAGCTGACCGCGCAACTCTTCCGCGTCTGAAATGACCGCGCTCCAGCGGCCCGAACGATAGTCGTTTGAAAGCTTGGCCTTGGGGCCGGAGCCACCTTGCTTGGCGCCGATGTAGGCCTTCATCTGCGCGATAATGCGGTTTTCTTCTGCCGTCAGTCCGCCCGCATTTTCAGCCTCATGAACTTTGGCCATTGCGGCGCTGTAGTTGCCGGATGCCGCCAAGCTCTGTGCGGCTTGTAGCGGTTTTCCAACCACTGGGCGCACAGCGGCCTCGGCGGGGCTGCCCGCCATAAGGATAGCACTCGCTAAAACCAAGAGCACCGCAGCAAAACGGGACCGGAATGTGCTTTTCATTTTGAAGATCTCACTCGATAGGCGCGGCTCCAGAACATGCGGCCGCATGCTCCATCAAACCGCAGTCACCCCTCACATTATTGATACTGAGCCGTGTTTTCGAAACCGATCTTAGTCACGCCCAGGCGTTGCGCGTCTGCAAGCACCATCGCGACCTTATCGTATTTCGCCAATTTGTCCGGATTGAGGTGGATTTCCGCCTGTAGGGGCAGTTCCTTCTGCGTCTCCGCGACAAAATAGGAATCAAGCGTGGCGCGATCAATCGGAGCGTTGTTCCAGAGAATCGTGCCATCGAAATCGACCACCAGCGTCACGGGTGGCGTCAGCGGCGTGGGAGGGTTGGGGTTTGGTTTCGGCATGTCCAGCTTTACGGCGTGTGTCTGGATCGGCAGCGTGATGATGAGAAGAGTAAGGAGTACGAGCATCACGTCGATCAGCGGGGTGGTGTTCATTTCCACCATCACTTCGCCTTCGCCGCTTGCGGGGCCAACACTACCTGCCATGGCAAATCTACCTTCTGTGTTACCGGCTATGCCGGCTTACGGACCTTCGTTACGCGGTTCGGTGAGAAAGCCCACCTTGAGGATACCAGCCTGCTGCGCCGCAAACACCACCCGGCCAACGGCCTGGAAGCGCACATCACGATCGCCGCGGATATGCACCTCAGGCATGTTGGCGGCAGAGAGACCTCTCGCTTGCGCGCGACGGAGCGCGTCTTCGAACCGTAATTTCAGTTCGGAAGGATCGATGGGCGCATTGTTGTAGTAGACGTTCTCGTTGCGATCGACGGCGACGACAATGTTCTCCGGCTTGGTCAGCGTCGCGATATTGCGCTCGTTCGGCAGCGTAACCGGCACCGTCTTCACAATGACGGGAATGGTGACGAGAAAGATGATGAGCAGCACCAGCATCACGTCCACCAGAGGCGTGGTGTTGATGGTGGTGTTCAGATCGACGTCATCGCCTTCGCCGTCGTGTTGAACGTTCATCGCCATGCGCGTAACTCTCCCAGACTGAGACCCGAAAGTTGAAGGGCTTATTTGCTCTTCGAGATCAGGTAGGTCTGAAGATCTCCGGCGAAGCCACGAAGCTTTTCTTGGATGATCTTGTTGCGGCGGACGAGGAAGTTGTAGCAAAGCACCGCCGGAACGGCGACGAACAGACCGATGGCGGTCATGATGAGCGCCTCACCCACCGGGCCGGCAACCTTATCGATCGAAGCCTGACCAGCGACGCCGATCGCAATCAACGCCTGCAAGATACCCCACACCGTGCCGAACAGACCCACGAACGGCGCTGTAGAACCGACAGAAGCCAAGAAAGCGATACCGCCCTGAAGGCGCGCATTGGCATCATCGAGCTGGCGGGTCAGCGACATCGCAATCCAGTCGTTAAGGCCGACGAGCGACGTGCCCCCCTGACTTGCGCGAACGCCGCTTTCCGCAATCAGACGGAACATGGAGTTCTTCGGCAGCTTGTCGATGCCTTCGTTCAGCGTACCCGACGACCAGAAGCGGCGCTCAACCGTGCGGGCCTGACCAAGAATCCGGCCTTGCTCAAAATACTTCACGAAAAAGATGTACCAACTGCCAACCGACATGACGGCAAGAAGGGCCAGAACACCGAGCGAAACCGGGTTGCCCTTATGGATTATGTCCATCAGACCATAAGGATTTTCGGCAGGGGCGGCGGAGGGCGATGGGGCCTTCACATCCGGGGCGGGCGCTGGCGCAGCAGCAGGCGCACTCGCGTCCGGTGCTGCAGTCGAAGAAGCGGCCGGCGGATTGCTCGCAGGCGGCGACGCATTGTTGTCTTGCGCAAACGCAGCGCCGGAAATGAAGACGACCGCAGCCACGACCGCCAGGAATTTCGAGTTCATCTTGTCCTACTCCGTATCTTTGGAAACTTGCATTTTCCGGTCTGCTCGACCGGCTGTTCATGGGAAACTTAGCGGGGAATTTTCCACTGCACGTTCGCTTGCCAGGATGTCTCGACCGCCTGACCGTCCTGTGTCGCGGGCTTATAGTGCCAATGGCCAGCACAAGACACAGCGGCGTTATCCAGAGAATCGAAACCGCTGGATTTGGCAACCGTCACGTCGCTCACGTTGCCGTCCGGCGTGACTTGAACGACAATAAAGTTGTCCCTTCCTGACTGAGACGCATAGCTATCGACGGATACTGGTCCGTACAATCGTGCTTGCGCCCGATGGACGCCGGAGTCGTCACGGCCTGATGCACCACCGGCGGCGCGGGAGGCGGCGGCCGGCTTGTCCGACACCGTGATCGGGCTCGTCGTCACTGTCGTCTGAATATTGATTTCCGGAGGAGCGCGGTCGGCGGTGGCGGCAATTCGACCTGAGGCGGCGGTGGCGGCGGCAGCTTGGGCTGAATCTTTTCCTGCTGGACATCGACCTTTAGGACTTCAGGAAGCTTCCTGCACCAGTGTGGCGGCCAGACCGGACACGAGCGCGAAAACAAAGCCCGCCTGAAGAAGAATCGCCGCCAAAAATCCCGCCAGCGCGCTGAGGCGTGACCTGCTTTTGCGGCACGTTCCGAAAACTGTGAAAAGGTTGTTCCATAGCTACATAAACCCGACAAAACTAAACCCGACGCAAAGCCGCCAAGCCTTGCGACAGAATGTGAAACTCTCCCATCCCCCGACGGGGCACCCATTTCTTGGGCGCTCGTAAAGTTGCTGCAATCGTAGTCATGCTTTTCAAATCGGTCTAGTGCTTTGATCGGCAAAGTATGTCTTAGGTGCCATCCCGTCCTAAAGCGGCGGGGCCAGAAGATGTTCCCGTTCGGCCACAGGGAAAAAAGCGATTTGGCTCGCAACGCCTCTCATTTTTCTGGCGGTTCGTAGTCTTTCTTTGGCGCTGCCTCGTGCTCGCCCTCTACACACAGGACATTTGGCTGTACGACGCGACGTTTCGTATCACCCCCGCCAATTCAGGGCTTTAGCGGCGCTCCGTTGAGATGCTCGCCTCTGCACGCGATGTGCGCCCGGTAGCGAGCTACGCGTAAGAAAAAGATTTGCACGCATAATTGTGCGAGCGGTGCCTAATGATACTTTTTGTAAGAAAGCTGGTTGCCGGCATTCTTCGTTCAGCAAATTGTGAAGGCCACAAATGCGTTATCTCCACACAATGGTGCGTGTCGCCGACCTGAAAGCGGCATTGGATTTCTACTGCACGGCGCTTGGGCTTCAGGAAATTCGGCGTGTCGAAAATCCGAAAGGCCGTTTCACGCTGGTATTTCTGGCAGCGCCGGAGGACGCGGAGCTGGCCATGGGCGAACAGACCCCGATGGTCGAACTGACCTACAATTGGGATTCCGAAGCCTATACCGGCGGACGTAACTTCGGTCATCTCGCTTATCGCGTGAAGGATATCTACGCCCTCTGCCGGACGCTGATGGACAAAAGGGTGACGATCAACCGGCCGCCCCGCGACGGTCACATGGCTTTTGTCCGGTCTCCGGATGGCATTTCGATTGAGCTGTTGCAGGAGGGTGCGCCCCTGCCACCGGCGGAGCCATGGTTGTCGATGCCGAATACGGGGACGTGGTGATCTCTGGCGATGAATTTCACTAGCGATAATTGCTATGGAGCTGCGTCAGAGATTTTTGAGGCTGTTTTACGCGCCAATCAAGGCGCCATCCGCTCCTATGGCGACGACGAGATTACCACGCGGCTGAATGGACTTTTCTCAGACGTCTTCGAGCACGATGTCGCTGTTTTTCCGGTGATTAGCGGAACCGCTGCAAACGCCCTTGCGCTTTCGACGATTACGTCCCCGCACGGCGCCATTGTTTGTCATGCACAGAGCCATATTGCCGTGGACGAGTGTGGCGCGGTGGAACAGTTCACCCACGGAGCCAAGCTCCTCACTGTGGACGGCGCGCATGGGAAACTCACGCCTCAAGCAATCGAAGCGCGGCTGGCGCCCATCCAAAAGGCTCTCGTCCATCATGCTCAACCGGCAGCGGTGAGCATAACGCAGGCAACCGAGTCCGGCACAACTTATCGCCCGGAAGAAGTCCGAGCGATTTCCAGGGCCGCCCACGCACACGGAATGAAAGTCCATATGGATGGTGCCCGCATCGCGAATTCCATCGCGTTTCTCGGTTGCGCACCGTCCGACATTACCTGGCGATCAGGAATCGACGTCTTGTCGTTCGGCGCCACAAAAAATGGAGCGTTGGCCGCCGAGGCTGTAATCTTCTTCGATAAAAACTTGGTGGGTGACTTCGAATACCGCCGCAAAAAGAGCGGTCATCTCGTGTCGAAGATGCGATTTTGTCGGCGCAACTCGAAGCGTATTTGGCCGGCCAGTCTTGGCTGACAAATGCTTTGCGCGCCAATGACGCGGCAAAGCGCCTGGCGGAAGTCTTGGGCAATCTGGCGGGTGTCGAACTCGCCAGTCCTGTGGAGGCCAACATGGTCTTTGCCCACACTCCCAATGCGATGGTGAAAAGACTGAGAGAGGCTGGCGCCCAATTCTACGATTGGGCACCCTCACAAGCAGGAAAAACACTCATCCGCTTGGTGACATCGTTCTCCACACCCCAAGAAGACGTGGAGAACTTCATCGCAGTCCTGAAACGCTAGATTAAATTCGTCCCAGCAAATGGATGGTGCCCACTTCCGTTGTCGCGCCATTGGTGCCGCGCACGAAGTCGAAATTCGCGCCCAACGTCCAGGCATCTGTCGTTGCCGATAGCGATCCGCCGGCCACAAAATTGCCCTGTGACGGATCGGGGCCCTCAATGGTGAAGGTGGGCCCCGCCCCATCGATGCCGTTGACCGGAACATCGGCAAAGCGCGCTCTTACCTTTGCCGGATCGTTAAGGAGGTCGTAGCGATAACCCAGACGGACGTCGGGTTGAACGAAGAAATCGCCAAAGTCGAGATCTTGTCGCGCGTCAGCACCCACAAATACGCGCATAGAACTTGAGTAGTACGAGTCTGTGGAAAGATCGAAACCTTCACCGTTTCCAGGCGACTTGGTCGGGTGGGATTCGGTGTATCCTTCCTGGCGCATCGTCATGCCATCGACGCTGATCTGCGGCGTAAGGGTTGTGGCGCCGTAGGCCCAGAATCACGCCGGTGGTAAAGCCGGCCGAACCAACCAGACCGGGGCGGCGGCTATCGGCTTCATCGACAAACGACGTGGTCGTGCCGTTCGCATTTGGAATGGTCAGATTGATGTAGCGCTTCTGCTTGACGGTGAAATAGCCAACATCCAGCTTTGTATCGAGGAAGAGACCCTTGCCTCGCCAGTCCGTGTAACCGGTGAGCGTATACCAAAGCGAATCGCTGTGGCTGTCACGCGGATACGCCTCGATGATATCGCCGGAATAGAAGCTCAACGCGCCGCCATACCAACCGGTCTTGGGTTCTCCGCCATCAAGGCCGAGCACGAAACCGAAGCCATGATCTTTGAAACCAGTCTGGCCGGTCGATGTATCGCCCGGATCCTTGATGTATTCCGCGAATTCCTGTCCCCACAGCGTCACGTCGCCGGAATCTTTGCCGTACATGCGCAGCATCCGCTGACGCGCCGCAACAGGGCCAGTCGCCTGATCGGTGAGAGACATCGCGATTGCGCGCGTTGCACCGGTCACGTCAGGTGCAAACGCATTGTAAGCCAATTGCGCCGATTTCTGGTCGACGACTCCCGATACGATCGCGCCACCTAACGTGTTGTCATTGACAAGCGCCTGATTGGCGTAGGGCAGCATCTGCGCCGCATAGCCCGTCAGGCCAAGCTGGGACGCATCCTTGGTCACGACGTGAAGGTCGTAACTTTCCGTGCCATCGCCGTTGTCGTCCAGTTGCAGTGTGGCCGACTCGAACAGATACGGCAGGCTGTTCTGAAGCTGGGTGTTGTAAAGGCCCGTGTCGGACACGTTCAACAAGCCGTCGTCGGCCTTGAAGAGGACGAACACGGAATTGGCCGGCACAAAGCTTCCGTAGGTAATATTGAGCTTGGCGCCCGCATCGAGCGTGACGAAGCCGCCGGGAACGGTCGATGCATCGACAATTCCGGTGTTGAAGTCTTCAAGTACCGTGAGATTGAGGATGCCGCCCGACTCAACATGGAAGCCCGCGGCGCTAAGCGCGGCAGTGTCGTTGGTAATCGTCAGCATACCGTTGTTTTGAACGTCCACCTTCACGCCAAGCAGCGCGTCGGCAGTTATCGTGCCGGTGACGGACGCGAAATTTCCGATATTCAGCTCGTCGGTTCCTTCGAGGCCGCCATGACCGAAGCTGATGTTTCCGTCAATCGTCGCGGTATGCGCAGTACTATTGCCGAAGACATTGACGATCTGATGATCACCGACACCGAATTTGATATCGCCCAAAATCAGGGCGCTCTGATTGGCGGTTGCGCGATTGTCTATTTCGACACCGCCCGCCGCAACCCCGGTCGTATCGCCGGAGAGATCGATCGCCACCGCTTGCTGTGTTTTGTCCACAAGCTGTGTGGCGATAGCCTGAATCGAGCCGTTATTCAGGATATAGGTCAGCGTTCCGGACGAGTCCTGGATTGCCGTTGCACGCAGCCCGGTGATGGAGGTATCGGTCGACGACGCAATCGCCTCGATATTGCCGCTGTTGATGATCGAGGGCAGCGTGGCATTTGATGCCACCTCGATGGCTACAGCGCTGTTTCCGGACGTTGGGCCCGAAACGGTTGCAATGATGGAACCGGTTCCCGATGCGGCCGTATCGGCCACCACCAAGGCGGCCTGATCTCCCGGGTTCTTTGGCACCGTCTGGCCGGCTCCTGGCTGATACACCATGCAGTCGCACCCGTTCACGCCATAGACGTAAGTGTCATAGGGACCGACGGACGCATCCGGGCCAATAAACACACCCACCGCGCTTACCGCGCCCGTCGCGGACGAATTGGAACTCGCGGTGGCGCTGATGGCGTCTGAATTGAATAGTCCGCCCGTCAGCGTCGTGGGGGAAGTCGAACCGTCTCCGGTAATCGTAATTGCCGTCGCATTCTGGTTGGCGTTGATCGGCGCGTCGGGAAATCGAACCGCGGTTGTCGAAGCTGAATCCCGGATCGGTCAGATCGCCACGATAAACATCGATAATGACCGGGTTGATGATCGCACCGGTCTGCAAGCCGGGATTGATCTGAACCGCTGCGCCAGCGACCTCTGAAAAGATCGAAGCGGCGACTGTTGTGTCTGTCAGCGAGGCCGGGCCACCGTTGAAGATGCCGCCCGCGATACTCCCGCCCAGAAGCAGCGCCGATCCGGAAGACGGATTGCCGGTTGCATTGACGATGGTTGCGTTGGTGCCGAGCGCCTGTATGACGCCCTTGTTCACAAAACTTCCCAGGCTTGTGCAGCCCGGCGATGCGGTTTGATTGCAGGCATTGATATCGCCCGTTATGAGAATGCCCTCGGCGCCTTGACCGATCGCAACGATGCTCGATCCGCGGTCGATCGTCACATCTCCGTTGACCGTCCCTCCAATCTTGACGGCGATAAGACCGGAGGCCGCAGTGGACGAAGACCCGGTGACAGTGATGTTGGCCGTATCCTGATTGACATTCTGGTCATCGACATAGCCGAAACGCAGATCGCCATTGACCACACCTTCATTGTCGAACGCGATAACACCCGTCGATGTAGCTGTGAGCGAGGTCGTCTGCATTTTAATCGTGCTGAAGGTCATCGTACCGTTCACAACGGCCTCCGGATCGACCAGCACGCCGACGCTATTGTCGCCAGTGACCGTAATTTGCGAACCCGTGAGATCGACGTTGCCGGTATACGCAAACGGACCGAGTCCGCTGTCCGTTGTTGGCCCTTCGAACCAGATAGCACGTTTGGTTGCACCGGAGCCTGAAAGATCGATCGTTCCGGCTTCTATGAGTCCTTCAAATGTATGGGCGCAGCCCGTCGTACAACTTCCGTTCGTCGCATCGATGCTCTGCGTCGTGAGATCGACAAGGATGCCGACGGCAGAATCGGTATCTTTGTTGGATAGCGTCGTACCCGTCAGCTGTTGAAAGCTGTTGTTGGAATTGATCGTCACGGCCGGACCGCCAGTGGTCACCGTAATGCTGCCGCCGTTATCCAGCAGGATATCCGCCGGAGTGCCGCTTCCATCCGGGTTAGCCGTTGCGGTCGCGACAGGCGCGGTCAGTGCTGTTGTGATGTCGTCAAGGGGATCCTGCTGGGCGAACGCGGGCATGGATGAGGAGCCAGCCAGCGCGACGGACAGCATCAGGATGTGCTTTTTCAAGTCGAACCCCTTGTTCTCAAGCCGCTTGGCAATCTTCGCGGCGATAGCCGCAGGGCCTTGCTGGCGTAACCAAAAATTCCCGTCCGGAGCGCCCTATGTCCCAGCCAGCCCGGCGCAACCGGTTGGGACGATACACAAAATTGGCGCAGTCACCTAGCCTTGCCGCCGCATAAACGCAAATTGCCCCTTTTTAATCAGGTCTTAGCGAGCGGGAGCAAGAACGTGCGAGCTGCGGCCCTCGGACCGAGCTGCCTGTAGACTATTGAGATTTCCGACGCGGGAGACCGGCCCGAGGCGCATTGGCCATCAGATCGCGTCCTTCGATTCGGCCAAGAAACAAACGAAAAGCCGGGCGGCTTTCGCCGTCCGGCCCTTCGCGAACCAACCTCAGAAGGGGGGAACTGAGGGTTCTAAATTAGGCGGCTTTCGCCTGGCCTTCGATGGCCTTTAGCTCGGGCGCATTGATCTGAATGCGGCGGGGCTTTTTCTCTTCAGGCACGATGCGCTCCAGATCGACATGGAGCAGGCCGTTCTCAAGCTTCGCGCCCTTTACTTCGACATGCTCAGCAAGCTGGAAGCGGCGTTCGAACGCGCGGCCAGCGATGCCGTGATGGAGATAGGATTGCTTGTTGGCGTCTTCGCGCTTGCCAATGACATTGAGGATGCCGTCGCGAACTTCGACATTCAGGTCCTTATCGCCGAAGCCGGCAACTGCGACCGTGATGCGATAGGTGTTATCGGCAGTGCGCTCGATGTTGTAAGGAGGATAGCCCTGGCTGGTCTCCGCGGCCTGGTCGAGCATGTCGAACATACGGTCGAAGCCGACGGTCGAGCGGAAAAGAGGGGAAAAATCGAAACTACGCATGGTCAAACCTCCTAAAAGCGTTTGGTTGAGGCCTTCCCCGATACAGGGCAAAGGCCGTTTCTTAGCGTTCGGACGCCACTTGGCCGCCCGGACATGTCTTAGCTAGGAAGCGGGTTTTCGGGTTTCAAGAGGAGAACCCTGCCGGGAACCTAGGGCTGCTCGATTTGAAGCCCCTCGGCCTTGAGCCTGTCGAGGATGCCGTCCCTTTTCAGGAGCGCTCCGAATGACACGATCATCACCGTCTTGCCGGGTTTGGTGAGCGCCGCATCGACAGCCGCCACGGAATCGTGCACCGCGCGCTGGAACAACACCGCCACGCCGGGCACCGCTTGCACACAGCCCTGAAAACGCTGCTCCGACCAGTTGGCTTTGAGCGAATCGAGATCGCCGACAGCCCAGGCATCGGCCGCCACTTTCGCATGCGCCGCAATGTCGTCGAGGTCGTCGAGCGCATCTTTCACGCAGGTCTCATTCGCGGATGGTGACATCTGCGGAAGCGCGCGAAGCATGGGCAGCGCCTCATAGTCCGCGACGGGCTTGGAACTTACGCTCAGATGCCGCGCGATGCGCTCGACACTGTCCGCGGGCTCCTTGCCCGTCAGACCCTCCGCTTCAATCACATCGCCTTCAAGACGCAGGAGTGCGAGCGGTGGACGCAATGAGGAATAGCGATCGGCATCGTGATGGCTCTTTGCGAGCGCCAACAGGTAACGCTTGCGCAGCGGCTCGGGCAGGGTCGATTCCACCGTGGTGCCGTCGGGCAAATGAATATCGCCCGAATGCCAGGTCAGATACCAAAGCCCCTCGAACAATCCGACCGAGGCCTGTGCATTGAGCAATAATTGCCGCGCACCGGTCAGCGCATCGGTCACACCGTCCTTGTTCCAGACAAGATCTTTCGGCACAGGTCCGACAAAGCCGATGAGAATGACGGAGGACTCGCCTTTGGTGACGCGCCACATCGCGGGACCGGGCTTTTTCGCGGTCACGACCACCGTCTCGATGTTCGACCAGTCGGATGGCGGCGTGGGTTGATCGGCGCGCGCGACACCGCACACGAACACCAATGCCAAAAGCAGCAGAACCCGCGCTACCACCATTTGAGATGACTAAAGCCCGCAAACCATAACAGAGTCATGAACCCGTAAGTTATGCAGTCGACCTGCCAGTGCTTGAGCTGGATGCCGGTCACGTTCCTGATCAGCGTCATTAGCCAGGCGCCTTCTTCTTCGTTCTGCGCCGCGCGCCAAGTGCCGTAGCGCAAATAGGACTCGATGTTGTTCAGGATGCAGGAGTTCTTGTTGAACTGCCAACCGACGATCACCAGCGGCAGGAACACGAGATAGGCGATCAAAACCGCGCGCACGGGAATGGTCCATCCGGCGACAATGAAGATCAGCACCGCAAAGTGCAGGTAGAAACAGACATTGCCGAGCGCATCGCGCTTCTCGATTGGCGACGGCGCCGTGGTGGCCAGTGCGGGGATGTCATCGTCCTGCGACAGACTCATGGGCGCTCCCTTCCCTCGTCCACCTTAGCAGGCTCGCTCGCCGGCTCCTATGTCCGTGACAATACGATGAAGCCCGTTGGTTCCAGCGTGAAGCCCCGATATAAGAGCCGCCTCACCAAGAGAAGGAACTGGCCATGGCTTCGGCGCAAATCCAGCAGATCATCGACCAGATGGGCCCCGCCATCGGCGACAATTCGGGATTGGGCGGTACCCTCAAATTCGATTTTGGCGCGGACGGTTCGGTGCTGGTCGACGGCAAGTCGACGCCCAACACTGTGGCGGACGGTGAAGGCAAGACCGCGGACTGCACCCTTTCCGTCAGCCTCGCGGATTTCGAGAAAATGGCGAAGGGAGAGCTCGACAGTACGTCAGCGTTCATGCAGGGCAAGCTGCGCGTCGCCGGCGACATGGGCTTGGCCATGAAGCTCGGACCGATCCTTCAGAAGGCGCGCGGGTAAAAGCGAATGGGGAGTAGAGAGTAGGCAATAGTTCGCAGCTTCCTATTCCCTGCTCGCTCCTGGCTGCTCCCTCATGACACCGGCTTTCACACCGCAATTCATCTCGGCATCCGACGGCTTATCAG
This sequence comes from Rhizomicrobium sp., assembly GCA_037201525.1. Lineage (GTDB taxonomy): Bacteria > Pseudomonadota > Alphaproteobacteria > Micropepsales > Micropepsaceae > Rhizomicrobium. The sequence continues at coordinate 21,488 of JBBCHP010000024.1, read as the reverse complement.
TGAGCGCAGCCTCTATTGGGGTTCAACAAACCGTTTGAGCAAAGATCGGCCAAGTCGAATGATATGTACTGCGACTGGAAGAAAACTTTCGCGGCCATCGCGTGCGCTCATAGTGATGACGGCTGCGATTTTGCTGCCAGTCGGGGGTTGTGCGGTAGGGCCTGATTTCAAGAAGCCGGTCGCTCCGAATGTGAGCGGCTATACGAGGGAGCCGCTTTCGATCACTGCTGCAACCCCAAACATCGCGGGCGGAAGATCTCAGCTGTTCACTGAAGGTGCCGATATTTCTGGAGACTGGTGGACCTTGTTCCAGTCCAAGCCTCTCAACGATCTGATTGAACAATCCCTTGCCAACAACCCTGATCTCAAAGCGGCACGAACAGCGTTGTCGGTCTCCAGGGAAAACGTCCTCGCTCAAAGAGGCGCATACTACCCCGCAGTCACGGCAGGCATCGCAGCCGCCCGATACGATCAACCTGGATCGCTTGCTCCTGTGCCCAGCACGAATGCATTCCAGTATGACCTATTTACGCCACAGCTCAGCGTTTCGTATGTGCCCGATGTTTTTGGGTTAAACCATCGTACCGTAGAATCTTTGCAAGCACAGGAAGAAGCCACGCGCTTTCAGATGATCGCGACTTTTACGACATTAACGTCAAATGTCGTCGTCACGGCGATTCAGGAAGCATCGGTGCGGGCACAGATCGAAGCGACACGCCGGGCGGTCGATGCCAACACCGACATGGTGAAAATCCTGCAATACCAGCTCGAAAAAGGCTATTCGAGCGGCCTCGATCTCGCTGCGCAGAAATCACAACTCGCACAAATCGCTGCTTCACTGCCGCCATTGCTTAAACAGGAAGCGCAACTTCACGATCTGCTGGCGGTCTTGACGGGAAGATTTCCGAGTGAGGTTCCAGCTGAAAATCTTTCGCTTTCAAATCTGCAATTGCCGGAGCAACTGCCGGTAAGTCTTCCGTCGAAACTGGTGGCACAGCGTCCGGACGTGCGTCAAGCGCAGGCAAATTTGCACGCTGCTAGTGCCCAAATCGGGATCGCCGTGGCAAACCGTCTGCCCAATATCCAGTTGACCGCAAACGCCGGCAGCACTGCGCTGGCGATCGGCCAGGTATTCGGCCCGGGGACGGGTTTCTGGAGCGTTGGAACAGCATTGACGGCGCCCATTTTTGACGGTGGGACATTGCTGCGTCAGGAGCGCGCCGCAAGAGCCAACTACGACCAAGCGGCGGAAGAATATCGCAGCACCGTGTTGACGGCCTTTCAAAGTGTCGCCGACACGTTGACGGCGCTCGAACAGGACGCCAAGGGCCTGAACGCCGCCGCGGCAGCGACCGATGCAGCCAAAGTCACGCTCGATTTATCGCAACGACAATTTCATGATGGCTACGCCGGATACCTTTCGCTGCTGAACGCCGAACAAGCTTATGAACAAACTCGCGTCGCCCTCGTGCAGGCGCAAGCCAGCCGATATGCCGATACCGCCGCGCTGTATCAGGCGCTTGGAGGCGGTTGGTGGCACCAAACAGACTTGGCCGACGAAACACATGAAAACTAGTTCGCCGGAGTTACGCATGCTCAGTTTTCCGCGCGCAATTGTCGCCACTATCGTCCTGGCAGCGACGATGTTGTCGTGCGCTGACTGTTCGCCGAAATCCGGCGGCGACTCGCAAGTACCGATCACACCCAGTAACGTAACGCTGACGGCCGCTCAACTACAGAACATTCACCTCTATACCGTCGCGCCTTCGAACTACCACAAGGCTGTCGATACCAGCGGCACTGTCGATTTCGACAATGATCAAGCGACGAGTGTGCTCGCACCCTTCTCAGGCCCTGTGACAAGAACCCTTGTGAACCCCGGAGACAAGGTCGCGAAGGGACAACCTTTGGCGGTGGTCAACTCTCCCGACTACGCAGCTGCAGTCGGCGCCTATCAAAAGGCGATCAGTGCCGCTGAAACGACACGCCGCCTTGCCAATCTGGACAAGGATCTTCTCACCCATCAAGGCGTGGCGCAACGCGAAGAGGAACAGGCAGAAACCGACGCCGTCAGCGCCGAAGCTGACCGTGAGGCCGCGCGCCAAGCTCTCGTCTCGCTCAACGTCGATCCCAAGGTTATCGAGAGCATCCGAAGTGGCCGGCACATCGCACATATCGATGGCACGATCCGCGCGCCTATCGCGGGAACGGTGGCCGAGAAGCTGATCTCGCCAGGAGAATTTCTCCAGGCTGGCACGACGCCAGCATTTACTATAGCTGATCTGTCGCGTGTTTGGGTTTTGGCGCAAGTATTCGGTTCTGATCTCCCGGCAATCAACGTCGGCGACCGCGCCGAAGTTGATATCGGCGGCGATGCAAAGCCGATCACCGGCAAGGTGGACAACATCGCGGCCATCGTCGATCCCAACACGCGGTCAGTGAATGCGCGCGTGGTGGTTGAGAACTCTGAAAACATTCTCAAGAAGCAGATGTACGTTCGCGTACGGATCGAAGCGCAGCGGGAAAACACCGGATTGCTCGTACCCGTGTCGGCGATCCTGCGCGACGACGAGAACCTACCTTTTGTCTATGTCCTGCAGCGCGACGACAGCTTCACCCGCAGGCATGTGATGCTCGGCTATCGCAGCGGCGAGCACTACGACATTCCCGCGGGGCTGAGATCCGGCGACCGCATCGTCGTCGATGGCGCCCTCTTCGTACAGTTCATGCAGAGCCAATGAGCGAAGATCTCCCTACTTCGGTATCTCCGCCGCGAACGGCGTCGCTTATGAACCGGATCGTCGCCTCGTCGCTGGGGCAGCGCCTTCTTGTGGCGCTGGTGACGCTCGTACTGATAGGCGCAGGAGTCCGCGCGCTGGTCCGGCTACCGGTTGACGCCTATCCCGATCTGTCTCCGCCCATCGTTGAGATGGTCACCCAATGGCCCGGCCACACTGCCGAGGAGGTTGAGCGGCTGATCACGGTACCCGTCGAGCGGAGCGTGAGCGGCGTGCCGAAAACCGTCGCAATCCGCTCGATCTCGCTCTACGGCCTGAGTGACGTCATCCTCAACTTCGAAGATGGCACGGACAATTACTTTGCCCGACAGCAAACACTGAACCAGATGTCGGGCCTGGGTTTGCCCGATGGCGTAACGCCGTCGATGTCGCCACTCTCCTCCCCTTCCGGGTTGATCTATCGTTACGTGCTGCAGAGCCCCGACCGCTCAGCGATGGAACTCAAAACCTTCGAGGACTGGACGATCGAGCCGCAATATCGATCCGTTTCCGGCGTCGCCGATGATTCCGGCTTCGGCGGCGGCACTATGCAATATCAGGTTCTACTCGATCCCAACCGCATCGCCGCTGTCGGCTTGTCGATGCAGCAGGTGGAAGCATCTCTCGCGGCCAACAACACAAATTCCGGCGGCGGCTTCTATTCGCAGGCGGTCAGTTCTACTATGTGCGCGGCACAGGGCGCCTAGAGACGCTGGAGGATATCGGCAACGTCGTCCTGCTCGTGAACAACGGCACGCCGGTGCTCGTGAAAGATGTCGGCCGCGTTGTAATCGGGATAGCGCCGCGCCTGGGCGAGTTCGGCTTCGAGAAACAGGACGACGCCGTCGAAGGCGTGATCCTTTTACGCACCGGAGAGAAAGCACAGGACGTCCTCAAAGGCGTCGAGGCGAAGACCAAAGAGCTTAACGATCACCTCCTGCCCAAAGACATTAAAGTCGTCCCCTTCTATGACCGCACTGACCTTATCGCGCTAACCACCGACACAGTTGAGACGAACTTGTTGCGTGGCATGCTGCTGGTCGTCGTTGTGCTCATTTTCTTCCTCTACGATTTCCGAGCCGGATTGATCGTCGCCGTCACGATTCCGTTGGCACTACTATTCGCGTTCATATGCCTCGACCTCCAACACGCCTCAGCCAACCTGTTGTCCATCGGCGCAATCGATTTCGGCATCCTTGTCGACGGCGCGGTGGTAATGGTGGAGAACATCTTCCGCCAGATTGCGCTTCGGCGCGGGACCTCGCTTTCCGTCATAGATATTATCAAGGACGCGGCGGCGGAGGTGGATCGCCCGCTGTTCTACGCGGTCGCTGTTATCGTAGTCGGGTTCCTGCCGATTTACGTTCTGTCCGGACCCTCGGGCACACTGTTCAAGCCGATGGCGGATACCATGGTGTTCGCGCTAGTCGGCTCGCTGATCGTCACGCTGACGCTATTACCGGTATTGTGCGCGTGGTTCATGCGCAACGGCGTTCGCGAGAGACACAACGCCGCTTTTGAGGCTGTCAAATCGATTTACATCAGAGGATTGGACATTTGCCTCGCAAATCCTTGGGCAACGACACTCGCCTCGGCCGGCGCACTGGCCCTATCGCTGCTCCTAATACCCGCCATCGGTGCGGAGTTCATGCCGCAACTCGACGAAGGCGCGCTGTGGGTGCGCGCGACGATGCCCTACACGATCTCGTTCGATGAATCAGCGCGGATCACGCCGCGTATCCGGGAGATCCTGCGCTCCTTTTCCGACGTCACAACGGTCGCCTCCGAGCTGGGCCGGCCGATGACGGTACGGATTCGACCGGCTTCTTCAACGTCGAATTCTATGTGGGGCTAAAGCCGTACGCGGATTGGACCGGCCCTTATCGCAACAAAGCCGCGTTGATCGAGGCTATCAACCGCAAGCTTCAAGGCTTTCCCGGAATCATCTTCAACTACACCCAACCGGCGGAGGACGCGGTCGACGAGGCGGAATCCGGCCTTAAGAGCGCGCTTGCCGTCAAGATCTTTGGCTCCAACCTCGATACGCTTCAGCAAAAAGGCAAGGCCATCAAGCGGGTCCTTGAGAACGTGCGCGGAATCAAGGATGTGACACTGGTGCGCGAGCTCGGGCAGCCGAGCCTTAACATCAAAATCGACCGCGCCGCCATCGCGCGCTACGGCCTAAACGTTGCCGACATCAACACGCTGATTACCATTGCCATCGGCGGCGATGTTGCTACGTCGGTGGTACAAGGCGAGAAACAGTTCGACCTCGTTGTTCGCCTCGAGCAGAAATACCGCGACAATCCCGAGGAGATCGGAAATATCCCCGTGCCGACAGCGGCGGGACAATCCATTCCACTAAAAGAGCTCGCCGATATTCAAGTGGCGAATGGCGCCTCATTCATCTATCGCGAGGACAATTCGCGCTACATCGGCGTCCAATTCTCCGTTGAGGGGCGCGACCTCGCCGGCGCGGTCGGCGATGCTATTCAACAGACCAATACGAAGGTTCGGCTGCCGCAGGGCTACCGGCTGGATTGGGGTGGGGAGTACACCGATTACCTAGCCTCAACTCGCCAGTTGGCTGTCATTTTGCCTCTGACGCTGTTCCTGATCTTCCTGCTGCTATTCGCGCTCTATAGCAATTTCAAATTCCCCTTCATCACCGTGCTTGGCGTACTGCTGTCTGCGCCGGTGGGCGGTATCTTGGCGCTCTGGATCAGCGGCACACCGTTCTCAGTGTCATCTGGCATTGGCTTCCTGGCTTTGTTCGGCGTCTCAGTGCAGACGGCTGTGGTCTACATTTCCTATGTCAACGAGCTTCGCCGCGATGGAACACCGATCGACAAGGCCATTCGCGAAAGTGCGATCCTGCGACTGCGTCCAATCATGATGACCGCGCTCGTCGCAGCTCTTGGCTTGCTGCCCGCAGCATTGGCGACGGGTGTCGGCACAGATACCCAGAGACCGTTTGCGCTGGTAATCGTAAGCGGCCTGTTCACACGGCTCTTGATCAGTGTTTTCCTTATGCCAGCGCTCTACGCCTTGGTCGCAGGACCAGAAGACCGCCTGGAAGTGTGATCATTTGTGAGCCGATCAAGCCGTTCAAACTAGCCAAGCGCATATCAGCCAAATCTCGTGGGAAAAGCAATTTCAAGCAGCGAATAGCTCGTTTAGAGAGTTGAACGAAGCTGGATACGAGAGCCAAAGCGGCGATGCCGAAGCAATCAAGACTACAAATAGCGAAAGCTAGAAAACGCAAAGGAAGCCAGACGAAAGTTAGCGCCCGCGCCGTTGTGTTCTTCATCTTCTTAGTTTCGGGTTTGGCAATCATCGGAATTTCAGTGAACGCGAGCCTTGAGAACCGAGAAACCGCAAACAGTGGGCGCCGCTAATCGATCCGGCCGCGCTTATGCAACTACATTACAACGCACCGGATATCTTTTCGTCACATCAACGTGAATGGCTGGCGCACCCAAGAAGCACAGTGAATCTTGCTTGAGCGCAGCGCCAAGATACGCCACCCCCGTCGACGAATTTTGGGATGTCTGATGCAGCGCGAACGCATCAAGGCGCTTGAAGGACGTGTTGCCGAAGCTGACTGGGCTCTGGTGCTGATGGCGAAGGGCGATCTCGACGGGCGCCATCGCGAAATTCGAAAGCGCACATAAGAAAGGCCCGCACTTCGCCGATCCGCTAATCGCCCAGCTTTATCACACGCTCGGTCTCAACCAGACATACGCCGCCATCCGAGGGCGTCCAGCGCGGCGCCTGATAGAGGCCGCGTTTGTCGGAGGCGCCGAAAAGCATCACCGGTGGAGTGGTTGCGTTGCGTATGTTGAACATCGTACTCAGATGCACGCCGCCGGTCATTCCGTTGCAACGCATCACGCCGGGCATGCCGAACTCGAGATATGAATTCTCCTGTCCGTGCTCGGTTTGCATCGCCATCAGCACATTGCCGAAGCCTTCGATCTCAAGATCGAACGATCCGAACTTGCGCGTCTCCACGCGGGCGCGCGCGCCCCGTAGACTCAGTCCGTCGAACTCCACATTAAATGCGATGTCGCGCAAGATCGGCGTATCGAGATCGCCTTTGTGAATCACAAAGCCAGTGTTGAAGCGCTTACCGCTGCGCGCGATGACTTCACTAAGGCCAATAATCAGATCCTTTCCGAAGGACCCCGACCAACCAGCAAATATTGGAAAGCGCCGCAGCAGGGTCACTGTGATCACGAACGCCCCAGGAATGGTCGCGCCAAGCGTGGCCATCGACGGTCCAGCGTTTGCTGCCCAGCCGCACATTGCCGGTGACCAGGCCCGCGACCTCGGTATGGCTTGCCGCGAATTTGTCACGAAAGCTGTTGCGCAAGCCGGACAACGCCCAGGTGTCATATTGGGGATGAAGATCGGTGATCTGTAGGTCGACATCGCAATCCGCATCATGCGCGGCCCAGCAGCTCTTGCCCTTGTCGAATGCGGCTGACACGAAGCCATCGAGCGCAAAGCGGTTGCCGGCGCGATCCCCATCGCGCAATTCTGCGCCGACGCGCGAGCCATTGAAACAAAGACCGTTCTTCGACACCACACCGAAGGTACAAATTCCGACGCCACGGTTGGGATGATGACCGATGCGAAAGAAACCGCCGACGGATTGCGTCACGTCTTGCCACGCAAGCACAACACTTTCCTGCCAAAGCGGCTCCACCCCGGGCGTGTGGGGCCACTCGTCCTCAACCGGAAGTTCGATGATCTCCATGAGACGCCTCACAAACGTACAAATTGGCCAAGTATTGATTTGATCCGTGCCCAATACATTTCTTCGATGTGACGCAGGTCTTCGCTGAAGCGGCTGTACGCCATCACCTGATAGACACCCAGACGCCACTCGCCCCATAGCCGTCCATATTCTACGTCCTCGGCGCGGCCACGCACGGCACGATACGCAGCGAGGATCTCGTCATCGGAAGGAATGCCAGCCATCGGCGGCAGAGAGTTCAGGAAATGAGATATGCCTGCCAGGCAGTACCCGACATCGCCCTCACCCAATCCGAAGTGACAAAGTTCCCAATCGAGCAGCGCGGCCACTTCGCTGCCGCGGAACATGACATTGCTAAGATTGGTGTCGCCGTGGACGAGTTCCGCCTTACGCTCACGCGGCGAACTCTCGAGCAGATGATCGCGCACGCGCAGCATCACATCGCGGACACCGTCGTAATAGGATGCTCGCACGCCACCGAAGCCAGGCGGGATTGCGTATAGCAACTCTTTTGTGTCCCAATCGATCGCGCGGTCGATGAAATGGTTACCCTGCCCGCGCTGGTTCAGGAATGCGAGCGATGGATCGCTGGCGTCGACCTTATGGATGTTCGCAAAGCAGTGAATACTCGAAAGGATCATCGCGTGGCGCAGTTCCGGCGTCGCAATCGCGATAGGTCCTTCGGCAAAGGGCTGACCGCCTGGCGGCGGCGCGTCCACCCTCGCCATGAACAGGCCGGGGCGTCCCGCAATCTCGCCGCCATCGTCGAGCCAGAGTGCCTTCGGCACAGAAATGCCTTTCGGCTCTAGCGCGCGCATGACCTTAAACTGCGGGATCAGGTCATATTGGTGAAAGAACGTCCCACCGAGATCGTAGCGGAACACAAGAGACCGGCGCGCAACCTGACCGTCGGGCACTTGCAGAATGACATCGAAGATTTGCGTGCCGCTCGACGCGCCGGAAGCCCGGCGGGAAGTATCTAGTTCTATGCCGATAATCTTCCCGCCGAGATCAAGCTGGCGCTTGAGAAACCGCGCTAGCGCTTCCTCGGTCACGCGCGGGGTGGATTGCGTCCGCCCCGTCACGCTGCGTATGGCTTCGAGTGCTCCGTCTTCCTGCGCGCGAATGGATTTCGCTCCCGCTTAATTGAAGAAATAGTCGAGCGTAACACCGTATTGACCGGGCGATGCGGCAAGCGCGAGCTTATCGATCTGGCCTGCAACCAAACCACCGGCAAAGTACTTTTCGTCGAACGCATTGCTGGCCCAAGCGGCAGCACGCCAGCGCCCGTCCTCGGTCGTGTATGCCAGATTGAAATCGACGGTCGTGAACGACTTAGCATTATGAGCCCCGCCTGTTCCGACGATGTCCTCGGCGTCAAAATAGTAGCCGCCGTTGAAGCCAGCCAAAACACTCAGATCAAGGGAGCCCCTGGTGACGAACGGCGCCTTGATCTGTGGGCCGATGTTGAACGACCACTCCGGCGCGCCGGCGAGGCGCTTGTCCTTCGTGAACAGAGTTCCGAAAGAGCCCGCGACGACGTCGGTCTTATACCAGGAATGCAACAACAGGCCGTTGACGTTTAACGAAGCCCAGTCGTTGAGGATTGCTGATCCCTCAAAGTCTAGGCCGTACAAGTCTGCGCCAGTGCCGTTGACTAGATAGCTCGCAGCCAAAGGAGACGACGTCACTTGCAGGTGAATGTCCGTGTAATTGTAGTCGAACGCCGCTGCATTCAGCCGAAGTCTATCTGTGATGTCCCATTTGGCACCAACCTCGTAGGAAACGATCTTTTCAGGTTTTACCCCTGGGCTGAGCTCGTTTGTGGCATTGAGCGTTCCTGATTTGAAACCCGTCGAGACGCCGCCATAGAGAAGGAGATTCTCCATTTGATAGTTCAAACGTGCCGTATAGGTCCATGCAGAGCTGTTGATCTTGTTGTGAAACGACCCGAAGCTCGGGACATCTTCAAGGTCGTAGGAGTCCGCCGTGTAGCGGGTACCACCCGTGAAGCTCAGGCCATTCGCGACCATGTCGAGCGCCAGAGTAGCCTGCGCAAAAGCAGCAGCCGATTGCACATGCCAACGATTGAGCTCGCTTTGGATATTGAACTCGAATAGATCGCCAGTCAGATCGGTTAGGCCTCTATCGTCGAGATAGTTCGCGCCGACAATCCATTGGATAGGGCCGTCTTTGGATGACAGCTGAAGGTCTTCTTGCCAGTTCTGGGCTGGAAAATCTCCGGAAAACCCAATGCTGCCGCCGTTGAACCCGGCCGGATAGGTCGCGGGATTGGCGGCGACTATCTCGGTGGCCGATTTGCTTGTGCTCGAGGTATAGGACGTGTTCGAAACGAAATTTGCGAAACCAAAATCGTAGCTGACTTTCAAAATTCCTGTTGCAATTTGTGTCGCGTCGAAATCGCCCTGCATTCCGTTGACCCGAAGGGCGCCGGCGGCAAAGCCGTTTGCCTCGTTGTCGTAAGTCGCGCCAAACTTGTTCGAAAATTGCAGTGCTCCGGCCAACGACTCCGCCGTATCGCCAGGTACCCCCAAATGCCCCGAGCAATCCGGCGTAGTAGGCCTGCGTGCCGTTCAACGGCACCACAGGATTCGCTGGCAAACCTAGGGAGGCGAGCGTGTCGTTGTCGATATAGTCCTTCAGCCCAACAGGCTGAAGACCCATCGCGTCGCGATCATTTTGAAAGTAATAAGAGCCTCGCGCAACGATCGTGAGTTGCGGATTCGGCTCGAATGTCAGTTCCGCGTCTGTGGAGTAGTAGTCGCGGCCGTTCAAATCCTGTTGGTTTGTTCCAACCCCGGGAGGATTGAGATTCTCGACAAATCCCGAGTGGTACCGTTCGGACGCGCCTACCGAAAATGCGAATTGATCGCTCAGTCCACCAGAGACACGGCCAGTGAAGCCGTGCTCGTCGTAATTACCGTACGTCCCTTCAAGGTGCGCGGTGATGGGGTCGCCGGGCTGTGCGGTGTGCGTCGTGATTACGATCGCGCCGCCTGTCGCGTTCCGCCCGTAGAGAGTTCCCTGAGGCCCCTTCAGAACTTGAACATTATCTATGTCGTCGAGATCGAATACGCCGCTCGACAAACGGGTGACGTACACACCGTCAACGTATGTGGCAACGCTCGCGTAGTAGCCAGAACCTTGCGTCGTCGCGCCGACACCACGTATGTAGGGGTTCACATTGCTCGCAGCATCCTGCACAACGAGCGAAGGTGTGATCTTCTGTAGTTCAGGCAGGCTCGTGATATGCGAAGCCGCGATTTGATCGTGCGATAGCACTTGCACCGAAACCGGCGTCTTCTGCAAATTCTCGGACCGGCGTTCGGCGGTCACTGTTACTGTCTCGATCTCTGAACTGCCAGCGGTATCCGCCAACGCAGAGATCGACGGCACCAATAGAATTGTGGACAGCACGGTGCCCATCAACAGCGTATTCTTCATGACTTCCCCCTGTGAGCCGCGATCTTCGCCACGGCTTTCTTCGATATGCTTTGAGAAATTCCGGCTTATTCGGCAGCCACTGGCATCACATCCTCTTTTTGAACGACATGCAGATAGCGGCCCGGCGTCGCGTTGGTACGCACATCCTTGGAGAAGGTGATTTCGCCATTCACGATGATCCAGCGATAGCCGCCGGCGCGCGCTTTGCGGCGCCAGTCGTTGTTCGGCATGTCATGGACCACTTCGTAGACGGACTGATCGAAAAACAACTCGTCGAGGCTGTAGACGAGAATATCGGCGGCCATACCCTCGAGCAGCGCACCACGATCGCGTAGGCCCAGTACGCGTGCAGGCTGATACGAGAGACCATAGTGCATCTGCTCGATACTCAGCAGCGGGTTTTCCTTCACCAGCCACAGCATCAGATCCGTCGTCCAGCAACCGCCACTCCAAATCTTCGTATGAGCACCACCATCAGAGGCGCCGGCAAGTACATGGGTGTGCGATACCAGCTCGGCGATCTTGCGCACATCTTTGGCCGCGACCGATGGTGTTTTCAGCACAAGCTCGAAGTCGGATTCCAGCGCGAGATCGAGATAGACGTCGGCGACGGGCCTACCCTCATCCAGCGCGATATCGCCCAGAGACCGGCCAACATATCGGTTTCCGCTCGATGCGTTCTTCCCGAGAGTCACGACAACGTATCGTTCGAGCCCGCCAGCGGTAGCTTCGAACATGACAGGATCGTAGGTGCTCCTGAAACGCTCACGGTAGTCTTCCGATTTTGCCAAGGCGCGTTTGCACTCCAGCGTCGCCGAAACAGTGAGTTCGCGGTGTGCAGCGAGCGCATCCATGCTGCATCCTGGCGAATTCCAGAAATCAACTTCGTTCCAGCTGCGGTTCACGACCGTCGCGGCGTACATGAGGACGCCATGCGCATTGACCTTGTCGAGCCAGGCCATGCTTTTCCGATGAAGATCCGGCGTATAATCGCTTGTCGAGAAAACATTGTGCAGAACCGGGCGGTGTGAGGCTTCGCCGAGACGAATACTCACCTCACTGTCACCCACTGGGCCGATCTGGGAGATAACCTGAATGATCCCTTCGCCGCGGTCACGAAAGATTTCGACCAGCTTGCACATGTCGTCGACGTTCATAACGTCCGTCGGCATGGGCGTACCGTCGATGTCGACGTGGTTGTTCACTGTGCCCATTGAGGAGATCGATAAGCCGCACGCACCGGCATCCATCGCTTCTAGGATAAGCCCCTGCATCTGCGAGATTTCCGCCGCAGTCGGACGGCGCGTTTTCGCGCCATCGATGCCCATCACGTAGATCATAAGCGGGTTGAGGGGCATGAACATCATCGCGTTCACCGCTTTTGGCGCGCGTTCCATAGACGCCACGAACTCTGGAAATGTTTCCCAATTCCAGGGTAATCCGCTTCGCAATTGCGGAGCGGGGATCTGTTCGGTCGTTTGCATCATGAGCATTGCCCGATCGCGATCCTCGGGACGGCACGGCGCAAAGCCAAAGCCGCAGTTGCCCATGGCGACTGTCGTGATTCCATTCTCGCCCGCATTCGAACAGGTGGGGTCCCAGAAAATCTGGCCGTCATAATGCGTATGCGTATCGACGAAGCCGGGGCCGACGATCAGACCCGTCGCATCGATTCTGCGGTCTGCATCTGCGTCTTTGAGCCGTCCAATTTTTACGATGACACCTGCTCGAATGCCGATGTCGCCGGTGAAGCGGGGAAAGCCAGTTCCATCCACGATTATCCCGTTGGCGACGATTAGATCGAAACGTGCCATGTCCGAACCTCCCGCATGCCTATTGGCACATGGCACATTATATGTGCTTTGTGCCAAATTTGCAGCCTCTACTACCTTTTGTCAATACGCGCCGCGGTGGAAGCTATGGCCGAGGCCGAATCACTATTTCGCGCGATGAGGTAGACTTTCAAAATGACGAAGGCGGCAGCAAAAAAAGGCATAGAGGATGCGCGCGACGCAGACATCATCAACGCCGCAGTCACCTGCGTTTGCAAACTCGGCGCCCGCAAAGTATCCGTCGAGGACATCGCGACAGAAGCCGGAATCAGCCGCCGTACCCTCTATCGGCTCTATCCCAATCGCCGTGCCATCATGCGCGCAGTAATTTTCCATCGCTTGGAGAAGATCGCAACGCAGATTCAGGAGGCAATGCGCAAGTGCAAAACTTTCGAGGACTGCATTGTCACGGGATCGGTGCTCACAATCAAAATCGCGCGGCGCGATGACGTGTACGTCTCAATTGCCGACGATGACAGCACGCTCGTTCTCAACAACCCGAGCTACCGCAGAGGCACTCAGGTCGAGCCACTGTTTCTCAGCACATGGGCAGGTGTTTTCGAACGCGGCCGCAAAGAGGGCAAGATTCACAAATCGCTGACCAATCATCAGCTGTCGGATTGGTTGATGAGCATTCATCAGATGATCCAATGGCGCGAAGATTTAAATGACGCAGAAAAGGCGAGTCTTCTTCGAACTTTTGTGCTGCCGTCGCTCAAGTTTGCCGGAGACGCATAATAGCCAACTGCTCCCACAAACGAGATTCGGCACATCGAGACGACCGTCGCGCCGAGTTGACGTATTCGGTCGGGAGTAGCGGTGGCAAATCGCCGATGCCGAACCGCCTCGGCGGCGCCCTCCTCAACCGTGTCCGTGCCACCGGGATTCATCTTCGTCTTAGTGTAGCCGGGGGATACTGCGTTGACGTTGATGCCGTCCGCCTCAAGTTCAATCGCCATCGCGAGCGTTAAGCCATTGAGAGCGGTCTTTGACGCCGCATAAGTGGCGTCGAAGTTTGAGCGCATCGGGGAGTTCGGATCGGACGCCAGTGTCAACGACCCAGCGGCGCTGGAGACATTGACGATGCGAGAGTTCGGCGTGTCATGCAGGATCGGCACCATCGCCTGATACACGGCGAGCACACCGAATACATTTGTGTCCCAGACGGCGCGTATCTCATCGAGGGAGGCGATACTTGGGCGGTGCGCCCTCACATACTCCTCGGGAGTTTGCGCATCATCGCTGGTCTTCGTAATGGCCGCATTTTGAACCAGCACGTCGAGGCGGCCAAACTCCTTGCGAAACCGCTCCGCAGCCGTAGAGATAGACGCCAGATTCATCACGGATTTCTAATCGGGAAACACCATTCATGAGCCAGTTGAGCCGTGCGGCAGCCCATTCGTTACGCCGCGCGCCAGTCAACATCAGCAGTTGAAAGTATGGCCCGAACGGTATGCCATATCAGCGGCAGCGGTCCACGCGGCGCGCACTTCGTCCATGGTTAGAAATCTTGATCGCGCACGATGCTTGTCTGGAGTTTTGACGCCCACGAATAGATTGCTGTCCATGACAGCTACATCCAGCGCATACTGAAACAGCGCTCGTGTCCATTTGCGCACTTCTGCTGCAGCCCCCGGCCCTCCTCGCGTCACATTATATGGCCTACCTGTCGTCGACGTGAGCTTCACGATTTTCGGCACGCGCACGTCTTCCAGCAGTGTCACCAAATCACCGCGCGTGACTGACACGACATCTTTACTGCCCATGGCCGGTTCGACGTGCAGCTTGAGCAGCTTCTCGATGTTCGCACCGGATCTGAGGTTCCGGTACAAATGCGCTTTCGCATACCGTGCGATCAGTGAGCTAACGGATTTCTCAGTTGTCGGTGTCGCTGCCCGGTTTAGCGATGGATCGAGGCCAGCTTTGGCTTGCTGTTTGATCTCGACAGCGCGCTTACGCGCAACTGAAAGCGAGACGTTCGGGTAGCTGCCCAGCGTGGCCCTGCGTTTGACGCCGGCAAGGCTAGCCACACGCGAGCCGATAGTGTCACCAGCTGCATGCACACGGTAATATACGGTCCAAGACATTGTGCCGGACTGAGAAACCCGCAGCACCAAGCCGTCACGGTCTGAAAGCTCAAACCGCGTTCCAGTCGCTTTCAAACTACGCAGTTTGGTGTCCGTTGGCGCCAAGGTTAGGGTCTTCCGGGATGCCTTTTGGGGTGCCGTTTATCGTTGGCTGCAGGCGATTTCAGGAAGACTATAGCAGACCACTTTTGTACTAAGCTATTGAAATATATGACCTCTACAAGCTTCCACGAATCTTGGCAATCTATGAAAACAAACTTGCCAAGGTTAGGGTCGGGCGTTCGATTCGCCTCGCCCGCTCCAGGTTTTACCAGCAAATACAGCAAGTTACTGTAGGCCAGCAACTCTGTTGGCTGGCCGCGCTTTGCGGCGGGTAACCGTTTGTTAGGTCGCACAAGCACAGGAGCGGATCTGTGCAGAGACAACCGATGCATTGAGCAACAAAACTGCCAGAACAACGAAAGCCGCACGATTTTCACGCACAGCTTCCTGCTTGCGAGCGTATATAGCTTGCTGCCACTACACTATTTCTATCTCGTTAGTATACATTCCCGCCGTAGTTCCTCCGCGCTATGGAATCTGATGAAAGCAAGTTCGCCCTCTTCGAAATTGTTGATACGATATGGACTCGCGGCCGCGATCATTGTGGTCTTAGGATTCGCGGCATTTGCTTCTTATACAACGGCGAACAAATCCGGGACGGCGCAGGCAGGATTGCGGCAATGCCGTTTTCATGGCCAGACCGAACCGCATCACGGCATGGTGTGGGTACCCGGCGGAAGCTACGACGAAGGAGACAATGTCTATCCCGAGGAACAGCCCATTTTGCATGCACGCGTGGCCGGCTTCTGGATGGATGCGCACGAAGTCACAAACGCTCAATTTGCGGTGTTTGTAAGAGCGACAGGCTATGTCACCGAAGCCGAGCGGCCCGTCGACCCGGCCACACATCCGGGTCTGCCGCCAGACATGCTGAAGCCAGGTGCGGTCGTGTTTTTCATGCCAAAGAAAGTCGATGGGATGGAGAACATCTCGCAATGGTGGCGCTATGTGCCCGGCGCCAATTGGCGTCATCCTGCCGGTCCGGGCAGTTCCATCGTTGGCCGCGAGAATTATCCGGTTGTGGAAGTCACTCACGCCGATGCCATGCACTATGCGCAATGGCTTCATCGCGAATTGCCGACCGAAGCGGAATGGGAGTGGGCCGCACGCGGCGGCAATCCCAAAGCATCGATGGACCACGACCAACCCGCAAACGCCAACACATGGCAAGGTATCTTCCCGATCATCAACAGCGGCACGGATGGATTTGTCGGGCTTGCGCCTTCCGGATGTTACCCACCCAACAGTTACGGTCTTTACGATATGATCGGCAATGTCTGGGAACTTACCTCGGATATCTTCAAGCCATTTCATTCACAGCCAGACGCGCCGGACAGCCCATCGATACATGGCACCGACGGAACTCAATATGTGATCAAAGGCGGTTCGTTCCTCTGTGCGCCGAACTACTGCGCGCGCTATCGCTCAGGATCGCGCGAAGGCCAAGAAGAAGATCTGGCCGTCAGTCATTTAGGCTTCAGGACGATCTTGCGCGCGCCGATGAGAAACGAGCCATAAGTGAAGATTATGGGGCATAGAGCCGCAAGATCATCCAGCGGACGGCGCCCTGATGGATATCCGCATCCAATCTTCCTCAGAGTTTCGATCCTCCATCGACGCGTAGCGTGTCGCCGCTGATCCAGCGCGCAGCATCAGATGCCAAGAACGCGATCACGCCCGCAATGTCGTCAGGGCTGGCGACTCGCTGAAGCGCCTGAAGGCTGAGCGTGAGATTCCGGCCCTCCTCGGTTCGCGCGAAGCTCGACATTTCAGTATTCACGACACCCGGCGCCACCGCGTTGACGCGGATGCCACGCCCGCCAAGTGCAGAAGCGAAATGCTTGACCAGCGTGTCGATAGCACCCTTGGTCGCCGCATAAGCTGAGAGCGTGCCGACACTGGCATGAGCCGCGAGCGACGACAGAAGGATGACGCTACTGCCGTCGCCTAGGATCGGGAGAAGTTGCTGCACGAGAAAGAACGGCGCGCGCACATTCACTGCGAACAGCCGGTCGAAATCCCCAATGGTTGTCTCTTCGATTGTCGCGTATTTGGCGACGCCTGCATTGGCGACAAGCACATCCAGCCGGCCGCCCACGATATCGCGAACCTTTTGCGCGAGCGCGTGTGCTCCTTCGGGAGCCGAAAGATCGCCTTGTACGCTGTCAGCACGCGCGCCGAGCGCACGTATTTCGGCGACGACGCTCTCGGCCTCGCTTGCCCCGCTGCTGTAATGCACCACCACTTGAGCGCCGGCGTTCGCCAACGCGAGGGCGCTGGCGCGACCGATACCGCGCGAAGCTCCTGTGACGAGAGCAGTCTTGCCCGCAAGATTGGTTATAACGTCCACCTTCCGCTCAGGCATTGGTGCCGCCGTCGACGGTCAGGCTCGTACCGGTGATGTAGCTCGCCTCCGGTCCAGCAACGAACGCCACCAAAGCAGCCACGTCCTCGACATGGCCATAGCGCTTGAGCGCGGTGTTGGCGATCTGTGGCGCTGCCCAATCGCTGGCGGCGGGATTAAGATCGGTGTCGATGGGTCCCGGCTGGATGTTGTTGACCGTAATGCCCCGCGCTGCGACTTCACGCGACAAGCCTTGCGTGAACATCTTCACAGCGCCTTTGGTCGCGGAGTAGGCCGCCAGTCCCGGCGTCATCATTCGCTCGCCGACGCAGGAGCCGATGCAGATGATGCGGCCGCCATTTTCCATGTGCTTGAGCGCAGCCTGGGTCGCGAAAAAGGTGCCGCGCAGATTGAGATCGACAACTCGGTTCAGCTCTTCGAGCGTGGCCTCCTCGAACGGCTTGGGGATCGCAGTGCCGGCATTGTTGACCAGAATATCGAGACCACCAAAGGTCTTGACGGTCTGTTCGACCGCGGCGTTCACCGCATTGGCATCGGTGGCGTCGGCTTGAATGGCGATGGCCTCGCCGCCGGCTTTCTTGATCTCGTTCACCACTTGGGCGGCGGCGTCCGCGCCCTTAGCATAGGTGATGGCGACATGGGCACCGTCGGCTGCCAGCCTTTTGGCGATGGCCGCACCGATGCCGCGCGAGGCGCCCGTGACAAGAGCTTTTTTGTTGCTCAGATTTGCCATGGGAAACCCTTTCAGTTCGGAGCGGGAATGGCGGGGAAGGGCTGGCCGCCGACTAGGCCATCAAGCGCCTTGAAGCCCGCATCGAGAAACAGATTGGCGTGCGCCACGAAAAGTTCCGGATACTGGTACATGGGTGCGTGGCTGGAATCCGGATAGATGATGAGCTGCGCATTCGGCAGACGCTGCTGCAACGTAAATCCGTTGACGGTGGGAATGATCAGATCATTGCTGCCGTGCACGACAAGCGTCGGCTGATGAATTCCCGCCAGATAATCCCAAACACCCGCGGTCTTCACGTTCGACTTCTCGATGGCCTTCAATTGCGCGGCGGCGGACGCTTCTGTGACCTCGGGACTGCGCTCTTTACGACGATGCTTACGCTCAAGATACGCGAGGCCGGCGGCACGGCTCGTAGGCGAAGGCGCGAAATGCGCGGCAATCCACAGATGTTCCGGGGGATCGTAAGTCGCGGAAAATATCTCCGCGGATTTACTGGCTGCGGTGTCGGCACCGCGCGGCCCGGTGCCCGCAAGGATCAGCCGGCGCACCAGATCGGGCGCCTGCACTGCGATCTCCTGGGCGATTTTGCCGCCAATCGAATACCCCATGATATCGGCCTTGCCGATACCCAGCGCTTTGATGAACGCGATGCTGTCTGCTGCCACCTCGAGGAAATCGGTTGGCGTCGTGCCGGAACTGGCGCCGATACCGGCATTGTCGAACAGGATCACCTCGCGGTGCTGGGCCAACCCGTCGGTCACCGCTGGATCCCAATGGTCCATGGTGCCGCGGAAGTGGAGGTTCATCACCAGCGGCATACCTCCTGTTTTGCCGAAGCGGCGATAGGCGAAGCGGATGCCGTTGGCTTCCACAAACTGGGTCGGCGCAGTCTGGTGGGTATTCATGAGCGAGGTCTTTCATTGGATTACGCGATCGCGTCCAGCTCACAAATGTCCTCCACAGAACCAATACGGTCTTTCACGAAATCGCGTATCTTGTCGAATTCAGCGAGAAAAATTAGCATTGCTCAAGCGAGATGCTCTTGCGCAGGATGAGCAATTGCCGGACAGCGACAGCTATGGCGAAGCATTCGGCAACCGCCTCAATGCACAGGCGAATTCCTTTGTGACACGTGCCTTGCCGAAGGCAATGATCGCCGTTACCGAGCTCAAATACACAAACCCCAGCCGTATGCTGTCGACGCCTCCCATTCGCGAAGACGCTTTTCTTGTGGCTGTGCATCTCAAGTATTTTCCAAAGTACGAATATTGGGAAAACGGGAAGGCTGCGCCTGCATCAGTTCTGAAGCCCGGTGAGACGATCGTCTATGACATCAAACGGCAGCCGACATTTCACCTGAACAATCCGTTTCATTCGGTGCATTTCTATCTGCCACGGGCAACGCTGGACGCGTTGGCGGATGAAGCAAATGCCCGCCCCATCAACGAGTTGCATTACAAACCGGCGGTAAGCCACCAGGACCCGGTAATGCGAGGCATAACGGAAGCCTTGTTGCCTATGTTTCAAAATCCCCATCAGGTGGATCAGCTGTTCATGGACCATCTGATGCTGACTGTGGGCCATCACGCAGCAACCAGATACGGCGGAATGCGGCCGGTCGCACGGTCGGCTTCGGGCGGACTGTCGTCCAGCCAAGAGCGAAGAACCAAGGAGTTGTTTTCCGAAAATCTTTTGGCGAACTTGCCCCTTGCAACGCTTGCGCGCGAGTGCGGTCTTTCACTGTCGCAATTCAGCAAGGCGTTCCGAAAGACATTCGGCGTTCCACCGCACAAATGGATGATGCAGCAACGCATAACCCTGGCCAAGGCGCTGCTCCTCGACGGCATATTCCCATTGACGGAAGTTGCGTCGTCTTGCGGTTTTTCCGACCAAAGCCACTTTACGCGCTGTTTCACGGCGACCGTGGGCATAAGTCCAGGTGCATGGCGTCGCGCAGTGCGGAAATAGTCGTCCGGTTTGGAGGCGGCGAAAGGGGTTGATCTGCGAAACGCTGCTGGAATTAAGCCTTGTCTCGTCTTTCTACGGAATATTTTATTTAACAAAAACAGTGTATTATAGGTGGTGGGCGCGACAGGGATCGAACCTGTGACCCCTACCATGTCAAGGTAGTGCTCTCCCGCTGAGCTACGCGCCCTCAAGGGGACGGTCTCTATACCGTCCCCCCAAGGCGACTTGCAAGACGCGCTTTTACCGGGCGTTTTTAAGGTTGAAGACGACCACCGCCTGGGTCTGGGTCGGAACAGCGACGCCATCATGGGTCGCCGGTTTGTACTTCCAATGCCCGATGACCCAATCCGTCGCCATCTGGTCGAGATCGGCAAAACCGCTCGATTGGACGACGGTTGCGCCGGTGACCTCTCCGGTTGCCGAGATCGTCAGACCGAGCCGCACGCTGCCCTGCTCGCCCAACCGTCGCGCAAGCGGCGGGTAGTCGGGAGGAGAGTGTGTGCTGGAGATTCCCGACGCATAGGTATCGGCCACAGGCGGCTGCGGCGGCACGAGTGGGGGTCGTCGAACCGATCACCTGCGGCGGATCCTGAGACTGTATTGTGAATCGCGGCAGCGGAACCGCCGTTGTCGTTGGCTCCGTGGGCTGGACATGAGGGATCGGCGGAGCCGGTGGTGGTGGCGGCTGATGCGTAACCGGTTGCGTCCAAGCTATCGGCGGCGGTTCGACGATCTTCACGAACTTCTGCGCTAACCCGTTCAAAATCGCCCAGATCGCTATGACGTGCAGCAGACCAACAAATCCGACGCCGGCAATACGTTCGGTCGTCCAGCTCGCGCCGGGCTGCGAGATAATGTGAAATGGCTGTTGCATAATTTTCCTCCCCGAATTCGGCCAAGCAAAAGGCCTGTCCGGCGAGAGGTGCTTCGCGGGATGCGAAGCGGAAACCGGCTGTCGCCGGATGCGAAACATGATCCGCGCGAATTTTGGCGGCACGAGGACGCGATTGTGATGATCTGCCGCAAATGACGGCTTGTCAGGCCGCGATCATGCGATCCACTTCGGCCACGATCTCGCGCAAATGGAAGGGCTTGGAGAGAACCTTTGCCTGCTTCGGCGCCTGCGATGAGGGATGCAGCGCCACCGCCGCAAAGCCGGTGATGAACATGATCTTGAGCGCTGCGTTCATCTCGGCGGCGCGTTTGGCCAGTTCGATCCCGTCCATGCCGGGCATCACAATATCGGTGAGCAGAAGGTCAAAGCGGAATCCCTTGAGACATTCCCACGCCTCGCCGCCATCGCCAAAGTCGGTGACGTCGTGGCCGGCGCGCACAAGCGCCTGCGCCAAAAATTTGCGCAAAGACTCGTCGTCTTCCGCTAGAAGGATATGCGCCAT
>JBBCHP010000023.1:0-50107 GCA_037201525.1 Rhizomicrobium sp. | reverse complement strand
GTGGCGTCTTCCGTTGCACCTTTTAAGCCGGGAGAAAAGTGTGGGGGGCAACGATAGTTGGCGAGCTAAAATCTGTCCAAAAATTCAGCTTTGCGCCCGCGATCCTGTCCATGCAAGCACGACCAGAGCCGGGACTTGCCTACGCCCCGGCCGCGCGTTAGGTCCTAACCATATCTGAGGCTTTGAACATGCGCGCCATCCTGGTCGTCCTGCTTTCCACGTTGCTCTTGAGCGGATGCGTTTCCGACGAGAGCAAAGGATTGTGCCCGAGCGCGGCCATTCTTGTTCCGACGTCGGCCTTGACTGTATTTCGCGAAAACGGGCCGCAAGATCCATCCGGCGAACTCTATAGCGTATGGATGACCAATGCGAACACCAGCTGCGACTTCGACAAGAAGCAGCACTCTACCCTTTCGGAAGTGCGGCTGATGCTGGCGGCGAAACGTGCGCCGACGGGGGAGGACGCCAGCTATCGCGTGCCGTATTTCGTGACGGTCACGCATGGCGGCAACCGCATCCTGACGAAGAAGCTGTACTTCGCCAATGTTCATTTCCCGGCCGGCGAATCCGTCGTGAACTTTGAGGAAACGGTTGCGGGAGTGGATATCAAGTTCGACCGCAATGCCAAGGTCGGCGAGTATCAGATTCTCGCGGGTTTTCAGCTCACGCACTCCCAGCTGGAATACAATACGCAGAACAACAAATACGCGCCATGACGAGTTTTGCGGCCGAGCTGAGCGCGATCGCGCGAGCTGCGTTCGCGGCAGAGGGGCTTTCGGAATCCTTCGGTCACGTTCAGGAATCCGACCGTCCGGATATGGCCCAGTTTCAATGCAACGGCGCGATGCAGGCAGCGCGTGCCGCCAAGATGAATCCGCGTGCGATTGCCGAAAAGATCGCGGCGCAACTGAAAACCAATCCGGTCTTTGCAAAGGTCGAAGTCGCAGGACCCGGCTTCATCAATCTCGACGTGACGGATGCTGCGCTCACCGAGCGTGCCGGAGCGATGTCGGGAGACGTGCTGCTCGGTGCGCCGGAATCCGGCAAGGGCAAGACGGCGGTCATCGACTTTGGCGGCGCAAATGTCGCAAAGCCCATGCATGTGGGGCATCTGCGATCGTCGGTGATCGGCGACTCTTTGCAGCGGCTGTTCCGCGCCAATGGCTGGCGCGTGGTAAGTGATGTTCATCTGGGCGACTGGGGTCTGCAGATGGGGCAACTTATTTCAGAGATCGGGCATCGCGGCATCGCGCCGGTCTATTTCGACGCAAGCTTCAAAGGTCCGTACCCGGAGCAATCTCCAGTGACGATGGACGAACTGGAAGAGATTTATCCGGCGGCGTCTGCGGCCTGCAAAGCCGACCCGGCACGGTTGGACGAAGCGCGCAAGGCGACGGCGGAGTTGCAGGCAGGCCGTCCCGGCTATCGCGCGCTGTGGGAGCATTTCTTCGCAGTATCGCGCTTCGGGCTGGAGCGTGAATGGGGAAGTCTCGGCATCCATTTCGACCTGTGGAAAGGCGAGGCGAGTGTCGAACCGTTGATCGCGCCGATGATCGCAGACCTGAAAGCGCAGGGCGTCACCGAGGAAAGCGAAGGCGCGCTCGTCATCCCGGTCGCGGAAGCGGGCGACAAGAAGGAAATGCCGCCGCTGATCCTGGTGAAGTCGGACGGCGCGGTGCTCTATGGCACGACCGATCTCGCGACCATCGTGGACCGGGTGAAGGGACAGAATCCCGATCTCGTTCTCTATGTCGTGGATCAGCGCCAGCATCTGCATTTCGAGCAGGTCTTTCGCGCCGCGCGCAAGGCGCACATCAATGGTCATGCGGTGCTGGAGCATGCCGGTTTCGGCACCATGAATGGCACCGACGGCAAACCGTTCAAAACGCGCGCGGGCGGCGTGATGAAGCTCTACGATCTCATCGCGACCATGACCGCCGAAGCGGAGAAGCGGCTGGTGGAGCAGGGGCTCGTCAAGGATTATCCGGCAGAGGAACGCGCAGACATCGCGAAGAAGGTCGGCATCGCCGCGCTGAAATTCGCCGATCTCTCGAATTTCCGGCTTACCGATTACATCTTCGATCTTGATCGCTTTGTGCGCTTCGAAGGCAAAACGGGACCTTATCTGCAATATGCGGCGGTGCGCATCCAGTCGATCCTGCGCAAAGCGAAGGACGAGGGGCATGCATCATCCGCGCCGGTTGTGCGTTCGCCGGAAGAACGTGCGCTGGTGCTTCAGCTATTGGCGCTACCCGTGAAGATGCAGGCAGCGGAGGACAACCGCGCGCCGAATATCCTGTGCGAATACGCCTTCGAACTCGCGCAGAAATTCAGCCGGTTCTATTCCGAACATCACATCCTGTCGGAAGCAGACGCAGAACTCCGCGCCGCGCGAATCGGTCTGTGCGAAGTGACGCTCGGCACGCTGGCCATGGTTCTGGATCTGCTCGGAATCGAAATTCCCGCGCGGATGTGAACGTTTCGGCTTCGTTTCGTTGACTCTCCAACCTCCCTCCCTATGATGCCGCGCAACGGGCTTTTCCGCCGCGAGGCGCGTCTGTCCGGCCATACAATCGATCCCTCGCGGGAGAGACTTGGAAGCAAGCGCCGAAGGAGCAACCGCCCCGGAAACTCTCAGGCAAAAGGACCGCGAAGGAGATGAACTTCTGGAAAGCGAATCCGCGAAAGCGGCTTCCACCGAAGGGGTAATCCGCGAAAGCGGGGAAATCTCTCAGGTCCTATGACAGAGGGGCGCGAGTTCCGCGATTTGCGGTTCGCGCCACCGTAACTCTTGTCTGGACCGCCGATGGCTGACACATCCGACACGCTGCTGAAGACGCCACTCCATGCATTGCATGTGGAGCTTGGCGCAAAGATGGTGCCGTTCGCCGGCTATGAGATGCCGGTGCAATATCCGGCTGGTGTCCTGAAAGAGCATCTGCACACGCGGGAGAAGGCAGGGCTGTTCGACGTCTCGCATATGGGACAGGCGTTCTTGTCCGGCGCCGATCCGGCAAAGGCGCTGGAAAGCCTGACGCCCGCTGATGTCGTGGGCCTGAAAGAAGGCATGCAGCGCTACGGCTTGCTGCTGAACGATTCCGGCACGATCAAGGACGATTTCATGTTCACCAAGCTGGAAGGCGAGGCGGACATGTATCTCGTCGTCAATGCGGACACGAAAGACGGCGACTACGCCTATATCGCCGACAGGCTGAAAGGCGCGGCGACAGTGACAACGCGGTTTGACCGCGCGCTACTCGCGTTGCAGGGCCCAATGGCGGGTGCGGTGCTGGAACGCCTATCCCCCGGCATCGACAAGCTCACCTTTATGAAGGTCGTGCGTACAGACGTGGCCGGTTGCCCGGCGATCGTCAGCCGCTCCGGTTACACGGGCGAAGACGGGTTCGAGATCTCCATCGAAGGCGAGGATGGCCAACGCGTGGCGCGTGCGCTTCTTGCGGAAAGCGAAGTGCTGCCCATCGGGCTTGGCGCGCGGGATTCGCTGCGTCTGGAAGCGGGACTCTGCCTCTACGGACACGACATCGACGAGACCGTGAATCCGGCGGAAGCCAATCTGATGTGGTCGATCCAGAAGCGCCGCCGCACGGATCGCGACTTTCCCGGCGCCGACAAAATCCTGGATTCAACACCACCCAAAAAACGCGTCGGCATTCTGCCCGTAGGCAAGGCGCCTGCCCGCGAACACACGCCGGTCGCGGACAAGACCGGCCGCGTCATCGGCGAGATCACCTCGGGCGGTTTTGGGCCAAGCGTGAACGGGCCGGTCGCGATGGGCTATATCGAAACGGCGTTCGCGACCGACGGCACCGAAGTCGATCTTATCGTTCGTGGCAAGCCGATGCCCGCGCGCATCGCGCCGATGCCGTTTTTTCCACATCGTTATCGCAGAACCAATTGAACCGAGGAGTGGGGTTATGAGCGAGACCAGATACACCGATCAGCATGAATGGGTGCGCGTCGATGGCACCGAGGCCACTATCGGCATCACGAAGTTCGCCGCCGAACAGCTTGGCGATGTCGTGTTCGTCGAAGTGCCCGATGTCGGCCGCAAGGTGAACGCGGGTGGCGAGGCGGCCGTCGTCGAAAGCGTGAAAGCGGCAAGCGAAGTCTATGCGCCGGTGGGCGGTGAGGTCTCCGCTTCGAACGCGGCCCTCGCCGACGATCCCGCAAAGGTCAATGCCGATCCGGAAGGTGAGGGCTGGTTCTTCAAGCTGAAGAATATCGACACCGGCGAGTTCTCGCGCCTGATGCCCAAGGCGCAATACGACGAGTTCGTGAAAGGACTCTAACCAATAGAAACGTCATCGCCGGGCTTGTCCCGGCGACCCATGATCTCGCTGCAACACGGTGCGTATGGATGGCCGCCACAAGGGCGGCCATGACGAAGTAGGGAAGTGAAGTAAAGATGAGATACCACCCGCTTACCGCCGAAGACCGCGTGGCGATGCTCGCCAGGATCGGTGCGCCGGATATCGATGCGTTGTTCCGCGATGTGCCGAAATCCGCCGTTGTGCCGCTGTCCGCTTTCGATCTGCCCGATACAAAAGGCGAGCTGGAAGTCGACCGGCTGATGTCGAAACTGGCGGCGAAGAATGTGGCGGCGGGGAGTGTGCCGTTCTTCTGCGGCGCGGGGGCATACAAACATCACGTTCCGTCGGCGGTGGATCACCTGATCCAGCGCTCCGAATTCCTCACATCCTATACGCCTTATCAGCCCGAGATCGCGCAAGGTACGCTGCAATACCTGTTCGAATTCCAGACTCAGGTAGCGCTGCTCACAGGCATGGAGGTTGCGAACGCCTCGCTCTATGACGGCTCGACCGCGACGGCAGAAGCCGTGCTCATGGCGCAGCGACTGACCAAACGTCCAAAGGCGATTCTCTCGGGCGGCCTGCATCCGCATTACAGCGAGACGGTCGAAACCGTCGCCGCTCTGTCAGGCAAGGTCGTGCGCGCGCCAGTCACGCCGGGAAGTGCGGAGGATATCGCGTCGATGATCGACGGCGAAACCGCCTGCGTCGTGGTGCAGTCGCCGGATGTGTTCGGCATGATCCATGACCTGAAACCCATCGCCGAAGTGGCCCATGCCAAGGGCGCGCTGCTGATCGCGGTAGTCACCGAAGTGATGTCACTCGGATTGCTAGAGCCGCCGGGTCATCAGGGTGCGGATATCGTGGCCGCCGAAGGCCAGAGCATCGGCAACGGCTTGAATTTCGGTGGGCCCTATGTCGGCCTGTTCGCGACGCGGGAGAAATTCCTGCGCCAGATGCCGGGACGCCTCTGTGGTGAGACCGTCGATGCGTCTGGCAAGCGCGGCTATGTGCTGACACTGTCCACACGCGAGCAGCACATCCGCCGCGACAAGGCTACTAGCAATATCTGTACAAATTCAGGGCTTTGTTGCCTGGCTTTCACAATTCACCTGAGCCTGCTGGGCGAGGAAGGATTGACGCGGCTGGCGCGGCTCAATCACGCCACGGCCTCATCGCTGGCGGACCGTCTCGCGAAGGTCAGCGGCGTGTCTCTCTTAACGCCGAGTTTCTTCAACGAATTTACGATCAGGCTGCCAAAGCCTGCGGCTGATATTGTCGATGCTCTCGCGGCGAAGAATGTCCTTGGTGGTGTGCCGGTCTCGCGTCTGCTGCCGCACGACGAAAGCGTGCGCGATCTGCTGATCGTCGCCGCGACTGAAACCTGCACGGATGAAGACTGCGACGTCTTCGCCAAAACACTTGCGGAGGTGCTGTGATGACCATGAACACCCAGGGTCGCCAAACCGCACCGGGCACGATTGAGGCGAACGAGTTGCCCACGATCTCCGGCGACCGCGGCCTTGACCATGAAGAGGGTTTGATTTTCGAACTCGGCCGCAAGGGCATGACCGGCGTCGATATTCCCGACGTGCAGATGAGCGAGACGCGCCTCGGCGGTCAGCGGCGCAAGGGGCCTATCGGTCTGCCGGGACTGTCAGAGCCGGAAGTCGTGCGCCACTACGTACGCCTGTCGCGGCAGAACTATGCCATCGATGCGGGACTCTATCCGCTCGGCTCCTGCACGATGAAGCACAACCCGCGCCTGAACGAGAAGATGGCGCGGCTGCCGGGCTTTGGCGATCTGCATCCTCTCGCGCCCCAATCCACGACGCAGGGCGCGCTGGAGTTGATCTCCGAACTGATGAAGTGGCTTACCACACTCACCGGCATGCCGGCGGTGGCGATGTCGCCCAAGGCTGGCGCGCATGGCGAACTTTGCGGTCTGCTCGCGATCCGCGCGGCCATCGAGGCGCGTGGCGAGAAACGTCCGCGTATTCTGGTGCCGGAGTCCGCGCATGGCACCAATCCCGCCACCGCGGCGTTCGCAGGTTTTACAGTGGATGAGGTGCCCGCGACGGCGGACGGTCGTGTCGATGCCGATGCGCTGGAGGCCAAGCTCGGCCCCGATGTTTGCGCGATCATGCTGACCAACCCGAACACTTGCGGATTGTTCGAGCCGCGCATCATCGAGATGGCGGATGCGGTCCATAGGGCGGGCGCGTATTTCTACTGCGACGGCGCGAACTTCAACGCCATCGCGGGCCGCGTGCGGCCGGGCGATCTCGGCGTCGATGCCATGCACATCAATCTGCACAAGACGTTCTCGACGCCGCATGGTGGTGGAGGCCCGGGTGCGGGGCCGGTGGTGCTGTCGGAACGGCTCGCGCCATTCGCACCGTTGCCGCTGCTCGTTTATGGCGCCAACGGGTTCGAGTACATTGAGGACCGCGCAAACCTGCCCGACGGTGTGAAGCCGTTCGGCCGCATGTGTGCCTTCCACGGACAGATGGGCATGTTCACGCGCGCACTCAGCTATATGCTCAGCCACGGCCGCGATGGCGTACGCCAGGCGAGCGAGGATGCGGTGCTCTCCGCAAACTACATCCTCGCCTCGCTGAAGGACGTGATGAGCGCGCCGTTCGGCGAAGGCCCGTGCATGCACGAGGCGCTGTTCGACGACAGTTTTCTCGACGGAACCGGCGTCACGACGCTTGATTTCGCAAAGGCGATGATCGACGAGGGCTATCACCCGATGACGATGTATTTCCCGCTCGTCGTCCATGGCGCGATGCTGATCGAGCCGACGGAGTCGGAATCGAAGGAGTCGCTCGACCGCTTTATCCATGTGCTGCGCACGATGGCGCTGGAAGCGAAGGCTGGAAAACGCGAGCGCTTCGAAGGCGCCCCGCGTCTCGCTCCGCGCCGCCGCCTGGACGAAACCGCCGCCGCCCGCAAACCGATCCTGCGCTGGAAGCCGAGGGAGTTGCCGCAGGCTGCGGAGTAACTTGTTCAACGTGTCATCCCGGCCAAGCGCTGCGCCAGCAGCGCGCCGAGCCGGGACCCAGGTTTGCCAAGTTGCTCGTTGGGTCCCGGCCTTCGCTTCGCTCAGCCGGGATGACGATTTTGGAATTGCTGAAAAAAGACCCCGGAGCGGTATATCCGCGCCGGGGCCGAGTTGAGCGTTTTTCGGAGGCTAAACCGAACCGCTAAGAACAGGTGTGCACGGCGAAGCCGTTTGGGACTTTCGTGTCTGCATCGCCGCAGGCGGCATTGAGCTGCGCCTGGGTCAGGCCCTTTGTGCGCGTCAGATCCGTGCCTTTGAAAGAGGTGACGATGGTGATGGCGCCGGTCATATCCGCGCCGTCGAGATTGGCGTGGGCGAGGTTCGCGCCCGAAAGATCGGTGCCGCGGAATGTCGCGCCCGAGAAATTCGCATAGGACATGCACATCAAAACGGCCTTGGCGCCGTCGAAATCCGCGCCATGCAGATCGTGCGCCTTTACGCAGGTGTTGGAGAGGTCGGAGCCAGCCAACTGGCAGCCGATGCAATCGACGATGCCGCCATGGATGCGGGCAACGGCCGCCTGATCGACCGCAGGCCCGGCAACCGCGGAGGAAACGGCGCCGAGCACTGCGGTAGAGATCATCACTAGGGCAAAGCGGAGCATGGGGCTTGTTCCGGTTTGGGACGTGTCGGGATAGATCTCGCAAACCCCATGCCGTTTCTTGGCGTCTCGATTGTGAACTCGCTGCGCCTTTATTTAGCCCTTCACGCAGACGACCTGACGCAGCGTGTGCACAACCTCGACAAGGTCGCTCTGCGCCGCCATCACGGCATCGATATCCTTATAGGCCATGGGCGTCTCGTCGATGACACGTCCTTGTCCTTGCGGCATTCGAGACGAGCGGGTCGCTACGTCAATTTCAATGCGTTGTGCCCCGTGGCGTGGTTGCGACCGCGTGCTTAGACTTCCGCCGTCGCTATTGGAGGAATATATGGACTTCTCAATCCCTAAGGACATCACCGATCTGCTCGCGCGCATCGATGCATTTATCGAGGCGGAGATCGTGCCGTTGCAACGCCAAGACGACAACGACCGCTTCTTCGATCATCGCCGCGAATGGGCGCGCACCGATTTCGAGCATGGCGGTCTGCCGCGCAAGGAATGGGAAGATTTGCTGCGCGAGATGCGTGTCCGCGCGGACAAGGCTGGGTTCCTGCGCCTCGCGCTGCCGGAAGAATATGGTGGCAAGAATATCGGCAATCTCGCGATGGCGATCATCCGCGAGCATCTCGCGGCCAAGGGGCTCGGACTGCACAACGATCTGCAGAACGAGACGTCCGTCGTCGGCAATTTTCCGCAGATCCTGATGATGCGCGACTTCGGCACGGAGGAGCAGAAGAAAAATCTTCTGCCGCTGATGTTGGAGGGCAAGGCGCGGCTCGCGTTTGGTCTCACCGAACCGAAGCATGGCTCCGACGCGACGTGGATGGAGACGCGCGCGGTGAAGGAGGGCAACGGCTGG
Organism: Rhizomicrobium sp.; assembly: GCA_037201525.1. GTDB lineage: Bacteria > Pseudomonadota > Alphaproteobacteria > Micropepsales > Micropepsaceae > Rhizomicrobium. The sequence continues at coordinate 41,246 of JBBCHP010000023.1, read as the reverse complement.
CGTCTCAACGGCGAGAAGATGTGGAACACAGGCGTGCACGTTGCGACGCACGACATGGTGTTCTGTCGCACGTCCGGTAATGACGGCGATGCGCGCGGGCTCACCTGCCTGATCGTGCCGATGAACAGCGAAGGCGTGAAGATCGAGTCCTATCAGTGGACGTTCAATATGCCGACAGACCACGCGCATGTCTCGTTCAAGAATGTGTGGGTGCCAGACAGCGCTGTGTTCGGCCCGGTCGACAACGGCCTCGTGCTCGCGCGCCATTTCGTGCACGAAAACCGCATCCGCCAGGCGGCGAGCGGCGTGGGCGCGGCGCAATACTGCATCAATGAGAGCATCGATTACGCCAACACGCGCAAACCTTTCGGCAAGCCGCTATCGCGCAACCAGGCGATCCAGTGGCCGCTGGTCGAATTGCAGACCGAGGCGGAGATGCTGCGCTGGCTGATCTATCGCACCGCGTGGGAGATGGACCGCATGACAGGACCGGAGATTCAGCTCTATCTCTCCGACAAGGTTTCGATGTGTAACTATCGCGGCAATAATCTCGTCTGCAATGCGGCGGACTGGGCGATGCAGGTGCATGGCGGCTGGGGCTATTCGCGGCACAAACAGTTCGAGCATATCTATCGTCATCACCGCCGCTATCGCATCACCGAAGGCAGCGACCAGATCCAGATCCGCAACGTCGCCGGCCATATGTTCGGCTTCATCGGCAAGAACCGGCCGCACGAACACTCCTAGGAAGTCGAACCCATGTTGATCCCCGCCTGCAAGGCCAAGATTCATCGCGCAACGGTAACGCAAGCCGATCTCAATTATGTCGGCTCGATCACCATCGATGAGATGCTTCTCGAGGCGGCTGGGATCGTGCCGTTCCAGTATCTGAACATCACCAACGTCTCGAACGGTTTTTTCTGGCGGACCTATGCGATGGCGGGCAAGCGGGGCAACGGCGACATCTGCCTCAACGGTCCGCCTGCGCGGCATTTTCAGCCGGGCGACAAGATCATCATTCTGGCCGAAGTCTTTGTCGGGCCCGAGGAAATGGCGTCTCTCGATCCGGTCGTCGTGTTTGTGGACGACGCGAACAAGGTGGCGGAGGTCAAGAGGCATACGCTCGTCCGTCATCCGCTCACCTGAATGCGCCGGGGTATTCCATGACACTTTTGAACATCGCTCATCGCGGCGGCGCGGGATTGTGGCCTGAAAATTCTCTGGCAGCGTTCCGCGATGCGGTTGCGCGCTGCTGCGATGGCGCGGAATTGGACGTACAGCTTTCGAAAGACGGCGAGGTCGTAGTCTATCACGATTACCGCCTGAAACCTGAGATCACGCGCGGGCCGGGCGGCGCCTATGTCACAAAGCCGTCGCCGCGCATCAAAGATCTGACGCTGGAGGAGTTGCGTGCGTTCGACATTGGGCGCTGCGATCCGGTGAGTGCCTACGCCCGCGCGCATCCGGACGTGAAGGCGGCGGACGGCGAACGTATTCCGACACTCGCCGCGGTAGCCGATGTCGCCAGACAATCGCGCGGGCCGTTTACGCTGTTCGTGGAATTGAAGACGTCGTTCGTCGACCGTGATCTCTCCGCCGACCCGGTTGCGCTGGCGGAAGCGACCGTGAAAGTGTTGAAAGCGGCGGGGATATCTCGACCAGACAATCTTCGTAGGCTTCGATTGGCCGGCGCTGCTGCATGCCAAAAAGATCGCGCCTGACACGCCATGCTGGTTCACGACGCTCGCGCAAAGTTGGTTTCGCGAAGGTACGCCGCCGCCGGAAGACGATCCGCCGTCCGAGCCCGCGCTTCAGATGCTGCGCTACTGGGCGGCGAGCGGCACGTCGCCATGGGCGGGCGGCTACGACGCGGTGAAAATACGGCAACTCGATTCAACGCGCGATCAAGGCAGCGGGCGGGGATGGCTGGTTTCCGACCTACACAGACATCAATCCGGCTTCCGTCGCCGAAGCGCGTAAACTCGGTCTGAAAGTCGGCGCGTGGACGGTAGACAAACCCGACGACGTGCGTCGTATGCTCGACCTCGACGCTATTTGCACCGACAGACCGGATATTTTTGATCGGCAGAAATGAACAATCGCCAGAATAGCAGGATTGAAGTGAGGCCGCCGCTGGAGTGGCCGCGCTTCCCCGATTTTCCCGCCTCCCACATGCGTCAGGACAGGCTGGCCAACTCAGCATGGAATGAGCGGTGGTTCTACGATTGGACCGTTTACACGGCTGAGGGTTGAGGGATGCGGAGGCGTATTGGACAGAGGCCACGAGCGTTTTAGAAGAGCTGTTGCCAGATCGCTTCGCGCGTGAGCGGACGCGCCTGACCGGCATCAATATAGGGACATTTACCGGGACGTTTCAAAAGGCCTGGATGCGGCTTGGCTACGGCATGTATGGGATCGAGCTACAGCCGGTGTGATCGAAGACTTGCATGCCTATGGATGCCAAGGTCATCAGGATAGCGCGTTCGATCTTTCGCGCCTCGCGGACGCTTCGTTCGATTTTGCAATCCTTGATCGCGTGTTCTGCCAGAAACCGTTCTATGAACGCTATGAGGTGCGAAAGCACGCAGATGCTCCGCCTTACTTTGCGAAAGATACGCAGAATCCTCAAAGATGACGGCGCTTTTATTGGTGTGCTTATGACTGGTATTCTCGAAGCGTCATCGAAGAACTCGCGACATTGGGGGCGCTGACATTATGGCCGATGAAATCGGGGAGGCTAGGGTTTCAAGTTGACCTCACGCGTGCTCCGTCGCAAATGCCCGACGTTATGCATGAACCGCTGAACGGTCCTTATTTGTGAAGTCAAAATCGGCGGAACGCGAATGGCATGTTTTTTGCCGGCCAACGAAATCGTTCGCGAGGGCGATGGCGTGCGGGATGTCGTTTTTGCACCGCCCCTGCGCGAGGAAGCCAAGCCGCAAAAGCCTGCCTCAGCCAAACGTAAGGCGCCACAACCTTGATGCAATAGTCACCCGCGCCGGATAGAAGTTTCCCATCGCTATCCGGAGACTCTCATGCCCGCCCTGTTCGACAAGTTCACGCTTAAATCCGTCACGCTCAAGAACCGCATTGTCGTCTCGCCGATGTGCCAGTATTCGGCCGAAGATGGCGTCATCAACGACTGGCATCTGATCCATCTGGGCTCGCATGCCATCGGCGGCGCGGGGCTCATCATCGCGGAGGCGACGGCTGTCGCTCCGGAAGGCCGTATTACGCCGGGCTGTTCCGGCATCTGGAACGATGCGCAGGCGGAGAAGTGGCCGCGCGTGATCGCGTTCCTGAAACAGCATGGCGCCATTCCCGGCATCCAAATCGCGCATGCGGGCCGCAAGGCTGCCGCTAACCGTCCGTGGGAAGGCGACGATCACATGAAGCCGGACGATCCGCGGGCGTGGCAGCCGATCGGTCCGAGCGCGAATGCTTTCGGTGCCAACCTGCCGCGTGTGCCTGCCGCGATGACCAAGGCCGATATTCAGCGCGTGAAGGGCGATTTCGTTGCCGCCACCAAGCGCGCGCTCGCCGCGGGCTTCGAACTGCTCGAACTCCATTTCGCGCATGGCTATCTGGCACAGAGCTTCTTCTCGCCCATCGCCAACAAGCGCACCGATGAATACGGCGGCAGCTTCGAGAACCGCATCCGGTTCCTGGTGGAGACGCTGGCGGCCGTGCGCGCGGTCTGGCCGGAGCATCTGCCGCTGACCGCGCGCCTCGGCATATCCGTTTTCACCGACGACAGTCAGACGGTCGAGGAGAGCATCGAACTCATCAAACGGTTCAAGCAAGGCGGTCTCGATCTCATCGATGTGAGCGTCGGCTTCAACACGCCGGACATCTCGAAAATTCCATGGGGACCGGCGTTCATGGCGCCTTATGCCGAGCGTATCCGAAGAGAGGTTGAGATCGCCACCGCATGCGGCTGGTTCATCGCCGAGCCCGCACAGGCCGACGCCATCGTCCAAAAAGGGCAGGCGGATCTCGTCATGCTGGCGCATTCCATGCTGGACGATCCGAACTGGCCCTATCATGCGGCGCGCGCGCTGAACGTCCCGAATTTCAAATGGACGTTGCCAGCGCAATATGCGCACTGGATACGGGCCTAGCCTTTCGGCACGCCGGGAACGTTTGAGATGTCGTGCGCCCCAGGGGAGGGCGGACTCCAGCCAGATCTGCCGCTTCGGCGGCAGGTCCGAGCCTGCTTCAACCCACCGAGGCGCAGATTGAAGATCGTCTGGTTCTCCTCCGACGTCGCATAGACCGCCGATCCGCAGTCGCCGCAGAACGCCTGCAGCCGCTTCGCGCCACTGTCGGCGGTTTTCACATAGGTCTTCAGCGTGCCACGCAATAGCCGGAAATCCTCGACCCGTGCAGGAATGCTCGCGCGCCAAGGCGAGCCGGAGAATTTCTGGCAATCGGTGCAGTTGCAGACTGAGCTCAGCTCGGGATCGACCTTCGCTTCATAGGCGATGCGGCCGCACTGGCATTCTCCGTTGACGTGCATCATTTTGTCCCACGAAAGCACGATCTTTCGCGAAAGAACCGGGCGCGGTCAATTCTTCGTTTTCCCCGAATGCAGCAATGCCATCCGGTGCGCCGAGGCCGTGGGTCCGTCATAGCCCTTGCCTGCCGTACACAGGTAGGCCGGATCGCATGTGCCGTTGCTGCCGGTCTTCACGTCGAACAGCGATTTTCTGTGGCGATACGGATCGTGGTTGTCGTGCACCTTGCCGCCGTTCGCCCCGTAAATGCCCGCGATGATCGGCGCTGCGACGCTTGTGCCGCCGAATTCGAGCCATGCCGATCCGCCACCTTGGGTGGGACCGTAGATGGCAACGCCGGGTAAAGGGATCGGCGATCGCCGCAACATCGGCCACCGTGCGCTTCGGGCAGCCTGTGTCGTGTTGGAACGGCGGTTTCGCGTAGATGGCGCTGCAACCGCTTCCACCGTCGCGCCAGGCCGATTCCATCCAGCCGCGCTTGTTGCCGCTGTGCGACAGATGCGTTCCGCCGACAGCGACGACATAGGTGGACGATGCAGGAAACTGGACGATATAGCCGCGGTCGCCGGAACTCGCCACGACTGCGACACCCGCATGATGATAGGAGGACTCGAAACGCTGGGTATTGGGCTCATCGCCGCCATAGCTGTTGCTGATCACATGCGCGCCGAGCGCCGCCGCCGTGTTCTCCGCCGCGGAAAGGTTCGCAAAGGAATTGACGTCCGCTTCGACCAGATAAAGCGTGCAGCCTGGGCACATGGCGCTCGCCATTTCCAAGTCGATGGCGGAGTCCTGCGCCCAATCCAGATTTTGCGCGGGATAGCCGCTCTCTTCGCCGCGCTGGTTGAATTTGTGGAAGCACCCGTTTTCTTTTGTGCAGGGCGGGAGACCGAAAAAGCTGCGGTAGATCGCAAGATCGGAATCGGCGCTGTCATATCCATAGGCGGCGACGATGGCGATGATCGTTGAGGAGACGCCCGTTGCGGTAACTTTATAGGCATCGCGCAAGTCGCCGGGCGTAAAGCCCGCGACCGGTGCATGCGCATTCCATATCGGGCGTCCGGCGGGGTCTGTTACGATATGTGCGTGACATCGCGCCATCGAAGCTGAAGCCTGCGCGCAGACTGGCTTTTCGCGCAGCAACGGTGCGATCGCAACGGCACCCGCTGAATGGCAAAGCAAAATGACAAGAACCGCCGTGGCGAGTGGATGGGACAAGTTGACCAAAGTGCTGGGTAAAACCATGGACGATTTCATAGCGTTTTTGGGCCAAGGCCCTCCAGAGCGCGGTGGCAGCATTACAAGTGAAATTTTTTTTTACGCACCCCCTTGAAGCGCAACGCTGCAAACGCCATTTCACCCAAATCCCCACAGGAGCAAGAAGAGCGCGGCTAGCCCGAAAAGGCTGCGGAAAGACTGCGCATTTTCGGAACGCAGTTTGGGAGAAACTGCGCCGGAAAAATAAATTCCGGCTTGCTTATGCAACAAGCCTGAGTTTTCCGTCGTGACCGTCCTTGAGCCACGGCGACCAAACGAAAGAGAAAATGAAAAATCCGATTCACAAGACCGGCGGAGCTATGTCCGCGACGTGCAAACAAATCGCATTTTCCGTACAGCATTGCTGTACAGCGCAGGTCGCACTAGTGAGGCGAACTCTCCTGCTGCATTGCGCTCTGGACTTTGGGACGCGTAGAGACGCGCTCGTAAAATGCCTGCAATGCCGCGCCGACGGGAATGTGTATCTTTTTCGCCCAGGTCAGCATCACGAACAGGTAGGCATCCGCGGCGGTAAACGTGTCGCCGAGCAGGAAGGACTTGCCTGTCAGCGCGTCATCGACGAAGGCGAGCTTCGCCGAGATTGTTTCGATGATTTTCTTGCGTTCGTCGCCGCTCGCCCCGTGAAAAAGCGGCCCGAACTCCTTATGGATTTCGCTGTTGATGAAGTTGAGCCATTCCTGAAGGCGGTAACGTGGCAGCGTTCCGCAAGCAGGCGCCAGACCGCTCTCTGGCCGTTGGTCGGCCAGATATTGCACGATGACGGCGCCCTCTGTGAGCAGTTCGCCATTGTCGAGCACCAGCGCGGGCACAGAGCCTTTCGGATTGATCTTATAAAAGTCGCTGCCGTCTTCCAGCGTGTGCGCTTTCAGATCGACCTTCGCAAGTTCGATCTTCAGACCCACTTCCTCGGCCACGATGTGCGGCGAGAGCGAACAGGCGCCGGGCGAATAATAGAGCTTCACGGGACGGTCTCCTTATGCTGCGTCGTGGCAGATAAGGCTTACCGGACGGGGGATTTCAATCCTTCGAACCACTATTCGACGGTCGCCGAAACTTGCGGGGCGCGGTTATGCAGCCACAATCTCGAGAGGCGGCAGCTTGTACGTGCCGTTATAGAGTTCGGGGCCGCGGCTGGTAGGTGCGAAACAGCAGTTTGTATGGCCCTTCCGGCGCCGGCAGCCAGTTGCATTTGTCCCGCGGCGGGAGGAGCGTGCTGGATATGAATTGCGAGCGAGCCGTCCGCGCCGTAGGCAAGCCCAGCCGTGCGATCGTTGATCGCGTAGCGTTTGATCGGGTTCTCCACGAGGCGATAGTCGGGACCGTAGAGCGTCAGCGACCAGAACGCGTCCACGGGCGGCAAATGACCGGCAGGGAAGACGAGCTTGTAGTTCGCCTTTCCGCTCACGGGCTTGCCGTCCGGTCCGCCATTGGCGCTGAATACAGAGCTTCTCTTGCGATGTGCGCGCCGGGACCGACCTGATTGACGACCGCCCTGTCCAAAGGATCGCGAATGAAGTTCGTTATCTTGTAATTGACGGACCAGCCGTTGACGGCCCGTCGCCAACTTCGCGGCATGGATGCGGGCCAGTCCGCTTGGGACCGCTTTGGCCAGCAACGGTGCGAGCGCCGGATTGTGCGACGGCGTCAGACCAGCGCCGATGCCGGCATTCGCGAACCGCGACACGCCGTCCTGATCTTGTAACGGCGGTGGATAGGCTTTTATGAGCGTGCCGAGTTGGTCGAAATAGGCCGGCCCGCTTTTCGACAGGTCTAGAATCGGCAGCACGTTCAGCGCGTTTTCCTGCGGGATTGGCTGCTTCTGTCCATGAGGGTACGCGGCGAGCGGACCGAGCGTATAGCTCTGCTGCACCTGTTGCGCCGCTGCGAGGTCCTTGTCGCCGCGAACCAGTGTGCGGGTGAGCGAAAAGACGAGGGAGGTCGATGCCGGAATCTCCTTCGCGCCATCGGGCAGCTTTCCCGTCCATCCCGGCGGCGTCAGAACATAGACCCCGGCCTTCGTTCCGGTCTGGCGGCGGCCAACGTAGGAGAATGTGTTGCCGTAAGCATCGACGAACTGGATGGAATCGTACCTGTCATGCGTATCCGGCACGGTGAGAACGAGCGGCCCATGCGCCAGATCAATCCAGGCATAGCCGTAAAGCGTATCCACGTTCGGGCCGGCGACATTCAGCGCCGGCGTCGCAAGAGACGGCGTCACGAAAAACCGGTTGAAGACCGCGCCTTTGTTTTTCGCGAGATCCAGATAATGTCCGGGTCAGGACGAGCGGAAAGCCCCAGATAAAAGCGTCTTCCGCGATCTTGGCCCGCGGGTCTGATGCCTCTGTCGCTCCGCTTGCCATGGGCCATGCCGCAGCGGCCGCGGTTCCCAACAGAAAGTCCCTGCGTGTCGAGATCGCGTGCGGCATTTTTTATCCTCGGTATGACCCTCCGTTCAGTTTAGACAATTAAGTCTATAGATCAAGTATACATTACGCGTTGCCAGGCTTGATTGCAGCGATGGGCGATTTTAGAGCCCCTCGAACAACGCCGTTGAAAGATAGCGTTCGGCAAAGGAGGGCACGATCACGACGATCGTCTTTCCTTCCATGCCCGGGCGCGCGCCGACTTCGAGGGCGGCGGCAATCGCGGCACCGGACGAGATGCCGACCGGGATGCCTTCACTTTTTGCGGCCTTGCGTGCTGTGGCGAACGCCGTTTCATTGGAGATCGTGATGACTTCGTCGATCACGCTGCGATCGAGGATCGCGGGAACGAAGCCAGCGCCGATGCCCTGAATCTTGTGCGGGCCTGGCTGACCGCCGGAAAGCACCGGAGAATCTTCCGGCTCAAGCGCGATCATCTTCACGCCCGGCTTCTTCTGCTTAAGCGCTTGTCCGACACCGGTGATCGTGCCGCCGGTTCCGATACCGGAGATGACGATATCGACAGCGCCGTTGGTATCGTTCCAGATTTCTTCCGCCGTGGTGCGGCGATGGGATGTCCGGGTTGGCAGGATTCTCGAATTGCTGCGGGATGATCGCGCCGGGCGTTTCGGCGACGATTTCCTGCGCTTTGGCGATGGAACCTTTCATGCCCTTCGCGGCTTCGGTGAGCACGACCTCGGCACCCATGATGGCGAGCATCTTGCGGCGTTCGATCGACATCGATTCCGGCATGACGAGGACGAGCTTGTAGCCTTTGGCGGCGGCGGCAAAAGCAAGCGCGATACCGGTGTTGCCCGACGTCGGCTCGACAAGCGTCGATTTTCCCGGCGTGATCACGCCTTGCTTTTCGAGCGCCTCGATCATCGCCACGCCGATCCGATCCTTCACGCTGGAGATCGGATTGAAGAATTCGAGTTTGAGAAGGATGTCGGCCTTGACGCCCGCTTCTTTGGGCAGCCTCGCCATGCGCACCAGGGGCGTGTCGCCGATGGTTTCAGTAATAGAGTTGTAGATGCGGCCGCGGCCCGGCTTTCCGGTTTCCATGAGTATCTCCTCAATCTCTTTGTCATGGCCCGCGAATGCGGGCCACCCAGTTGGTCATAAAGCGGTGCCCAGGAAAGCTGGGCGATAGTTCTTCCAGAGTTTCCCAGGCATCACCCGGGCGGCCCGCATTCGCAGGCCGTGACATTAGAGGATTAAATTGTGAAATCTGCTGTCGCGCCACCGCCGCAATCGACCCCCGGCGTCGCGGGCGCGGGCGCACAGATCCTCGATGGAAATTGCGTCGAGTTTCACCATCACTTCGTCCTGTAGCGTCGCGATCAGCGGTATGACGATGCGTGCGCCGAGATCCGAGTGCGGCGCGATTTTTTCGGCGTCCTCACCGTCATCGAGGCTTTCGGCAACGCGCACGACTTCGCCGACGGTGATGCGGCGGCGCTCCTTGGCAAGGCGATAGCCGCCGCGCGGTCCGCGCACGCCTTTGAGCACACCTGCGCGCACGAGCTGCTGCATGACCTGTTCGAGATAGCGCTGCGGCACGCCCTGGCGTGCGGTGATCTCTTGGCCTGCACAGGCTCCGGGCGGGCCGTTGAAGGCGATGTCGATCACCGCCTCCCAATGCCAGCAGGGTTTTGCGCGAAAGCTTGAGCATCAATCGTCGTCCACGCCTGAGCCGGTCGAGCCGAAGCCGCCTTCGCCGCGCACGGTGACGGGAAGCTGTTCGACCTCCTTGATGTCTGCGTGCTTGATGCGCGCGAACACGATCTGCGCAACCTTCATGCCGCGCTTCACCGTGAACGGCTCCTGACCGAGATTGACCAGGATCGCCTTGATCTCGCCCCTATAATCGCTGTCGATCGTGCCCGGCGCATTTAGCAGCGTGATGCCGTGATTGAGTGCCAAGCCGGAGCGCGCGCGAACCTGGCCTTCGTATTTGTCGGAGAACGCAACCGCGATGCCGCAGGGGATCGCGGCGCGCGCACCGGGTTTCAGTTCGATGTCACCATCGATGGCGGCCAGAAGATCGAACGCAGCCGATCCTTCCGTCGCATAGGACGGCATCGGCAGGTCTCTGGCGTGGGGCAGGCGCAGAACGGAGAGGTTCATGCCGCTTTGCCCTTCAAAGTTTCGGCGATGCATGCGGCAAGGCGCGCGCCAACATCTTTCTTGTCCATCTCAGGCCAGTCTTCGGTCTTGTTTGCGGTAATCAGATGCACGGTATTTCTCTCTCCACCCATTGTCCCGGTACCGGGGCTCACATCGTTCGCGACGATCCAGTCGCAACCCTTCGCGCGCGCTTTTCCTGCGCGTGTTGAATGACGTTGTCGGTTTCCGCCGCGAAGCCGATCACCAGCGACGGACGCCGCGCGCCGTTCGAAAGGGTCGCGAGAATGTCCGGATTCGCGGCAAGTGCAAGAGAGGGGGGCGGAGCGCCGGCGATCTTTTTGATCTTGCCGTTTGCGGCAGTCTCCGGTCGCCAGTCCGCTACGGCTGCAGCGCACACCGCAACATCGACCGGCAGAACGGATTCGCACGCGGCGAGCATTTCGCGCGCCGTTTCGACTTTTATCAGCTTTACGCGCGAAGGCGGCGCGATACTGACCGGGCCAGAAACGAGGATGGTCTCAGCCCCCGCATGCGCGAGCGCATCGGCAATCGCATAGCCTTGTTTGCCCGAGGAACGGTTCGCGAGATAGCGCACGGGATCGAGAGGCTCCTGCGTTGGCCCTGCAGTGACGAGCGCTTTCACGCCGGTGAGGGGACCAGGAATCGTGAGCGCATTCTCAATCGCGGCCACGATCTCCAACGGCTCGGCCATGCGGCCGGGGCCGAATTCGCCACAAGCCATTTTCACCATCGCCGGGACCAACGAAGATCGTGCCATCGGTTTTGAGCGTCGCGAGGTTTCGCTGTGTCGCCGGATGGTTCCACATCCGCACATTCATCGCGGGCGCCATCAACACGCGTTTGTCGGTGGCAAGCAGCGCGGTCGAGGCGAGGTCGTTGGCGTGACCGTTTGCAACCTTCGCCATCAGATCGGCGGTCGCGGGTGCGACGACAACCAGATCCGCCGAACGCGAAAGCTGGATGTGTCCCATCTCCGCTTCGTCGGTCAGGCTGAAGAGATCGTCATAGACTTTCTCGCCAGAAAGCGACGCGACGGAAAGCGGTGTAATGAACTCCGCACCCGCCTTCGTCAGGATTGCGCGGACGCTCACGCCGCGCTCTTTCAGGCGGCGGATCAATTCGAGGGACTTGTAGGCGCGATGCCGCCGCCGATGATGAGCAATACGCTATTGCCGCGCATGCGGAGTCCTTAAGACGAGGGCGGAGAAAATACCGCGCCGTCTCGTGGATATAAAGAGAATAACGGGCACGACTGTGGTTCGTGGTCAGGGAGCTAAAGCCATGAATGTACAGGTGAAATCAACCGATCTGCCGCCTTTCAAGCCGCTCCCGATGAAGGCACCGGACATCGAGGTGACCCGAAAACCCGACGGAACGGTCTATCTGAGTTCCCGCCATCCGCTCGGTGAGATGCATCGTTCGACCGTGCATCTGTTCGAGGCCCGCGCCGCAGTGCACCCCGATCGCAAGTTCATCGCCGAACGCACACCGCTTCCGGGCGGCGGTACCGGCGATTGGCGCTTCATCACCTATGGCGAGATGAACGCGCGCGCGAACGCAATCGCGCAGGCAATGCTGACGCGCGGGATGGGGCCCGACACACCGCTCATGGTGCTGTCGGGCAACTCCATCGCGCATGCCTCGATGATGTTCGGCGCGATGAAGGCGCGCGTGCCGGTGCGCCGGTGTCGGTCGCTTATTCGATCATATCCGGCGATCACGGAAAGCTGCGCCACGTCTTTGCGACAACGAAACCGAAGATGATCTTTGCGGAGCAGGGGGCGATGTATGCCCGCGCGCTGGCTGCGCTCGATCTCGACGGTGTGGAAGTCGTGACCGTGATGTCGGCGCCGGATCGCGCGACAACGCCATACGAGGATTTGCTCAAGACCAACGTCGGCCCCGCAGTCGCGGAGTCGATGGAGAAAGTCGATCATGACACAGTCGCGAAGTTTCTCTTTACGTCCGGTTCGACGGGAATGCCCAAAGGTGTGATCCAGACGCACCGTATGATGTGTGCGGTCGTGGCCGCGCAAGAAGCGCTGCGCACGGAGAAGTCCGATCCCTATGAGATTCCAGAAAGCCTTGAATGGATGCCTGGAACCATATCTCCGCTGGCAATATCGGCTTCAATAACGCCGTGAACGCGGGTGGCACGATCTATCTCGATGCCGGAAAACCACTGCCCGGCATGTTCGAGGAAACGATCCGAAATTTGCGCGAGATCAAACCGCTTGGCTTTGGTTCCGCGCCGATCGCCTTCGGCTGGCTTGCCGATGCGATGGAGCGCGATCCGTCATTGCGGGATCATTTCTTTGCCAAGATGAAAATGGTCGCCTATGGCGGCGCGACGCTGAGCCAGGACATCTACGAGCGGATTCAGGCACTTTCGATCGCCGCGACGCGCGAGCGTATTCCGCTCACGACCATGTATGGCGCGACGGAGACTCAAGGCATCACGGTCGTGCATTGGCTGACGGAGCGTGTCGGACTGATCGGCCTTCCGCTGCCTCGGCATCACGCTGAAACTCGTGCCCAACGGGACCAAGCTCGAAGTGCGCGTCAAAGGCCCGACAGTAACGCCAGGCTATCATGGTCGCGACGATCTGACCAAAGCGGCGTTCGATGACGAAGGCTTTTATTCACTCGGCGACGCCGCGAGGTTCATCGATGAAAACCATCCCGAACAGGGCTTGGTCTTCGACGGCCGCGTGACCGAGGACTTTAAGCTCGACAGCGGCACATGGTCAGCGTCGGCACGTTGCGCGCGCAAGCTGTGGCTGCGGCCTCGCCGCTGATTTTCGACTGCGTCGTGTGTGGTCAGGATAAGCCTTTCGTCGCGCTTCTGGCATGGCCGAACATGCAGGCCGCGATCCAGTTCACCGGCAAAAACAGTATTGATGGAGTTCTTGCCGATCCGAAATTGCGCGATGCGATCCGTGAGAAATTCGCGGCGTTCAACAAAGCACAGCCGGGAACGTCGTCGCGCGTCAGGCGTGTGCTGCTGATGGCCGAGGCGCCATCGGTCGATGGCCATGAGATTACCGACAAAGGCTATGTGAACCAACGCGCAACGCTCGAGCGCCGCAAAGCGTTGGTCGATAAACTCTATGTTGGTGGGCCGGGACATCATCGAAATTCCGTAATGGGTGTCGTCTTAACGGAATACTTACCTTGTTTTGCTTGAATGGCCTTACTCGGGCTTAGGGGGCCAATCATGCAACTCAATGCAGACGATATGTGTCGTCTCGCGGCCGATTTGGCGGCGGAGCATGGTCTCGCGGCGCTCGACTATGCGCATCGGGCAGTCGTCTCTTTCGAGTCCGAGGGCGAGGCCGATCGTGCACGCTTCTGGTTCATGCTGTCGGTCTTCCTCAATGACATCATGCTTCAGCGCCTCGATCCTGACGAGTCGATCACCATTCACTGAAACGATTGTCATCCCGGACAGATCGCGTAGCGAGATGATCCGGGACCCATTGTGCCGGTGTCGCGGTGGGTCCCGGCTCGGCGCGCTGCTACCGCAGCCCTTGGCCGGGATGACAAGATAGAATGCGCGGCAGAGCGAGTTGGATGCTTGCGCCATACACGCTGTTGCCCCCACACTTCGCCCAGATCATTCAAGGATTTCACATGCCGCTCGATCCGTTGGTGAAGGGTTTTCTGGACCAGATGGCGATGATGCCGGGTCCGAAGATGTTCGAGACACCCGCCGCCCAAGGCCGCGAGATGTTCGTCGCCATGATGCAGATGATCGGACCGAAGGATGTTCCCATCGGCAAGGTCGAGAACTTAAAAGCGGCCGGACCGAACCGCGACATTCCGCTGCGCGTGTATACACCTGTCGCGGCCGGGGGCGGATGCGTTGCCGGTGCTGGTCTATTTCCACGGCGGCGGTTTCGTCATCGGCGACCTCGAAACCCATGACGGTCTATGCCGCCAGTTCGCGAATGAGGGCGGACTTCGCGTGATCGCAGTCGATTATCGCCGCGCGCCGGAGCATAAATTTCCGGCCGCATTGGACGATGCGATTGCGGCTGTCCAGTGGATTGAGGCGCATGCGTCCGAACTTGGCATCGATGCGAACCGTATCGCGGTTGGCGGCGACAGCGCCGGCGGCGCACTTGCGGCTGAGGTGCGCAATTCGCGAAAACGAAAGGGGCACCCAAAATCGCATTCCAGATGCTGCTTTTCCCGGTGACCCAGATCGGCAGGGAAACCTCGTCGCTACGCGAATTTGCAATCGGTTACTTCCTGGACAAGCCGACGCTCGATTGGTTCTTCGGCAACTATATTCCGGCTGGAACCGACATGAATGACACGCGCGTCTCGCCGTTGAATGCCGCGGACTTCAAGGGCTTGCCGCCGGCCTATGTGATGCTCGGCGGTTGCGATCCTTTGCACGATGAGGGCCTCGCTTACGCGAAGAAACTGCAGGGAAGTCGGTGTGAAGGCAGAGATCGCCGATTACGACGGCCTCGTGCATTGCTTCATCTATATGCAGGCGGTTTTGCCACAGGCCGTCGGTGCGGTGACGGCGGCGGCCAAAGCTGTGCGTGCGGGTCTTGAGGGAAAGTAATGGCGCTCGACCTCAATGTCCGAGCTCTGCTGGAGCAGATGAAGGCAGCGGCTCTGCCGAAACTGTGGGAGCTTGGTCCTCCGGCTGCGCGCGCTGCGATGCGCTCACGTCTCCTCGGTGGCAAGGACGCGCCCATCGGAAAAAATCGAAAACCGCAAGATTCCGGGACCGGCCGGTGAGGTTTGCGTGCGCGTCTACACCCCGCGCGATGCAAAGGAAGCGGTCCTTCCCGGCCCTTGTGTTCTTTCATGGCGGTGGATTTGTCATCGGCGATCTGGAGACGCATGACGATCTCTGCCGCTGCCTGGCCAACGGCAGCGGTTGCCGCGTCGTATCCGTCGATTACCGCCTCGCGCCGGAGCATCCGTTTCCGGCCGCAGTGGAGGACAGTTATGCCGCGACGAAATATGTGGCGGCTCACGCGGAACAGTTCGGCATTCATGGCCCTATTGCGGTTGGCGGCGACAGCGCGGGAGGCAATTTGGCAGCAGTCGTTTGCCAGATTGCGAAGACCGATGGGCCTGCCATCGCGTTCCAGCTACTCATCTATCCTGTGACGCAACTGGGTGGTCCCGAGTTGCCGTCGATGGAAGAGAACGCAAAGGGATATTTCCTAGAACGCGAGTCGATGCTGTGGTTCACGCGGATGTACTGCCCCGATTCTTCGCACCATAGCGATCCGCGCCTGTCGCCGTTGCGGGGCCGCCGATCTGTCCGGTTTTGCCGCCGCCTATGTCGTAACTGCAGGCTTCGATCCGTTGCGCGACGAGGGCAAAGCCTATGCCGACAAGCTCGATGCCGCGGATGTGCCAGTCACCTATGTGAATTACCCCGGCATGATTCCACGGCTTTTTCAGCCTACGGGGCATCATCCCCAAGGCGCGCGAAGCCGTCGCAGCGGCAGCTGCGGCCGTGAACGCCGCGCTTACTTCGGAATAAGCTTTCCGGGGTTGAGGATGCCTTTCGGATCGAGCGTTTGTTTGACCCGCTCGCAGTACGTCGATGCCATGCGCGCCTTTTTCTCGCGCGATCCATGGAAGATGGTCTTCGCCCACACCGTGGTGATGGCTGATCGTGCCGCCGTTCGCGACGATGGCTTCCGATGCGGCGTTCTTGATGAGCACCAGGTTCCACCCAATGATCCAGGCCATCAATCGGCCATCGTGGCATAGGTGTAGGTATAGGCGCTGCCTGCGACCGGAATCATGGCCGCGTATTCTGCGTAACAAAGACCTGCGAAAAGGCATCCTGTGCCGGCGATCGCGAACGAGATCACGACACCGGATCCTGCATAGCTCGCGGCGGCGTGGCCTGTCAGAACGAAAATGCCGGCGCCGATAATGGCGCCGATGCCGAGCGCGATCAGATGGATGGGCCCCAATGTGCGCTTGAGATCGTGCTGCTCGGCAACGGGATCTTCCGGAATTCCGGCCATAAAACTTCCCCCTCGTTCCCCAATGCGGGGATTCTTCGACGCGAGCATTACACGGTCACTGAGATGCCGCAAACGCGCAATCCTTTGAGTCATCACCGTTTTGTGTGATCGGCGGTCGGATCATAGCTCTATCTTGGCGCCTTCGATCTGATGCTCCGAGGGCCGCATGTTTGGAATATTGGCGTTGGCAGGAATGGTCTCGCTGTCGCGGGCGGAGAAAGACGCCTATTTCGAAAAGCCACCCCAAAATACCCTTCACGACTGCCATTCTGAGCCCGAGCCTTATGGCGAGTGCCGCCTGCCTAACGGCCTGACCGCGAAGGAGATCGAGACCAGGCTCGCGGGCAAAGACACCGCCTGGTGGCGGGACGGCGATCAGTTCGTTGTGATCGCAAAGCGCAATACCGATCAGGCCTATCTTTGCTGTGCCGCACGCGGACGCATGGACCACGTGGAAGGCGATGACTGGGCGCTCCGGCTTCGGATCATCGATCTAGACCATGCGACGATCGATATTTCGGTGCGGCCGCGCGGCTCGACGCCGGACGAAATCTATCGTGGTCCAAATGCGCCCGCAGCTTTTGTCCGAGCACCTTCGCTGCACGGACATTTTTATCCGCAGGCATTCGAGAGTCAGAATCTCGATGGCGCACGCGGGATATCTGTCTATGTGCCGCCTGGCGAAACCCCGTCTCATCTGCTTCCCGTGGTTTATATGGCGGATGGAAATTTCCGCCTTACGACGCCAAGCGTGATCGAGCCGCTGATCGAAAGCGGCAAGCTTCCACCCATGATCCTGGTTGGAATTTGGTCCGGCAATTCGCACAAAGCCGACGAAGACCGCCGCTCGGAAGAATATCTGCTCGGCTGGCCCAACGGATATGGCTATTTCCTTCGCCACGAGAATTTCCTTCTGCACGAATTGATTCCATTCGTGGAGAAAACTTATGGCGCTTCTTCCGATCCCAAGGATCGCATCATCACGGGTTTTTCAAGCGGTGCCGCGTGGGCCGTCGCGATGGGCATCCGGCATCCGAACGTCTTTCCGACCGTGATCGCGCAATCGATGGTCTGGCCGGGGGGATACAGCCCGGCATCGACCTGGCAATTTCAGGACAACGACAAAGGATTGCGGTTTTATCTTTCTGCGGGAACGCTCGAGCCTGAGTTCTACAGAGGAACGCTTCGCTTCGCCGAGGAAGCGCGCAAAGAAAGTTTAGATGTCCAACTCGAAACCACAGTCAGCGGTCATACGCCGACGATCTGGGAGCCCATGCTGGTGCATGCCCTTCAATGGGCTTTTGCCGTTCCCAAGAAAAACTAGGCCTTGGTCCATACGCCGATTTCGTTGCCGTTCGGATCGCGGAAGTGAAACCGGCGCCCACCTTCGAAGGTCTCGTGCGATAAAATCTCCGCGCCGGCTGCGCGCACTTTCGATTCCATAGTGTCGAGGTCGGCCGCATACAGCACAATCAGCGGCCCCGCCCGCTGCCACCACTTTGCGCTCGGTGTTGAAGCCGCCCTGGCGGCCCGCACTGTCGAAGGCGACATAGTCCGGGCCGTAGTCGGTAAAGCTCCACCCGAAGACAGACCCGTAGAACGCTTTGGTTGCCGGGATATCCGATCCTGGAAGTTCTATGTAGTCGAGATAGCCATCCGCTGACATTCTTAAGTTCCCTATTTGTTCTTATCATTACTCTAGTTTTTCACACGGTCAAGCTCGGTGTCCGATACTGCCGACAACGCAATTTCCTTTTTTGATTGACTGATTCGTTGACATTAACCAATTATTGTGGATATTAATAAGTTATTAACTATAAGGCGGCATTGGCACTTAAGTTCGTGTCGTTGATCGCCGGGCGGTGGGGCGCCTGACAGGGAAGCAGAGTCACATTCGAAAAGGGTGTTGCTATGCGTTCCAACGACTTGCCGGCTTCAGTCAGCCAGATTGAATTTGCCGAAATGTCAGGGCCCGAAAGGCTCATGTCTCAA
Organism: Rhizomicrobium sp.; assembly: GCA_037201525.1. Lineage (GTDB taxonomy): Bacteria > Pseudomonadota > Alphaproteobacteria > Micropepsales > Micropepsaceae > Rhizomicrobium. The sequence continues at coordinate 22,871 of JBBCHP010000023.1, read as the reverse complement.
TACGTGCAGCTGACGCAGTTGCATCACGATCTCGACTACATGATCTCGGCTTGAGCGCCGAGGCATCACATGACGAACTTCTCGTCGCGCGGCTGAAGAAGCGCAAACTTCGCATCAAAGACGAGATCGCGCGCAAGTCTGGCGATTTGCGCACGCCGCCACCTTCGATTCTCTAATTCGCGCACGGGGGGAAACAATGCGCGCGAGCAATTGGGGTATCCACTGGATACGTGGTACTGACGGGTCGCTAACAGACCGGTTTGGAATTCTGAACGCGAAGGCAGTTGAGATCGGGATCGGGGCGGCCTTTTGGGCTGGCCTCATCTTCGTGGTGGTGCATTTCGCCGGACAGATCGCGGCCTAGAGCAGGCGATACACACACGTCTCCCGAATCTCGCGATCTTCAAGTTCGCGTGTGGTTTGCACGCGGTAGGTCGCGAGCTTCTCGACACCGGATTTCGGGAAGTATGTGCGGCCCGGATCGCCGATGAGGACGAGAACGCCTCTGCTCGCCAAGTCGCGCAGCCACGCGAGCAGGCGTTCGGCCAACGGCCGCTCGTAACACATGTCGCCGACGAGCACGGTTTGCCAGCCATCATCGCGTCCGATCATGTCACCGGTCGTGATCGCGATCGCACAACCGTTGGCGTACGCATTTTCCGCTATGGCTGCGGCAGAGAAGCTATCAATGTCGGCAGCGAGCGCGTTTTGCGCGCCGGCTTTCATCGCCGCAATCGCGACGAGGCCGGACCCCTGCCCCGAAATCGAGAACGGGCTTTCCCCGAAACAGTTTCCGGATGATCAAGCACATAGCGCGACAGCGCCTGACCGCCCGCCCATGCAAAAGCCCAGAACGGCGGCGGAATGCCCTCTGCTTTCAGTTCCTCTTCCGTCTTGCGCCAGATCGGCAACACTTCGGTAGCGAGATGCAATCTGATCTCCGGAACCAGCGGAGGCGCGATCAGAACGGTGTTGGCGTGGATGAATTCGGCGTGATCGGTCACGCCGGTTGTGCGGCCGGCTCCGGCTTCGACATCGCGAGAGCGACAATTTCGCGATAGTTCTTTTTGATCTCCATGCGCGGCCCGAAACCTTTGGCCAGCAACAACGCGTGAAGCTTCGGCAAATTATAGCAGGGCACGTAGAACATCAGATGATGATCGACGTGATAGTTGACCCAGTAGGGCGCAATCAGGGCGCGTACCCACCACGATGCGTACGTCGTCCGCGCATTGCGGAAGACATCGTTGTTGTCGGGCACAACCGCGTGTTCTGCAATATTGCGGATGCGGGTGATGACCATCTGCCATGTCAGGTTCGGCAGCAGCCAGAACATCAGATAGTAGTGCGGTTTTCCGAACGCGGTCAGGATTGCGAGGATCACGAAATTCGCAGTCAACACCGGACCGAGTTTGTCCCAGAAGCTCTTGATATGCTGACCAAAGGTGAGACCTTTTAGCCCCCCAGGCGCGACGAAACTGTTCGCGGCGCTGCTTGAAGCCGGTCTGGCCGGTGATGTCGCGGAAGAACTTGCGCCTATAGCTCGAACGCGTGATCGGAAAGGGAGCGGACAAACCGAGATCGGGATCGTCCGGCTGCTGCGTCGAGCGATGGTGCTTCAGGTGGTAGTGACGATAAGAGATCGTATCCGCGCCGACAGGGTAAGCGCAGAACCACTGGCTTACCCCACTCGTTCAGCCAATGCGTGCGCATGAGCACGCCATGTGCTGCGTCGTGCATGAGGATTGCGAGGCCGAGTTGGCGGCTGCCGATCAGGATCACGGCCACGATAAATGTCAGTGTGGTCGGCCACAGTGCGAATAGCGCCATCGACGCGCCAATCACGGTCCAAGCATGCGCGACGCAAAGCAACCCAAGGACATCGGACCGCGCGCGAACCGCCGTCAGCTCTTGAGGCGTAAAACAGATCGTCGGGTCGAAGCGTTGGGACGTTCACAAAACCATCATAACGTATGTTGGCTACAACGAATACCATGCCCGCTGCACTCGCAAAAAGGCCTTTTTCCGCTCAGCGGCTGCTTGTTAAGACTTCGGCGTCCGCGATCCCGGAAACCTTCGTTCTTGAGGAATCATGAAAGAGTACGACAATATCGCTTATCTGGACCTTCAGAAGACCGGTTCGACGGTGATTCAGAATGTTTTGCGGAACGTGCTCGCCGAAAAGTATCTCTGGCGAAAACCGCACAGCACGCTTGCTGAGAAGCTGAACAGATCCAAAGTATACTTCATATCGGTCCGGGAGCCTTTGTCTCTCTATATTTCGCTTTTCAATTTTGGCGCCGGAACCGCCGTGGAGCATTGTTTGCGGCTCTAAGCGCGAGTGGACGCGAAGACCTTCTCGATCATTCTGCGGCTGGATTTGAAACTTGGCTGCGCTTTGTGCTGGCCCCCGAAAACGCGAAGATTTTAAAATATGGCTATGCGCAGTCGAATTTGACCGAAACGTTAGGCTTCTTATCGTATCGCTTGCTGCTGCTTAGCGTCTGTCAGCCTAAGAAGAAAATGAGAAGCGGCAGGCATGTCACACGAAATGACGTCCGTGAACTTTTTGAGCGCCGGGTCTATGAAGAATATGTTCGCACAGAAAATCTCGCCGGCGATCTTTTCGCGCTTTTGAAGTGTTACGAGGATCGCCTTACGCTTCGCTGTCCATTGACGACGCCCGAAGATCTACTCGCACTCACCCCAAAAACGAACATTAGCAAAAAAATTGAAGGACTGACGGCCGCTGCGGTTCCTGCGGATTTGCGTGCGCTCGTCCGGCAACGTGAGTGGCTTCTCTATGAGGCGTTCGGTTACGAGAAAGATTCCAAAGGTGCGCCGCCGCATTGCGTGACAGCAGGGAGCAACGAGTATCTCCGTCCGATATGGTCTTTGCGTGAAATCCGCAAATACAAGCGAAAGAAACGCTTGGTGAAAGGCCTGGATATTGGATTTGGCACGGCTATGCCGTCGGCCGAATTCGACCAGCAGCTGCTAGCCGGCGAAGGTTGAAATGAGAAATGCGGTCGCAATCAGCGCGCCTGTATCGCGATTGGCGCGGAATAACGTCAGGCAGCGATCTGGATTGCCGATGTCGAGTGTGCGGACTTGCCAAAGCATGTGCGCGCCCGCAGCCAGCATAAAAAATGCGAATGGCCAACCGGCGTGTTCTATGAAACCTGCGGTTAGGATCAATGTGAAGGCCGCTGCGTAAATTCCCAAAATCCAGTTTGCCGAACGCTTCCCGAAAAGGCGCGCAGTGGATTTCACGCCGATCAGAGCGTCGTCGTCCTTGTCCTGGTGGGCGTAGATTGTGTCGTAGCCGAGCGTCCAGAAGATCAGGCCGGCGTAGAGAATCACCACGCCCAGATCGATGGCGCCGGTCTCCGCCGTAAAGCCGAGCAACGCGCCCCAGTTAAACGTGAACCCAAGCCATGCCTGCGGCCACCAGGTGATGCGTTTCATAAAGGGATATGCCGCAATCAGAAGCAGTGACGCTGCGCCCAAAACGATCGAATAGAGGTTCAACTGAAGAAGAATGACGAGCCCGACTGCGCATTGCGCCCCCCAAAAACAGCCAGGCGGCTTTGACGCTAACCGCGCCCGAAGGGAGCGGACGTCCGCGCGTACGCGCAACCTGAGCATCCAGATCGCGATCGACAATGTCGTTATAAGTACAGCCGGCGCCTCGCATCACCACGCTACCGACGCCGAACAGCATCAGAAGCCAGCAGTCACGCAAGGTGTTGAACGGCCGGTCGCCTGCTGCTGCGCCGAGCGCGAGGCCGAATACACACGGCCAGAAAAGCAGCCACGCGCCGATCGGCCGGTCCAACCGCATCAGCCGTAGGTAGGGCTGATGCGCGAGGGTATCCGGTCGATCCAATCATGGATCGTTGCGTCGGCGGGCTTGAGGACTTGCGGTTCGGCGCTCATTGCGGATCAAGTGTGTCATGGGCGAGGAATTAACGGAACCCGGCGGCGGCGTACGCCTTTATGTCACGGCGACGCTTGGCGATGGCGCGCGCGTGACGCTGGATGGCGGACAGTCGCATTATCTTTTGCACGTCATGCGGGCAAAAGTTGACGATCGGCTTTCGCTCTTCAATGGGCGTGATGGCGAATGGCGTGCGCGCGTGACGGAGATTTCGAAGCGCGCTTGCGTTCTGGAGTGTGTAAGTCAGATCGGCCGACAGCGCGAAGTTCCCGATCTCTGGCTCGTATTCGCGCCAATCAAAAAGACGCCTGCCGATTATTTGGCGCAAAAAGCGACAGAATTGGGTGTTCGGGTTTTGCAGCCGGTGCTGACCCGAAGAACGGTTGTCCGGCGCGTCAACATTGAACGGATGCGCGCCAACGCTATCGAGGCTGCCGAACAGTCCGGTCGTGTCAGCGTGCCTGATGCGCGGGAAGCGGTTGAGTTTGAAAGGCTCGTCGCGGAATGGCCGCAGGACCGTCAAATACTCTTTTGCGATGAGAGGGGGTGACGCGCCGCCTATCGCCGATGCTTTGCGAAATTCTCCATCTGGTCCTTGGGCGATCTTCACCGGTCCGGAAGGTGGCTTTGATCCCAAAGAGCGCGCAATGCTCCGCGCATTGCTCTGCGTCACGCCCGTTACCCTAGGTGAACGGATTTCTTCGCGCCGACACGGCGGCGCTGGCGGCACTTGCCGTGTGGCAAGCCCTTCGAGGCGATTGGCCGCAAAGCTGATGCGCAGGTGTGCGCCTTGCCGGAGACGTACCCGACCATTACATAGCGACAGCTAAACCGGCCGTTCACAATTCAGATAGATCCGGGAAGGCGTAACCCGCTAAAGCGGGAGGAGAGGCGTTGGCATGTCCATTCCACAATCAGCCGGTGGGCCCATCGGCTCGCGTGACGACTTGGTGCGGCATCTCGCGGAAGGCTGCAAGCCCAAGGATGCCTGGCGGATCGGCACCGAGCATGAGAAGTTTGTTTACGACCCGAAAACGCTAAAGCCGCTGGCGTACGAAGGTCAGCCTGGAATCCGTACGCTGCTCGAAGGCATGCGCCGTTTTGGCTGGGAGGATGTGAACGAAGGCGAAAATATCATCGGCCTCACTCAAAACGGTGCATCGCTCAGTTTGGAACCGGGCGGACAGTTCGAACTTTCCGGCGCACCGCTCCAGACCGTTCATCAGACCTGCGCTGAGGTGAACACACATCTCGAGCAGGTGCGTGAGGTCGCGAGCAATATAGGCGCGGGCATGATCGGCCTTGGTTTCGCGCCGAACTGGACGATGGCCGAGACGCACCAGATGCCGAAGGGCCGCTACAAGATCATGCGTGCCTATATGCCGAAGGTCGGCGGCTATGGACACGAGATGATGTTCCGCACTTGTACCGTGCAAGTGAACCTCGACTTCGCGTCCGAGGCGGACATGATTAAAAAATTCCGTGTCGGTCTTGCTCTGCAGCCTGTCGCAACCGCGCTGTTCGCCAATTCGCCGTTTCGCGAGGGCAAACCAAGTGGGTTTCTGTCCTACCGTTCGCAGATTTGGACGGACGTCGATAACGATCGCTCCGGTATGCTGCCCTGGGTGTTCGAAGACGGTATGTCATTCGAGCGCTATGTCGACTACGCGCTCGATGTGCCGATGTACTTTGTCTATCGCGACGGAAGATACATCGATGTCGCCGGTAAAAGCTTTCGGGATTTCCTTGCTCGCAAATTCCGGAAGTGAAAGACGTTGAGCCCACGATGTCCGACTGGGCCGATCATCTCACGACAATCTTCCCGGAGGTGCGGCTTAAGAAATTTCTCGAGATGCGCGGCGCGGATGGCGGAAGCTGGCGGCGCCTTTGTGGATTGCCCGCGCTTTGGACTGGCATCTATTACGATCAGATCGCGCTCGACGCGGCTTGGGACATGGTCAAGGACTGGACTGCTGAGGAACGCCAAGCGATGCGCAGCGCCGTTCCGGTGCTGGGCTTTGAGACACCATTCCGCAAAACCACGGTCGGACAACTCGTGCATCGGATGCTTGAGATTTCATCCGCAGGCTTGCGTCTGCGTGCCGCCGAAGATTCCGCGGGCATGACAGAGGATGGTTTTCTCAATCCGTTACGCGATCTGGTCGATCGCGGTTACACGCGCGCGGAAGAGCTGCTGCTCCGCTACCACGGTGAATGGAACCGCGATCTGGCACCGCTGTTCCGGGAATACAATTTCCTCTGACGGCCCGCGCTCGAGGCAATTTCAACGCGACAAGAAACGGCCCGGATCAAATGATCCGGGCCGATGTGTTATGAAGATTCTTAGCGGCGCGAGTACCAGATCAGGCCGATGCCAATGACGGCGGCCGCCATTCCATAGTAGCCCCACCGTGTGTCGCCAACCATGAAACTGCTGGCAGGCCAGTGGATGTAGCCATAGCCTTGTCCGATCCACAGAAGTCCGAACGCCAGCGCGACAACGCCGACGATAAGCATCAAAGTTTTCATGCGAATCCCTTCCCAGAATCGGGAAGAACCTTATCACTATTTTGGCTGTGGAACACGCTCCGCACCCTGGCGCGCCAGCATCCAACCGGGGTATTCGCCTGGCAGCGCACTGACCTCGTCAAGCGTCTTCATCTCTTCCACGGCGAGGCTGAACTTCGTGGCCTCCAGATTGTCGTCAAGCTGCTCCATCGTCTTGGCGCCTATTATCACCGTCGTCACGAACGGCTTGGCGAGCACATAGGCAAGTGCCACGCGTGCCACCGAGACGCCTTTGGCGTTGCCGATCTCGCGCATCGCGTCGATGCATTTCCAGGCGCGATCCTTGTCGACGGGCGGGAAGTCGAAGGCAGCACGGCGCGCGCCTTCCGGCCCGTTGCTGCCGGGCCCGAACTTGCCGGAGAGCAATCCGCCGGCCAGCGGACTCCACACCATCAAGCCAATCTTCTGGTCGTTGAGCAGCGGAACGATCTCGCGCTCCAGATCGCGGCCCGCGATGGAATAGTAGGCCTGCAAGGTTTCGAACCGCGCCCAACCGCGATGCACAGAGACGCCCTGCGCCTTCATGATCTTCCACGCCTGCCAATTGGAGACGCCCACGTAACGCACCATGCCTTGCCGTGTGAGATCGTCGAGTGCGCGCATCGTTTCCTCGACCGCCGTGACGCTGTCGGTTGCGTGGATCTGATAGAGATCGATGTGATCGGTCTGCAGGCGGTCCAGGCTGCGCGAAATCTGGTCCATGATATGCCCGCGCGAGGCGCCGATGTCGTTCGGGCCTTTGCCGACGCGGCCGTAGCATTTCGTCGCCAAAACGACGTCGGAGCGCTTCACGCCGATATCCTTCAGCGCCTGACCGGTGATCGTTTCGGACTGGCCTTCGGAATAGACGTCGGCAGTGTCGATGAAGTTGACGCCGGCTTCGAGCGAGCGCGAAACGATAGCGGTCGCGGTCTTCTGATCGAGTTCGCCGACGACTTTCCAGAAACTCGCGCCGCCGCCAAATGTCATCGTCCCGAGACAGATTTCCGAAACGAACAGACCCGTGTTTCCAAGCTGATTGTATTTCATCGCATAACTCCGATTTCGATCTGGTGCGATGGTAGGCGCTGGCGAGTAGCGAGTGCAATTGAATCAAGGCCATAACGGCGGCATGGTCATCGGGCTGTCGAGGGATTCGGAAACAATGCCATTTGTGACACTTGTCGGAATGATTGCGGGCATTCTCACGACAGTTGCGTTTCTGCCTCAAGTCTTGCGCACATGGCGGACACGATCGACGTCCGACATCTCGCTCGTGATGTTTCTGATCTATGTCACCGGGATTGCGCTTTGGCTGATCTATGGATTGATGCTGAAGGACATACCGCTCATCACCTCGAACGCGGTGACTTTGGTGTTCTCAGGCACGATCCTAGGTCTGAAACTGCGTCATGGTTAGTCGGGCAGTGGAATGAACTCGTCGTCGTCGCCGGGAATGGTGCCTAAGCGCATCGCTTTCCAGTCGGCCCTTGCCTGTTCGATACGTTCGCGCGAACTCGATACGAAATTCCACCAGACATGACGAGGTCCGTCGAGCGGCGCGCCGCCGAGTAACATCACGCGCGCTTTGCCGACAGCTTTGATTTGCGCCTGCTCGTCTTTGTCGAACAGGATCATCGCGCCATCCTCGTGATGTGCGCCGCCCGCTTCCACCACACCTCCTACGACCATTGCGCCGCGCTCTTCATATTCATCGGGCAATGCGAGCGTGCTTCCATCTTTCATTTGTGCATCGACGTAGAAAATCTCCATCGGAACGCGGACGGGCGAGGCGAGTCCGTAGGCTTTTCCGGTTACGACACGGATACTCAAACCATCGCGCTCCATGGACGGCAGATCGGCTTTGGCAACATGCTGGAAATGCGGCGCGTCTTCTTCGTTGGTGTGCGGAAGTCCGACCCAGCTTTGGATTCCATGCATGCGGTGGCCGCGCGCGCGAACATCGGCCCCTGTGCGCTCGGAATGAACGATGCCGCGACCGGCAGTCATCCAGTTCACATCGCCCGGCACGATCTCCTGCACGTTGCCGAGACTGTCGCGATGTAGCTGTGAGCCCTCGAACAGATAGGTAACAGTCGCAAGGCCGATATGGGGATGCGGGCGAACATCAATGCCGTGTCCCGGCGCGAAAGCAACAGGACCAAAATAATCGAAGAACACGAAAGGCCCGATAGTGCGCTGATGCGATTGCGGCAACACCCGCGCGACGCTGAAACCGTCACCGAGTTCGCGTTTCAAACCGGTCAAATCGCGCATGGATGCCTCCACAGTCTTAAAGGCGATCCTAGATGACTAGAGCGGCAGGACAAATGCGCCAGCGGGCTCTCGCGCGATCGGACGCGACCACAGCACGAGCGAGAGCGGCAGGTCTCCATAGAGATGCGGATAGAAGGCGCCGGCCGTCGAGGGCTCGTATCTCAAGGCATTTCCCGGCGCTTCTTCGTCGATGGCCACGAGAATGAGATTATCCGCGCCCGCATAATAGCGCATCAACGTTCCCATAAGCTGCTCTTCGGTTGAGAAATGCAGAAAGCCGTCGGCTTCGTCCTTCACCGATCCTCGATAAACGCCCAATACTTCCGCCGCCCGCCACTCTTCGGCATGAACGATCTTGAAGATCACGCCGCCGTGCCGCCGACGGTGAGGCCGTCGAGACGAAGCGTCGGCTGGCCCACGCCGACTGGCACGGATTGCCCGTTCTTGCCGCACACGCCGACGCCCGGATCGAGCTTCATGTCGTTGCCGATCATCGAGACGCGCGTGAGCGAGTCCGGTCCATTGCCGATCAGTGTCGCGCCTTTAATGGCCGGGCCGATCTTTCCGTTTTCGATCAAGTAAGCCTCGGTGCAGGAGAACACGAACTTGCCGTTGGTGATATCGACCTGTCCGCCGCCGAAGTTCGTCGCGTAGATGCCTTTTTTCACGCTTTCGAGAATTTCGGCGGGATCCTTGTCGCCACCGAGCATATAGGTGTTGGTCATGCGCGGCATCACCGAAGAGGAATAAGACTCCCGGCGGCCGTTGCCCGTCGGCGCCACCCCCATCAGGCGCGCATTCTGGCGATCCTGCATATAGCCTTTGAGAATGCCGTCTTCGATGAGCACGGTGCGCGATGAGGGCGTGCCTTCATCATCAATGGTGAGCGAACCGCGCCGTTCGCCGATAGTGCCGTCATCGACAACCGTCACGCCGGGCGCCGCGACGCGCTCGCCAAGCAGGCCTGCAAACGCGCTCGTCTTCTTGCGATTGAAGTCGCCTTCGAGACCGTGACCGATGGCTTCATGCAAAAGGATTCCCGGCCAACCGGGCCCGAGCACAACCGTCATCTCACCGGCAGGGGCGGGCACAGACGACAGGTTCACCAGCGCCTGCCGCAGCGCCTCTTCGACTGCAGCATGCCAGTAGTCCGGCGCGAGGTACGTTTCATACCCGCCGCGACCGCCGCCGCCGAAGCTGCCGCTTTCCTGACGGCCGTCCTGCTCGACCACAACGGAGACACCGATGCGCACCAGCGGACGGATATCGCGATAGGTCTCGCCGCCAGGCCGCAGGATTTCGATGTTCTGCCACTCGCCGGTGAGCGAGCATGACACCTGCTTCACACGAGGATCGCGCGAGCGCGCAAAGGCATTCATCTCTTCGAGCAGCTTCACCTTGATCTCGAACTCCGCCGTGCCGAGCGGATCGATGTCCGTATAAAGGTGCTTGTTGGTGCGGGCAGGTGACGCCGAAGCGACACCTGAATGTCCGCGCGCAACTGCGCGCACCGTATCTGCTGCGCGCTTGATCGCGTCTTCGGACATTTCCGAGGCATGGGCATAACCTGTCGCTTCGCCGGATACCGCGCGCAGGCCGAAGCCCTGCATCGTGTCGAATGCGGCGGCCTTCAGGCGGCCGTCATCGAAAGAAAATGATTCGCTTTGGCGATACTCCAGAAACAGTTCGCCATCGTCCGACCCTCTAAGCGCGTCGTCGATAGTGGATTGGACGCGGTCGCGGTCCATACCGGTGCGGGAGAAGAAAAGGTCGTTTGCCTGCGTCATAGAAACCTCGAATGGGAGCGTGATGCTCCCAGATATAGGGATTTCCTCGCCCCGTGCCATAAGGTCGCAATGACTTTAGGGGCTTAGGCCCTCTAAATCCTCCGCAAGAATCTTAAGGGGAACGGCGGCGGCTGTTCCCCGTTTGGAACATTGCGAGGTCGCCTCATGTCCTTGAGAAAATTCGGCATCGGCACGGGCGTGGCAGCGGCGGCGACGGCGTGGGCCGGGACCGCGCTGGCGCTGCCGCAGAACTGGGGTCTGACCTTCCAGCCTGCGATGTCGCCGGTGATGGCGGACATCGAAGACTTCCATCGCATGCTCCTCTACATCATCACGTTCATCAGCCTCTTTGTGCTCGCGCTGCTGGTCTGGATTGTGGTGCGCTATAACCAGCGCGCCAATCCCACGCCCAGCAAGACGCACCACAACACGCTGCTGGAAGTGGCTTGGACCGTCATTCCGGTGATCATTCTGGTGGTGATCGCGGTTCCTTCATTCCGCCTGCTCTATAAAGAAGCGATCATCCCGAAGCCCGACGTGATCGTGAAGGCAATCGGAAAACAGTGGTTTTGGACCTATGAGTACCCGGTGCAGAAGTTTCAGTTCGACTCTTTGGGTTTATCGGACGACAAGGCCAAGGCAGCCGGTGAGCCGCGCCTGCTCGGCGTCGACAATGTCGTCGTTGTTCCGGTGAACAAGGTCGTTGAGGTCGATACCGCCGGCGCGGACGTCATCCATTCCTGGGCTCTGCCGCAGATGGGCGTGAAAATGGACGCGATACCCGGCCGCATCAATCACACCTGGTTCCAGGCAACGCAGATCGGCACGTACTACGGTGAATGCTCCGAGTTGTGTGGTGCGCGGCATGCCTTCATGCCGATTGAAGTGAAGGTCGTGAGCGATGCGGACTATGCTGCGTGGCTCGCGACGGCGAAGAAGAAATTCGCCGCCATCGACAACAGCGAGGCCACGCGCCTCGCGGCGAAATAACAAGGACGAGCGACATGGCTGACATCGCCCACGCGCACGAAGATCATCCCCACGGCTGGCGCCGCTACGTCTATTCGACGAACCATAAGGACATCGGAACGATGTACCTTATCTTCGCGATCTGCGCCGGTTTGATCGGCGGCACGCTCTCCATGTTCATGCGTGCCGAACTCATGTATCCCGGCATGCAGGTCTTCAAGGAAACGCATACCTTCAACGTTTTCGTGACCGGCCACGGCCTGATCATGGTGTTCTTCATGATCATGCCGGCGATGATCGGCGGATTCGGGAACTGGCTGGTGCCGCTGATGATCGGCGCGCCGGACATGGCGTTCCCGCGCATGAACAATATCTCGTTCTGGCTGCTGCCGTTCTCCTTCACTTTCCTGGTGCTTTCGATGTTCGTCGAAGGCGACAGCGGCGGCACGGGTGTCGGTGGCGGATGGACGCTCTATGCGCCGCTCTCCACGTACGGATCTCCCGGCCCCGCGATGGATTTCGCGATCTTCTCGCTGCATGTCGCCGGTGCGTCCTCGATCCTGGGCGCGATCAACTTCATCACCACGATCCTGAACATGCGCGCCCCGGGCATGACCCTGCACAAGATGCCGCTGTTCGTGTGGTCTATTCTTGTGACGGCGTTCCTGTTGCTGCTCTCGCTGCCGGTTCTCGCCGGCGCGATCACGATGCTGCTGACCGATCGCCACTTCGGAACCGCGTTCTTCAACGCGTCAGGCGGCGGCGATCCGATCCTTTACCAGCATCTGTTCTGGTTTTTCGGCCATCCCGAAGTGTACATCCTGATCCTTCCCGGCTTCGGCATGATCAGCCACGTCATCGCGACGTTCTCCAAGCGTCCGGTGTTCGGCTATCTCGGCATGGCCTACGCGATGGTTGCAATCGGCTTCATCGGCTTCTTGGTCTGGGCGCACCACATGTACACGGTGGGTCTCAGCGTCGACACGAAAGCGTATTTCGTCGCGGCGACGATGGTCATCGCGGTCCCAACCGGCATCAAGGTGTTCAGTTGGATCGCGACGATGTGGGGCGGCTCGATCGAGTTCAAGACGCCGATGCTGTGGGCGATCGGCTTTGTGTTCCTGTTCACCGTCGGCGGCGTGACCGGTGTCGTGCTCTCCAATGCCGGCGTCGATGTCTCGCTGCAGGACACCTATTACGTCGTAGCGCACTTCCACTATGTGCTGTCGCTCGGTGCCGTGTTCGCGATCTTCTCGGGCTTTTATTTCTGGTTCCCGAAAATGACCGGCTACATGTACAACGAGTTCCTCGGCAAGCTGCACTTCTGGATCACGTTCATCGGTGTGAACCTCGCGTTCTTCCCGATGCACTTTCTCGGTCTTCAGGGCATGCCGCGCCGCTACGCCGATTATCCGGACGCGTTCGCGGGCTGGAACTTCGTGTCCTCCATCGGTGCGTTTATTGCGGGCTTTGGTGTGCTCGTGTTCCTGGTGATGCTGGTGCAAGCGTTCGTGGCCAAGCGCCGTGCAGGTGACAATCCTTGGGGTGTCGGTGCAACAACGCTGGAATGGACTGTTTCTTCGCCTCCGCCATTCCATACCTTTAACGATCTGCCGAAGGTCGTCTGAGGAAAGCCATGGCAACGGCCGACGTCCTTCACACCGCTCACCCGACCGCCACCGTCGGCGACTTCTTCGCGCTCCTGAAGCCGCGCGTGATGTCGTTGGTCGTGTTCACGGGGTTGGCTGGAATGGTGATCGCGCCCGGCAACGTGCATCCGCTCGTCGCGTTCACGGCGCTGCTTTGCATCGCGGTGGGAGCAGGGGCGTCCGGCGCGCTCAACATGGCCTATGACAGCGACATCGACGCGGTAATGTCGCGCACTGCGACGCGTCCTATCCCGATGGGGCGGATCGCACGCAGCGATGTGCTCGGCTTCGGGTATACGCTTTCGGTCGCGTCGGTGGCTTTGATGTGGCTCTTCGTGAACGTTGCGGCGGCTGCGCTGCTGGCCTTCACCATCTTCTTCTATGTCGGGGTCTATACGCTTTGGCTGAAGCGCCGGACACCGCAGAACATCGTGATCGGTGGATTGGCTGGTGCGTTGCCGTCCGCGATCGGTTGGGCCGCTGTGACCGGGTCGCTATCGCTGGCGCCGCTCGTGTTGGTCGCGATCATCTTCCTGTGGACCCCGCCGCATTTCTGGGCGCTCGCGCTGTTCCGCTCCGACGATTACGCGCGTGCCGGTGTGCCCATGCTTCCCGTCGTCAGCGGCAAGCGCGTGACGCGCTGGAACATCTTCGCGTACACGCTGGTGCTGGTACCTGCCGGTCTTGCGCCGGTCGCGCTTGGCTTTGCCGGTCCTGTCTATCTCGCCAGCGCCGCCGGTCTTGGTGGCTGGTTCCTGTGGCAGAGCGTGGCCGTGCTGCGCGAGACCGATGCAGCCCGCGAGCCTGCGGCCAAGCGGCTGTTCGGGATTTCGCTTCTGTATCTGTTCGCGCTGTTCGCCGCCCTGATCGGCGAGCGGATCGCACATATCGCGCCGCTCGGATTTTGGACGTGAGGCGATGGATGACAATGAGGGCTTCGACCGCAACCGCCGTATGCGCAACATCGCGCTCGCGCTCGCGCTCGGCGGGCTCGTTATTCTGGTGTTTCTGATGTCGGTGGTGAAGTGGGGCGGCTGACGCCTCGCGGCACATCGAAGGACAAAGGGGCTTGAGTTCAATGGCGCATAGCGAAGTCCACCACGATTACCATCTCGTCGATCCGAGCCCGTGGCCGATCGTCGGTTCGATCGCGGCTTTCACGATGCTCGCGGGTGCCGTCCTTTGGATGAACAAGGACTACGCGGCGTTCGCACCACTGAACGGCACGCCTTGGATATTCTTTGCCGGTTTCGCGCTGCTGTTGTTCATGTTCGTCGGCTGGTGGCGTGATGTCATTCAGGAATCGGTCGTCAAGGGCAACCACACGCCGGTGGTGAAGTTGCACCTGCGCTTCGGCATGGTGCTGTTTATTGCATCGGAAGTGATGTTCTTCGTCGCGTGGTTCTGGGCCTATTTCAATTCGGCGTTCTTCCCACACGACGTTTCCATCGGGCAGTGGCCGCCGTCCGGTATCGTCACACTCGACCCGTGGCACTTTCCGCTGCTCAACACGCTGATCCTGCTCACCTCGGCGACGACGGTGACATGGGCACATCACGCGCTGCAGCACGGCGACAACAAGGGCACGATTCAGGGGCTGATCCTGACGATCTGCCTTGGCCTGTCGTTCTCCTGCATCCAGGCCTATGAATACAGCCACGCGCCGTTCACCTTTGGATTCAATGGTGCGGCGCTGGTGCCGTTCACCGATCCGGCGCATGCGGTGCTGGCCACAGGCGTGGGCAATCTCGGTGCGATCTATGGCTCGACGTTCTTCATGGCGACAGGCTTCCACGGCTTTCACGTCATGGTGGGCACGATCTTCCTGATCGTCTGCCTGTTCCGCGCGATGCAGGGCCAGTTCACGCCCGAGCGCCACTTCGGCTTTGAGGCGGCCGCGTGGTATTGGCACTTCGTCGATGTGGTTTGGCTGTTCTTGTTTACCTGGATTTATGTCTGGGGCGCCTCGGCCGTAACGGGGTGACAACTGAGCCCAAGACCGCCATCGCCGCATTGCTCGGGCTCTGCCCGCGCTGCGGCAAGGGCAACCTTTTCGACGGCTATCTGCGAATTGCATCGCGCTGTCCGGCCTGTGGGCTGGACTACGCGATGTTCGACGCGGGGCGACGGACCGGCAGTGTTCGTCATCCTGATCGTCGGCGCGATCGTCGCAGGCTCCGCGCTCGTGGTCGAAGTCAAATACTCGCCGCCCTATTGGGTGCATGCCATAATCTGGATTCCGCTCATCCTGATCCTGTCGTTCGCAATGTTGCGGTTTATGAAATCGCTGCTGCTCGTCCTGCAATACAAGCACAAAGCAGGCGAGGGCAGGTTGGGCTAGGCTTGGCCCATGCTCCACTTCCGCCCTCTCTGGAAACTGACGTTTGCGAGCGCGGTGCTGTTCGCAATCCTGATCGCACTCGGCATTTGGCAGCTCGATCGTTTGCAGTGGAAGCTCGGCCTTATCGCGCAGGTGAATAGCAACATACATGCGGCGCCGATTTCACCCGATGCTGCGATCGCGATGGGATCCGCGGCGCAATATCGCCGCGTCGCGCTCGATGGACACTTCGACAATTCGAAAGAGGCTTATGTCTTCGGAACGGTCGATGGCGGGCTTCCGGTCTACCACGTCATCGTTCCGTTCACGGCGCGCGACGGACGCGTATTTCTGATCGACCGTGGCGTTGTGCCGAAAGAGAAGCTCGCTCCTGAAACGCGTGTTGCCGGACAAATTGAGGGCGACGCGCATGTGGTGGGCGTCTGGCGCGTGCCCGATCCGCCAGGCTGGTTCACACCGCACCCCGACCCTGCGCATCGCATCTGGTTCGCGCATGATCTGGCAGGTATTGCGAGGATAGATGGGATTTTGAATCTCGCGGCGCCTGCAGTGATCGAAGTTGACGCGGGCGCCCAATCCTGGCGGCTGGCCGAAGGGCGGGCAGACGGTCGTGACCTTCCGCAATGAGCATCTGCAATACGCGATCACCTGGTTCGGGCTCGCGGCGGTGCTGTTTGGGGTCTATATCGCCTATCACGTCTCGCGCGGACGGCTGCATCTCGGCGGGCCTCCGACCTAGCGAGGGGGCAACTTTTGATAGTAATTAGTGCTCCTGAAAGAGCATTTTTTGAAGCTATCTTAGGGAGAGCTGGAACGGGGCAGGGCAAAATTCCGCGTGTCTCCCGATACTTAGCGGACCGGTAAACCACACAAAAAAAGACTGGAGTCGCGGGTCCGATTTGGCTTGGTTCGAGCCCATATCGCCGCTAGAGTGCCGGTCTGATGACAATAGAAATATCCATACTTTCCAATGGCTTGACAGTCATTTCCGATCCGATGCCGCAGCTTGAAAGCGCGGCGCTCGGCGTGTGGGTCAATTGCGGCGGACGCAACGAGACAAAGCCCGTGATGGGCATCTCTCACATGCTCGAACATATGGCCTTCAAAGGCACTGAGCGACGCACCGCACGCGACATCGCCGAAGAAATGGAATCGGTCGGCGGTTTCCTCAATGCTTATACGAGTCGCGAGCAGACCGCGTTTCATGCGCGTGTGCTGAAAGCCGATGTGCCGTTGGCCCTGGACATACTCGCCGATATCCTCACGCGTCCGACGTTCGAACAATCCGAACTTGAGCGCGAGCGTCAGGTCGTGTTGCAGGAGATTGGTCAGGCACGCGATACGCCGGACGACATCATCTTCGATCATCTTCAGGCGACGATTTATCCGGGTCAGCCGCTCGGTTGGCCGATCCTCGGCGAAGACGACACCGTCGCCGCATTCACGCGCGAAAATCTGCGCACCTACATGCAGGCGAACTATCGCGCGAGCGGTATGACACTGGTGGCGTCGGGCGCGGTCGATCACGCCGGAATCTTGAAACTGGCTCAAGAGAAATTTGGCGGCCTCACGACCGGCGAAACACCAAAGCCGGCGCAGGCATTCTGGGGTGGCGGCGATTTGCGCAAGATCGACGATCTGGAACAGGCGCATCTGGCGTTCGCATTTCCCGGTGTCTCGCAAACCGATCCGGACGTCTATGCCGCACAGGTCTACACGACGGCGCTCGGCGGCGGTATGTCTTCGCGGCTCTTCCAGGAAATCCGGGAGAAGCGCGGCCTTTGCTATTCGATCTATGCTTTCACCCAGAGCGCGAACGATTCCGGCTTCATCGGTGTCTACACCGGCACGGGTGGCACGGAGGCGGGGGAAATCGCGCCTGTGATCGCCGGCGAGATGGCGGCACTCGCTGAAAGCGCGAACGATGCGGAAGTCGCCCGCGCCAAGGCGCAACTCAAGTCTAGCCTGTTGATGGGACTTGAGCGTCCCATGAACCGCGCGGAGCAGATTGCCGGTCAGATGTTCTCTTATGGCCGCCTTCTGAGCATCGAGGAATTGACCGCGAAGCTCGATGAGGTTGACACGAATGCCGTTCGGCGGTTTGGCTCGCGTCTCATGAATTCGCCACAACCCGCTGTCGCCGCATTGGGGCCCATTTCTCGTCTCGAGAGCTATGAGGATTTCTCCGCGCGTTTTGGCGGCACCGTGACGATGCGCGCCGCCGAATGAACTCAGGTCCGATGGCGTTTATGCGCGGCTTGACGTTTCCGGGCGGCCAGCAACCCGTCATACGCGGCCGTGAAGTCTATCTGCGTTATCCGCGGATGGGCGATTATGCGAGTTGGGCGGCAACGCGGGGCGAGAGCCGCGAGTTTCTGGCGCCCTGGGAGCCTGCGTGGGCGGGCGATGAGCTCAGCAAGAGCGCGTTTCGACGCCGCATCAAGCGCTATCAAAAAGAGACACGCCTCGACTCAGCTTACGCGTTTTTTGTTTTTCGCCATGAGGACGATGCGCTGTTGGGCGGCTGCACGCTGTCTAATGTGCGCCGCGGCGTCACGCAATGCTGCGCGCTCGGCTATTGGATCGGAGAACGGGTCGCACGCCGCGGTCATATGTTCGACGCCGTGCGTGCGCTGGTGCCGTTTATTTTCTTTACGCTCGGACTGCATCGTATCGAAGCAGCCTGTTTGCCGGGCAATGAGCCATCCAAAAATCTTCTGGCCAAGGTCGGATTCCGTCAGGAAGGTCTCGCGCGCGGCTATCTGCAAATTAACGGCGAATGGCGTGACCACGCCCTATTCGCTTTGCTCGCCGACGAAGCGCCTGTAGGTTAGCGCCGCTTTTACGGTCTGGGCCAAGATCCGCTTGATGAAACGATGGGCATTCGCCGCGGCACTTGTCGCGATGCTTTCTGCAGGGCTGGCGGCACTCGCTGCTCCGCCACAGCAGAACAGCCACAGCATCAATCTCGGCGAATCCGATTCCGTGATCGAACTCAAAGATATGCTTGGCACTTATCCTGCGCCGAAGGCGTCTAAGGCAAGTGGCGACGCGTGGTACACGTTCACGGTCACAAATCCGACATCGCGTCCCGCAACACGCGTTTTGCAAGCCGGCCAGGATGCCGCCGATGCGCTGCGTGTGATGCCGCGCCCGACACGGCCCGTCATCATAAGCCTCGCAAGTCCGGATCAGAGCATCCTTATTGAGACGGCAAAGGCGTATGGCGGACACGCCTACCGGATCACGATACCTGCGGGTGCCAACGCGCCGGTTGCTGTCGGCATCAGCAATGCACAGGAGCCTCCGTCGATCTTGGCGTGGACCGAGCCCGCGCTCGCCGCACACAACCGCCAACTCGGAATCTTTATCGCAGCCATCGGCGGATTGATTTTTGCCGCCGCGGCGATCGCGGGCGGCCTTGCCGTCATGTCGGCTCACAAGCCGCCGCTCTGGGCGGCGCTTACGCTCCTTCTCATCCTTCTGACGCGGCTGGCCGGCACCGGCATGTTCGACAGAAGCCTCGCGACCTATGTCGGCGGGCCTTACGGATTGACGGCGCTTTTCGCCGGGCTTGCGTTGGTATCCGGTATACGGCTCGCCGACAACGTCGCGCCCATCGACGGGATGTGGCGATGGGCAGGGCGTTGGCTCGACCGGGGCGTCATAGGCGTCATCGGTCTTTCGATCCTTGCTTATCTGGGGATTCCCGGCGCCACCGATTTTGTCTATGCGCTGGTCGTTGTGGGGACGGCTGCGATCACGGCCTATCTCGTGCATCGCGGACGTTTCGGTTGGCAGCCCGCGCGCGTGTTGGCGCCGAGTGCCGCCGTATTCGCCCTGGTCGCGCTCGCATCGACACTTTCCTCGATCGGTGTACTGGGCGACACAACCGTTGCGCCGGACATTGCCGGCGGATTTGCGGCAGCCGGCGCCGTGTTGCTCGCGCTTGCGGTTGTCGCAGGCGAGGGCATTGCCGTCTTTCCCGGTCTTCAGATGAGTGGAGATGATCCCGCTGCGCGAAAGGCAATAGGCGCGGCGCATCAGGGCATCTTCGATCTTGAGTTCGAATCCGACGAGGTTTTGCTGTCGCGCGAAGCGGCATCGCTGATCGGTCTCAAGGCGACCGATGCTACCATGCCCAATCGGACATGGGTCGAACGAATCCATCCAGATGATCGCGCGGTTTATGAACGGGCTGTGACGGACTATCGAGAACAGGCGGGCCTGGCGTTTCGTATCGAATTCCGCGTCCGCAGTGAGAACGGGCTGTATCGATGGTTTGAACTGCGCGCGACGATGATGGGTGTGGACAATCGCGCCAGCCGTTGTCTTGGCCTGATCGCAGACATCACGACGCGCAAGGAAGGTGAGAACTCTGCACCCGACCAGTCACCGACCGATCCTTTGACGAGTCTGGGCAATCGTGCAGCGCTGATGATCGCCTTCGAGAAAATGGGCGACGGATTCATGGATGCGACGTTGGCGGTTCTGGATATCGACCGCTTCAAGGCGATCCATGCCAGTTTGGGTGACGCGGGTGGCGATGCGTTGCTGGTGCGGGTCGCGGATCGCTTGAAAGCGCATGCGGTTGATCAGGCGGATGTTTTCCGCATCGGTGGCGATGGGTTCGCGTTGCTTTTTCGCCGTTCGAAAGGGACTGCGGCGACGATCGGTGCCGAACTCGCGGAAGCGTGTGCGGCCGCCTATGTGCAGGATGGACGCAACATCTTCGCCTCCGCGAGCATCGGTCTTGGTGTTGGTGCCGACGCGCGCGATGGCGGCGATCTGGTGAAAAACGCGGAACTGGCGTTGATGCAGGCCAAGCAGGATGGCGGCGGATGCGTGCGTGTCTATGCGCGCGCAATGAGCAATTTTGCGTCGGGGGATTCCGTCGCGCTGGAAGCCGAGTTGCGCGGCGCAATCGAGCAGGAACAGCTCGAAGTCTTCTATCAGCCGATCGTGCGCGTGAAGGACAACTCGGTTGCGGGGTTTGAGGCGCTGATCCGCTGGCGTCATCCGGAGCGCGGACTGATCTCGCCGGATGATTTCATCGCGCATTGCGAAGAGACTGGATTGATCGTCACCCTGGGACAGTTCGCGCTCGAACAGGCGGCGCACGATCTGTCGCAATGGCAGCGCTTCTTTCCGCTGACACCGCCGCTGTTTGCGAGCGTCAATGTTTCGCGCCGGCAATTGCGCGATCCGGCGTTTGAAACCATGTTGCGGCAACTTCTCGCCGATTGCGGGATCGTGCCGGGGACGATGAAGCTGGAAGTGACGGAAAGCGTCGCGGCCGCAAACGCTCAGGCAATCCTGCGCCGTATTCGCGCGCTCGGCGCCGGCCTTGCGATCGACGATTTCGGTACAGGGCAGTCGAGTTTGAGCCAGCTCAAGGATATTCCATTCGACACCGTGAAAATCGACAAGAGCTTTCTATCGCGTCACGGCGGCACGCACCGCGAGTCCGACGGCGGCGTCGTTCTCAGCTCCATCGTGACGCTCGCACACGATCTCAAACGCGATGTCGTCGTTGAAGGTGTGGAGAGCGAAGAAGATGCGGCGTTGCTTAAAGAAATCGGCTGCGAGTTTGCGCAGGGATTCTATTATTCTCCTCCGCTGCCGCTTGCCGATGCTCTCAACTACATCGCGCGCCACTACAATCCGGGAACAGCGATCAAGGTCGAGCCTGATTCAGGCGCGGCCGGCCTCGGCGGACAAGCCTGATATATCGGCACCGAGTTTCGCCAGCGCTGCGCGCCACTTGGCGTCATGTGCTAAATCGAACACGATTGCCGTGTCGGGATCGCAGTGGATCCAGCCGTTCGTCTGCAACTCGCCTTCGATCTGGCCGGGCCCCCATCCGGCATAGCCGAGCGCGAATAGGGACTTGTGCGGTCCGCGGCCTTCGGCCATGTCGCGAAGGATCTCCACGCTCGCGGTTAGGGAAATCTCCGGCGTGACCGCCATGGTCGCGTCTTTCGCATCGTATTCGGAGGAATGAATTACAAAGCCCTGTCCGGTGCTGACCGGGCCGCCGAATAGAACGGATGGGTCGGGCGTATTCGCCGTCGGTTGCACGTCAAGCTTCTCGATCAATTCGCGAAACGCCAGACCTTCAAGCGGCTTGTTGACGATCAACCCCATCGCGCCCCTGTCGGAATGCGCGCACATCAGGATAACGCTCTTCTCAAAACGCGGGTCCGGCATGCCGGGCAGCGCGATCAACAGCTTCCCTAGTAAGAAGCCGCTCTCATTTTGATCTTTGTTCACCGAAGCCATACGCAATTGTAGCACGCCGGTTGTGGGTAATCGCAAATCCTTTGCGGTACGGCGGGCGCTGGGCTAAAACCGCCGCCGGCTTAACAATATGGAGAAAACATGACGATCAAGGTGGGTGACAAGGTTCCGTCGGCAACGTTGATGCAGAAGCATGATGGCGGACCGAAACCGGTGAAGACCGATGATCTGTTCGCAGGCAAGAAGGTCGTCGTGTTCGCACTTCCAGGCGCGTTCACGCCGACATGCTCTGCAAAGCATCTGCCGGGATTCATTCAGCATGCCGACGAGATTCGTGCGAAGGGCGTTGACGCTATCGCCTGTGTGTCGGTCAACGATGCGTTCGTGATGGGCGCCTGGGGCGATCAGCAAGGAGCCGGCGACAAGGTGATGATGCTGGCCGACGGCAATGGCGATTTCACCCGCGCGCTCGGTCTCGAAATGGACGGCACGCGCTTCGGCATGGGCCAGCGCAGCCAGCGTTATGCGATGATCGTGGATAATGGCGTTGTAAAAGCGCTGAGCGTGGAAGAACCCGGTGCGTTCTCGGTGTCGAGCGCCGAAGCGATCGTGAAGCAGCTTTGATGTGACGAGACGGCGGCGCCGGCGGAAATCCCGTCCGGCGCTGCGCACCTGGCCGGCTAGCCCTTGAACTGTTCGATCTCGGCGCGCGCCAAAGCATCGACACGTTCGTTTTCCGTATGGCCGGAATGTCCTTGCACCCAGCGCCACGTCACGAAGTGCCGCGCGAGCAGTGCGTCGAGTTCGCGCCACAGATCGTCGTTTTTCACCGGCTTTTTGTCCGCGGTTTTCCAGCCGTTAGCTTTCCAGCGCTTCAGCCACTTCGTTGCGCCATCCAGCAGATAGCGCGAATCCGTATGCACGGTGATCTCAGACGGCTTGCGCAAGACGTCCAACCCTCGGATCGCCGCCATCATCTCCATGCGATTGTTCGTCGTCATCGGCTCGCCACCGGACACTTCTTTCTCGTGACGGCCAGCGCGCAGGAGTGCCGCCCATCCGCCGGGGCCCGGATTTCCCGAGCAGGCGCCGTCGGTGAAAAGATCGATCCGAGTCGTCAT
>JBBCHP010000022.1:0-119630 GCA_037201525.1 Rhizomicrobium sp. | reverse complement strand
CGGGAAGTGTCTTCAGATAGGCCTGAATCCGTCCAACGCCCTTGAGCGGGGGCCGCGTCTTGTGCTGCGCTGTCGTCCATGGCGCGGATATAATAGCGCGTCTCGACGATTCCAAAGCAAAAGCTGGGCAGGGTTCCGTGCTGACTTTCCGCCAGATGTTCGATCCGGCGTCATCGACTTACACTTACCTTCTGGCGGAGGACGGCTATGCCGTTCTCATCGATCCGGTGTTCGAGCAGGTGCGACGGGACGGCGCGCTGATCGAGGAATTGGGCCTCACGCTTGTCGCCACGCTTGATACCCATGTGCATGCCGACCACGTCACTGGCGCATGGCTTCTCAAGCAACGGCTTGGCAGCAGCATCCTGGTCTCGAAAGCCAGCGGTGCCTTCGGCGCCGACCGCACTCTGAACGACGGCGACCGCATCTCTTTCGGAATGCGATCGCTTGGCGTACGTGCCACGCCTGGCCACACGGCGGGCTGCGTGACCTATGTGCTCGACGGCGAGGCGATGGCGTTCACAGGCGATAGCCTGTTGATCCGCGGCTGTGGCCGCACGGACTTTCAGGAAGGCGACGCGGGACAACTGTATCGCTCGGTGCGCGAGAAGATCTTTTCGCTGCCCGACGAATGCCCGCTTTACCCGGCACATGACTATCGCGGCCTTACCGCGACCAGCGTAGCGGAGGAGCGCGCGTTCAACCCGCGCCTCGGTGATGGATTGAGCGAGGCCGACTTTTCGCTCACGATGAAGAACCTGCGGCTCGCCCATCCTAAGCAAATCGATGTGGCGGTGCCGGCGAACATGAAATGCGGATTTGTGGAAGGACATGCACCGATGGCCGATCCCGACTGGGCGCCGCTGACCGTCACTTTTTCGGGAACTCCCGAAATCGATCCGCAATGGGTCGAGGAAAACGCGCGCGCAGTGCAACTTCTCGACGTTCGCGAGCCGGACGAATTCGTTGGACCGCTCGGCCATATCGAGGGATCGGTGCTGATCCCGCTTGGAGCGCTTCCAGAGCGTGTGAACGAGCTATCGAAGGATAAGCCCATTGTCGCGATTTGCCGCTCCGGCGCCCGCTCGGCGCAGGCGATCAATTTCCTCAGGCAGGCAGGCTTCACGCGTCTGGCCAATCTTCCCGGCGGTATGATCCGCTGGCGGCAGGAGGGATTACCAGCCGAAGGCGGCGAATAGCCCGGACTATCAGGATTGCTGCGGACAAGAGCGGGGTGATAGACCACCACCCATGAACGCACCCGATAAAACAGTGACCGCCGGATGGACCGGCGAGAGCGGCTATGCCCGCATGATGGTCCGCGATCTGGTCACGCATGTGCGCCTCGGTGTCCACGCGCACGAGCGCCACCCGGACAAGCCGCAGCGCATCATCGTCAATGTCGAGATGTTCGGCGATGGCAAATCGCACCTTCAGAGCGAAGGCCTCGCGTCTGTTATCGATTACGACCCGATTCATACCGCTATACAGGAATGGCCCAACCGGCCGCATGTCCTGCTGATAGAGACGCTGCTTGAAGAGCTGATCGTGCTCTGCTTCAGGGACCCGCGCGTACTCGCTTGTCGTGTCTCGATCGTGAAGCCGGATATCTACGATGCGGCGGCGGCGGCCGGTGTCGAAATCTATCGGTTGCGCAGCCAATGACCGAAGGGATTCCAGGCCGTAACGGGTGCGCGCTTGTCACGGGCGGAGGCATCAGGCTTGGGGCTGCGATTGTACGACGTCTCGCGTCGGAGGGCTGGCCGGTCGCAATCCATGCCCGCAAGGCTGCAACTGCCGCGCCGCTCGCGCAGGAATTGACAGGCCCAAGGCCACAAAGTCGCGGTCGTCGAGGGCGATCTGTCGGAAGCCGATGTGGCGGAGAAGATTTTTCGCGCAAGTGCGTGAGAAAATCGGCCTTTGTACGTTTCTCGTGAACAGCGCTGCCGCATTTGCCTACGACGACATCTCCAATGTGAATGCAGAGACGATGGACGGGCTCTATCGCTCCAATTTGCGCGCGCCCGTCCTTCTATCGCATGTGTTCGTAAAGCAACTCGAAGGCCGCGGATTGATTGTCAATCTTCTTGATCAGAAGGTGTTCAACCTCAATCCCGATTTCCTGTCCTACACCATCATGAAATCGGCGATGCAGTCCGCGACGCAACTCCTAGCGATGGCGCTGGCGCCGAAGGTTCGCGTTGTCGGCATCGCGCCGGGACTCACTTTGCGTAGCGGAGAGCAGACCGAAGAGGGCTTTCAACTCGCGCATGGCAGAGCGCCACTTGGTCAGGGGTAACACGCCACAAGATATCGCCGAGGCGGTGAGCTTTATCGCGCGCGTACAATCGATGACCGGAACGACGATCGTGATCGATGGAGGCCAAAGCCTTGTGCGCCGCGATCACGACGTGATGTTCACCTACGGCATCGATCCCAATGCGCCGGTCAGTCCGAAGAAGACTTAAGCGACGAAGCCAACGACTTTCTTCACCTCATCCATGATGGGCGCGGCGATGGTGCGCGCTTTGAAAGCGCCGTCGCGCAGGATGCGGTCGATCTCAGTAATGTCGCCAAGCAGGCGGCGCATCTCATCGGCAATCGGCGCGACCTTAGCAACCGTCAAATCAGCGAGCGCGTTTTTGAACTCCGAAAACTGTTTGCCGCCGAACTCCGCTAGCACCTTTTCTTGCGTCGAATCGTCGAGTGCGGCGTAGATATTGATCAGGTTTTCCGCTTCTGGCCGTCCTTCGATGCCCTTTTTTTCTTCGGGCAATGGGTTCGGGTCGGTCTTCGCCTTGCGGATTTTCTGCGCGATGGTGTCCGCGCTGTCGGTCAGGTTGATGCGTGAGTTGTCGCTTTCATCCGTTTTCGACATTTTCTTCGTGCCCGTCGCGCAAGCTCATCACGCGCGTCGCCGGTCCCGTGATCACCGGCTCTGGCTGTGGGAAGAAATCTGCAACGCAGAAATCGTTGTTGAACTTCTGTGCAATATCGCGCGCCAGTTCGAGATGCTGTTTCTGGTCTTCGCCGACCGGCACATGCGTCGCTTTATAGACAAGAATATCCGCCGCCATCAGCACCGGGTAGGTGTAGAGGCCCACGGATGCACGCTCCTTGTGCTTGCCGGATTTCTCCTTGAACTGCGTCATGCGGTCGAGCCAACCGAGCCGCGCCACGCAATTGAATATCCAGGCCAGTGTCGCTGTGTTCCTTCACCATCGACTGCGCAAACAGAGGTGTGTTCTTTGGATCGACGCCGGCAGCGATATAGGCGGCCGCAACTTCGCGTGTTGCGCGGCGCACGTCATCGGCTTTGGCGTAGCCGGACTCTTGCGTCAGAGCATGCATGTCCACGACGCAGAACAGGCACGGCATTTCAGTCTGCATCCGCACCCAGTTCTTCAGCGCGCCCAGATAGTTGCCGAGATGGAGCGTGTTCGTCGGCTGCATGCCGGAGAGAACGAGTTGGGGTCTGTCGGCAGTCATGGAAAGGCTCGCAAAAAGGTCGCGCCTTATGCACCGGACGCGGCTGCCGCTTCAAGGGGCTCGTCGGTCATGGCGCGGAGCAGTCTTTCTTCGACCGACTTGAGACGTTCGGGGTGGACGATTTTGTGGCCGAAAGCATCGCGAACATAGAACACGTCCATCGCGCGCTCGCCGTAGGTCGAGACAATGGCCGAGGAGATCGACAGACCGGATTGAAACAGCGCGTGGGCAATATTGTAGAGCAGTCCTGGGCGATCGAGCCCTTCGACCTCCACCACGGTCGCAATCAAGGACGCGTTGTTGTCGAAATGCACGCGCGGACGAACCCGGAATGCCTTCGTGCGCCTTCTCGGCCGCTCCCTTGCGAGCAAGGTGCGTGGCCTCGTTTCGCCGGTGAGTGTTTGCGAAATGACTTTTCGCAGCCTGTTTACGCGACTGGCATCGCCAAATGTGCCGCCTTCCGCATCCTGCACAGAGAAGACGTCGAGCGCGAAGCCGTCACTGGTCGTGAACGCTTTTGCATCGACAACCGAGCCGCCTGACGCCGCGATTGCGCCGGATAATTTCGAGAACAGGCCGGGATGATCCGGCGTGTAGATTACGACCTCCGTTACCGACCGGAAGTCGTTGCTTTCGGCCATCAGGGCAATGAGATCGCCGGCCGTATCGGCGCGTGTCATCAGGCGAGCATGCTGCTCGTGCGCGGTCTCATCGAATGTCAGCCAATAAGAATCGTAGTGGCGCGTGAGCGCGCGTTCGCGTTCTTTGTCCGGAATGTCCGCGATCCGCGCCGCGAGCTTTTCTTTCGCCTGCGAGATACGTGCGGCGCGGGCTGGGGCTGCATCGCCGCCGGTCATCAACGCTTCGGCTTCGTAGTACAATTCCCGCAGCAATTGGCCTTTCCAGCCATTCCACACGCCCGGGCCGACGGCCCGGATGTCAGCGACAGTCAGGACCAGCAGAAGGCGCAGCATTTCCGGGGTCTGCACCACGCCAACAAAATCGCGCACCGTCTTGGGATCGGAAAGATCGCGCCGCTGCGCCGTGTCGCTCATGACCAGATGGTTCTTCACCAGCCATGCGACAGCGGCTGTGTCTTCCGGTGTTAGTCCCCAACGCGGACACAAACTCTCGGCGATCTTTGCACCTTCATCTGAATGATCGCCCGGCATTCCTTTGGCGATATCGTGCAACAGCATGGCGCAATAAAGTGCGTCACGGGACTTGATGCGTTTGACGACATCGCTGGAAAGCGGGTGTTCGTTTTTCAGTTCGCCGCGTTCAATCGCCGCAACATTTCCAACGGCGCGGATCAGATGCTCATCGACCGTGAAGTGGTGATACATATTAAACTGCATCAGGCCGACCACACGGCCGAACTCGGCGATAAATCGCCCGAAAACTCCAGATTCATTCATCCAGCGCAGCGCACGTTCCGGATCGTGATGCGATGCGAGAATACTCAAAAATATCTTGTTCGCTTCGGGATTGCCTCGAATATCGTCCGTAATAATATCGAGCGAGCGCGTGATCGTACGCATTGCATCGGGATGCACGTCCACATTTTTCTCGTCCGCGATGTGGAAGATGCGCAGCAAGTTCACGGGATCGCGCGGAAAACGCCTGTGGACGCGCATTCAGCCGCCCGTTCTCGACAAAGAAATCCTCGTCACCGCCGCGCGGCTTCAGAAAACCCGGCAGCAGCCGCGACAAAGACGGTTTCGGCTTGCGGTTCTGCTCTTCGAGCGCGGCGCAAAAAATGCGCGTAAGATCGCCGACGTTCTTGGCGACCAGGAAGTATGCCTTCATGAAGGCTTCCACCGCACGGCGCGGATCGGCGTCGTCATATCCCATCTGTTTGGCGAGCGCCGGCTGGAAATCGAAGGACAATCGCTCCTCTGCGCGTCCGCTCAGATAGTGAAGCCTGACGCGTACGTCCCACAGAAAGGCTTCCGCCTTGCAGAAGGTTTCGTATTCGTCGCGCGTGAAAACGCGATGCGACACGAGCGCCGCCGCATCGTCTTCGTGGTAAAGATATTTGCCGATCCAATAGAGTGTCTGAAGATCGCGCAGGCCGCCCTTGCCATCCTTGATATTGGGCTCGACGAAATATCGGCTTTGTCCCTGCCGTTCGTGGCGGACATCCCGTTCGGCAAGTTTGGCTTTCACGAAGTCAATGCCGGACACCGCCGTCGCTTCGGCGCGGAACTGTTTGCGCAAGTCCTCAAACAGTTTCCGGTCGCCGGCGAGATAGCGCGCTTCAATCAATGCCGTAAGGACGGTCACGTCTTGCTTTGCAAGGCGCAAGGTTTCCGGAACGGAGCGGGCCGCGTGGCCAACCTTTAGGCCAAGATCCCAGAGCATGTAGAGCATGAACTCGACAACGCTCTCCGCCCATGACGTTTGTTTGTAGGGGCGCAGGAACAGCAGGTCGATGTCGGAGCCGGGGTGCGAGTTCGCCGCGGCCCATACCCTCCCGTCGCGACGATGGCGAGATGTTCAGACGCCGTGGGATTCTGCGCATAATAGAAATGTTTGGTCGCGAAGTCGTAGAGAACCTGGACGAAGCTGTCCTGGATCGCCGACAATGCTTGGGCGGCTTCCTGTCCCTGCAGGACGCCGCTTTCGACGTCGGCGCGGACGGTCGTGCGCGCCTCCTGGAACTTAGCTTTGATCAGCGCCAGGGCCTTGGCGCGCAATTTGGCCTTGTCGGGTTCGGCCTGCGCGAACGCCGTCAGCGTCTCGCGCAGCGCTACGGCGTCGATTCGGTCGGCGATGGCAACGGTCAAAGCCAAGTCTGCCTTTCAGCGGTCGCACCCGAAAATAGGTGCGTACCACCGAAAGGCAAGCAAGGCGCGATGCTACATCTTGGATTCGACGGGTGTGCGGTCTCCGCCGGAGAGCCAGCGCTGTACGATCCCGGCCAGACCGGCACCGATCAGCGGCATGACCCAGAAGAACCACACTTGCTGGATGGCCCAGCTCCCCTGATAGAGCGCCACGCCCAGCGAACGCGCCGGATTCACCGAGGTATTGGTCACGGGAATGGAGATCAGGTGAATCAGCGTCAGCGCCAGGCCGATGGCGATCGGTGCGAAGCCCTGCGGCTCGCTGTAGGATGTCGCGCCAATGATGACGATCAGGAACATGAACGTCATCACGATCTCGCAGACTGCGCCGGCCATCATCGAATAGCCCTGTGGAGAATGCTCGCCATAGCCGTTGGAAGCAAAGCCCGCCGACGCGTCGAATCCGGTCAGGCCGCTTGCGATCACGTACAGCACGCCACCGGCGGCCACACCGCCCACCACCTGCGCAATCCAGTACGGGATGACGTCCTTCGCCGGAAACCGTCCCGCCGCGAACAGGCCGAACGTCACCGCGGGATTGAAATGCGCG
Organism: Rhizomicrobium sp.; assembly: GCA_037201525.1. Classification (GTDB taxonomy): domain Bacteria; phylum Pseudomonadota; class Alphaproteobacteria; order Micropepsales; family Micropepsaceae; genus Rhizomicrobium. The sequence continues at coordinate 112,742 of JBBCHP010000022.1, read as the reverse complement.
CCGGAAATATGGCCGAGCGCGTAGGCGCCGGTAAGCACCGTCAGCCCGAAAGCGAGCGCCACGCCCGCATAGCCTATCCCCACGGTTGGAACACCGGCCGCAAGCACTGCGCTGCCGCAACCGCCCAGCACCAGCCAGAACGTGCCGATGAATTCCGCGGCGAGTTTACGCGAATTGTCCATGATCATCTTCTCCCAGCCACGCTTTGAAATTGGATGGTCAATATAGGAGCATTTTGTTCGCGATTCTACCAGTGCTCCTCGATGGAGATATGTCCCGGCTGTGTCGCGACGCGGGCAAGCCAACCGATCACAGCCGGGTAGCGTGTCAGGTCGAACCCGCCTTCAGCCGCGCGGTGGGTGTATCCGTAAAGCGCGATGTCGGCGACGGAGTAGCGCTCGCCGGCGAACCAGTTGCGGGTTTTGAGATGCGTCTCCATCACCCCCAGCGCGGCATCGCCTTTCTCATGCCATTCGCTCACGAGGTGACGTTTCTTGTCCATCTCGGCTTGCGGCGCATAGGCCAGCCAGAAGCGCGCGACGGCGATATAAGGCTCGTGGCTGTATTGTTCGAAGAACATCCACTGATGCGCCTCGGCGCGGCCCCATCTCTCATCGGGGATCAGGTTTGAGCCTTCGGCGAGATACCACAGGATCGCGCCAGATTCCGGCAGGAAGTGGCCATCGTCGAGTTCGAGCAGAGGCACGCGGCCGTTCGGATTTTTCGCGAGGAATTCCGGCGCGCGCGTTGTGCCGTCATGCAGACCATAATCCTTCAACGCGAGTGGAATGCCGAGTTGGCGCGCGCACAGCCGCACCTTGTAGCAGTTGCCCGAGATCTGCATCTGATGAAGCGTGAGCATGGCGCCGAATCTTCGAGTCCCGCGCGAGCATGCACGAATTACTTATGCGCGTTTTGCTTGGTACCTTTGCGCGGCTTCGGTCCGGCGGTGCGTACGATCACGCCGCACGCGATGCGATCGCCCGAATTGCCTTGTGGCTGGCTCGTATAATCGTCGCCTTTCGAGGTGACGATGATCGACGCACCGTCGTGGTCGAAGATCGATTTCTTGCCGTTGCCGAGCGCGAACATGTTGCTGATCGTCGACGCGTGCAGCGTTCCGTCAGCTGCGGCGTATTGGTTCGGCAGGTCGCCGGGATGCGGGCCGCCTTTTACAAGGAAGCCATGGTTTTTCTGCTCCGTCATGAAATGCGGTCCGGCGCTGGTGAATTTCGTTTTGGCATCGCAATTGCCGCTGGTGTGGATGTGGATGCCGTGCGTGCCGGGCGGCAGACCGTGTAGATCGAAGGTGAGCATCACGCCGTGATTGGTCTGCGCGAAATCGACCGTCCCGGCATCGCCGCCGTCTAGTGTTTTCATATGCGCCACGGCGTGCGCTTTGGTTGCTGTAGCCCATGCCGGCGACGCCGCGAGCGCAAGGCAACCCGCCGCCAAAATCAACTCACGCATTGTTCCCCCAGCCCTCAACCAGCCGGGAGTATACTCAAAGCGGGAACGGTGGCCAGCATGCGGCGTTTTGTTATCTGGTCGTGGCCGTCAATCTCGCCACGCATATTTTGAAAGGGAAATTTCGCATGAAAATCTTCACGTTAGCGTCTGGTATCGTGCTCGCCTCCACGCAGGCCTTTGCCGCCGCTCTGCCGATGGATGCACCGATTGCGATGGGCAATGTCACGGCCGTTTGTACCGGCGTGGGTTCTGCCAAGGACGATCCGAAATTCGCCGCCTATCCGATCAGGCTCGAGTTCTCGAATGGCGCTGCGCAGTTCGTGGCCAACGAGCATGTCAAGCTGATGAACAACACCGGCGCGGTACTCGCTGAGTTCGACTGTCAGGGGCCGTGGGTTCTGCTTCAAATGCCGAAGGGCCTGTACAGCGTGACCCGCTATCGAGCCGGATGCGACGCGCGGACCCAAAACCGTGAAGGTCGAACCGCCGGCGACGGGCCAGAGGCGCATCGGGATTCAATTTCCCTCGATCTCGCCGAACCGGTGAGCCGTATCAAATGAAAGGGGCGGCGAGATTTCTCCCGCCGCCCGATTTCACGAAAGTCTTCAAGCCGGAATTAGACGGCCTTCAGATTCGCCGCCTTGGCGCCGCGCGCGTCGGGAACGACGTCGAACGACACTTTCTGGCCTTCATTCAGGGAGCGCAGGCCCGCCGCTTCGACGGCCGTGGCATGGACGAACACGTCCTTGCCGCCGCCTTCCGGCGAGATGAAGCCAAAGCCCTTGGAGGTGTTGAAGAACTTTACGGTTCGATGGTCATTTACAGTTTCCTAGTAGTAATCCGCGCGAGCGACATGCCCGAACGGCGCGACAGAGAACGATCATCGGAAGGGTAGCTGTCTCGTCCAGGCGCGCAACAAGGCGAGTCGGGAATTCAAACAGTGCGCTTCAACTGACGTGACACCATCGCGTTGGGCGCTATGTAATCCATTTGGACACCCCTTACAAGCATGTCACGAGAGCGCCGTCTTACAGCGGGCTTCGCGATGTTGCGCCGCATCTAGTGGTTCGCAATGGCACAAGACACAGCATCGTGAGACTTAATATCGCTTTCTCAACAATTTTTGGCTGCCACGCCTCTGTTGCGTTATTCCGTGTACGGAGCGGTCTACGGCTTGCGCCCTGCTTGTGCAACACGCCACCACATCTTGTGTGCGCGCGAAGGGTGGAGCAGTCGATTTCAAGTTTCGCAGGATCCCCCTCCCGCTCCCCTTCCTTCGTTTTTCAAAACCATCGAATCTGCAATTCAAATGCGATCCGCGCAAAATGCGCCGCCGCGTGAACAGCCTGAGATGGGAGCGGTGCAGACGCATTCAAGCCCGCGCCGGTGAATAGCGTTATGCGAAAATCGATGCACTTATCGAACGGTGACGCGGCGAGCCTTTGTCTTCTTTGCGGGCGCCGGAGCGGGGGGGGCGGCGAGCGCGGCCTGACGGTCGGCTTCTTCCTTGGCAAGGCGCAGCGCGCGCAACTTCGCGGTCTTGACTTCCGTGGCCAGGCGTTCGCTTTCGATCATCTGCTTGACGAGGGAGTCGCGTTGTTCGCTGGCGGTGAAATGGTTTTGTGCCCGCTTGCGCGCAACGTCCTTGGACGATGTATCGGCCATGTTCAAATCCTTCTAAAAAAAGGACGGGCGCGGATGAACCGCCACCCGCACTCACAACTTAGACAGCTTTGAGATTGGCCGCCTTCGAGCCGCGCGCATCCGGCTGGATGTCGAACGACACTTTCTGGCCTTCGTTCAGCGAACGCAGGCCCGCCGCTTCGACTGCGGAGGCATGAACGAATACGTCCTTGCCGCCGTCTTCCGGCGCGATAAAACCAAAGCCCTTGGAGGTGTTGAAAAACTTCACGGTACCGATCGTCATTGTATTTCCTTGGATTATTGAGAGCCGCGACGCGCGACATGCGCGTTCGGACGTGAAAGAACGGTCGATCAGTTTCTTTAGGAAGTTTTCCGGCTGGTCCGGCGCGCTTGTCAGCGGGTCGCAACAACAGAAGCGCTTCGTCTGACAGGACGTAGAACCACGTAACGCCAATATGGGCTTTTCGCCCTCAAAATACAATGAAGCCGCGAAAATCGCGGATTGCCGAGGCTTTTGCCACAATATAAACCGTGCAATTCCGCGCATTCGTGCCTATATGGAGTATAGCGGCATATCGTTGCCTACGCCTCGAAAGGCACATCTTCTTAAATGACAAGTTCGTGCGGCGTGCGACGATGACCATGCGCACATCGCGGAAGACCGCTACGTTTCACCGCCCGTTCGTGCTGCAGGGTTTTGCGCATGTGTTGCCCCCCGGCGATTATGTCATCGATACGGAGGAAGAGCGTCTCGATACGTCGCTGACACTCGCTTGGCGTCGTGTTTCGACTGTCATGCGCGTACGCGTCGCTGGCGCCGTGGAATGCCGCTCCGTCGATCCGGATGAACTCAGCGAAGCGTTATTGCGCGATGGGGCGCAGGATGCGCCAGGCTCTCCGAGTTCTCGGTTGTCCGCAAAATTCCGCCGCGACCGGGCGCGCGGCCCCCTCGCATACCCGGCGCGGCGCACATAAAGGAATGGAAGAATGACGACAACCACAAGTGACGATTTCCGGCTGAGCCGTGTCGAGGCCGAGGGCTGGAACGCGGCGCAACGTTATATGGTCGACCAGACGGGCGAGCCGGACGACATCCGGACTGCCGATTTCAATCCTTACCGGGGCGATCCCGCGCGTGGCCGATGGGCCGCCGGATTTCGCAAGGCCGTGGCCGCGATGGGCGGGAAATGAACGTCGATAATTCGACCAGGCCAGCATTCCCCGCCATGCGCAATCCGATGCGCCAGCGCTATGATCGCACGCTCCTCATCGATCTCATCGCCGTGCTCGAAGCAAACCCGGCGGGCCTGCGCCGCTGGTCGGTGATGCGCGCCATGCGCACGCGCCGCGAGCGCGCCGGCCACGAGATCACGCTGAAATTCGAGGACGAGATCGAGCGTCTGTTCCGCGAATATTGCGTGGGCGAGCCGCCGCGCGAGAACGAGACGCGTCCCTTCTTCAAGCCGAAGGAAAAGGCCGGAGAGGTATGGGCGGTCGATCCCGCGCGGATCGGTGCCTTCCTGGAACGCGAACACGAAGCCGCCTGAGCAGTGGATCGGAATGACCGGCAATGAGACTTTGGAAGAAGGCGGGGGTCCGTGTCCCCCGCAGCGCCCGTATTGCTTCAGAGTAACGAGCGGCGCTTTGCCGCCGAAGCACTCGCCGAGCAAGTGCGCCGCAAGGCTGTGTTCGACTTCACGACGGCGCGCATGGCGCGTGACGCGGCCACGCCCGCGCTTGGAAAGGAAACGCCGCGGACACCGCGCGCGCCGCGTTTGACTACGGTCGCTGTCATCTGCCCCCATTGCAAGCGCACCGGCGCGATCGAGTGCAGGCTGGTGGGCGAAGAAAAGCCGCCGGTGCCTGTTTTCGCGACCGATGGTTTTCACATCGAAACCGGGCGAACGGCAGGCAAGGAAGCGCTAGTCGTATGCGGCGCCTGCGACGAGATCATCGTGCTGTGACGCAGCAATCAGTTCTCGACGCGAACGATCTCGATCTCGCCTTTGGGCAAAGTCATCTCCACGATGTCGCCCGCTTCGCCGCCCATCAACGCCTGGGCCAGCGGGCTGCGCCACGACAGCGTGCCGCGCTTCGGATCGGCCTCGTCTTCGCCGACAATGCGCAGTGACTGTGTGCGGCCCGCGCGGGTGAAAGTGACGGGTGCTACCGAACGCGACCTTTGTGCCTTCAGGCTTCGGCGCCACGACGGCGCGCTCGCGCGCAATGCGCCAGTAGCGCAGATCGCGCTCGATCGTCTCGCGTAGAAGCACGGCTTGCCCCGCCGAAGCGCCGTCGGCGCGCAGGCGGGTCGTTTCAATGGCGAGCGCCGCTTCAAGGCGTGCGACATGGCCCTCGATCTGCGCGAGCCCATCTTCGGTCACGGGATTGGGTCCGTCCGACACCATCCGCTCGGCGGCGGCGCGGATTCAGAGGACTCTTTTACGAACGCGCGGGACATTTTGATATCTACTCAAAGGAGAATGATGGTAGCGTTCGTGCAAGTGAGAAATAGAGGGCGCCATGATGTTTAGAAATTTCGTAGTAAGCATTTGCGCCATTGCGGTAACGACGTTCTGCAGCAGCGCGGAATCTGCAGAACACTATAAGCCGAAAACGCTCTACGCATTCTGCGCTGAGACAAATTGTACTGACGGCAGCACGCCCAGTTCAACGCTACTTAGAGATGTGTCGGGCAATCTATACGGCACGACTGACGTGGGAGGTGCCGCCGACCGCGGCGTTGTCTTTCAACTTCGCCCCAACGCTAAACGCACGAAATGGAGTTATAGAGTCCTCTATAGCTTTTGCCAGAATTCGATTGCGCCGATGGAAGCAGTCCGACCAGAAGCCCCCTCATTTTGGACGTAGCGGGAAACATTTTCGGAACGACGTATGGAGGTGGTGCCGATGGCTTTGGCACAGTGTTTGAGCTTTCGCCGACTAAATCGGGCAAAAAGTGGAAATATAATACGGTTACAGTTTCAGCGCCCAACAAGCAGACGGTCATGACCCTATCGGTGGTGTGACGTATGTCGGAGCCGCGATCGGGGCACGCTATGATGACATGTCGCCGCTTTTCGGTGTGACGCTTCACGGAGGCACAACTGACCGAGGGACAGTGTTCGAGCTTACGCCGTCGTCCGGTCGAAAGAAAAGCTGGCGAGAGTCGGTGATCTTCACGTTTTGCAACGATTGTGGGGAGGCGCCTGTCGGAGTGGTTTCCGATGCGTCAGGCAATCTATTCGGAGCCGACGGAGATGGCATCTTTGAGTTATCGCCAAGTAACGGCTCCAATTGGACAGAGACGATACTTCATGTTGCATGCTCGGAGACTAACTGTGCTGATGGGGCTGATCCCAAGGGCGCCCCGATTTTCGATGCGCAGGGCAACCTCTATGGAACAATGAGTTCTGGAGGAAACGTGGATGAAGCGGGCGTGATCTACAAGCTCGCGCGGGTTGGATCCGCGTATCAGTATTCAGTCTTGTATACTTTCTGCACAAACAACGACTGCTCCGATTGCGATAATCCCCAAGCAGGTTTGGTCATGGACCAATCCGGAAACCTGTTCGGTACGACATTCAATGGTGGCCCAAACAGCGCCGGTTGCGTGTTTGAGATGAATCAGAGCTATCGGATAGTCCATGCGTTCGGCATAGACGATAGCGGCACATCGCCGATAGCAGGTGTAATTTTGGACGGCTCAGGAAATCTTTTCGGAGCGACTTGGTCAAATAGCCTATATCGGAACGGCGCGGTATTCGAACTCAAGCCATGATCAGCAGGTTGAAAATGCTTTTCTTCAGAAACTTTGCAGTCCTCTGCGGAACACTAACGTTCCTTTCGCTCACCTTATGTGCACACGAGGCAAGCGCAGCGCACTACAAGCCTAAAACGCTCCATTCATTTTGCGACGGTGCTCAAAATTGTCCAGATGGTCGTACGCCCAATGCGGCCTTAGTCATGGATTCTGCAGGAAATCTATTCGGCACCGCTAGCCAGGGTGGATCTGTTGGCGCGGGAACAGTTTTTGAGCTGCAGCCAAATCAGGAAAGAACAAAGTGGAAGTTTAGAGTCATTCACGATTTCTGCCCGGACTTGAAGTGCAATGATGGCGAACAGCCACAAGCCAGCCCGCTCATCAGAGACGTCGCTGGAAATCTCTATGGCGAGGCGCTTCGCGGCGGAAGCACTGGTGGCGGCGTCGTTTTTCGACTGTCCCCAAGCGCGACTGGAAATAAATGGAAGTTCAAAGCGCTGTACAATTTTGGATCTGAGCAAGGTGATGGGAGCGGACCAACAGGTGGGTTGACATACGTGGGCGCTGCCACTGGCGCGTTGTATGACGGAGTATCCACACTTTTTGGTACCACTCAGGTGGGTGGTAATGCAATGAACGCGGGAACTGTATTCGCACTCAGCCAGGGCTCCGGAGAAAAATCTTGGAGTGAATCGGTCTTGTTTGCGTTCTGCTCTCAGGACCAATGCATCGACGGCAAAACACCTGCCGGCGTTGTTGCAAATTCGTTAGGTGTTCTCTTTGGAACGACATCAACGAATATTTTTCAGTTGTCTCAAACAGACGGAGTTTGGAGTGAAACGGTGCTTCACTCATTTTGCTCAGAGGCAAACTGCGCCGATGGGGCAAACTCCCTAGCACCGCCTGTCATTGATGCCTCGGGATATCTTTACGGAACTACTAGCGAGTGGGGGTTGTTTCAGAATGCTGGAGTGGTTTTTAAACTTATCCCCAATGGTACGTCTTCGCAGTATTCAGTTATTTACAGTTTCTGCCCGGAAGGTTGCTCGCAAGGCAGTATGCCGTTCTCTGGCGTGGTTTTGGACAGTTCGGGAGATCTATTCGGAACAGCAACACAATCCGAGAAGTCAGGTTGCGTATTTGAGATAAAGGATGGATCCTACAAAATGATATATTCTTTTAGCGGTGATGATGGAGCGAGTCCGGAAGGAGGACTTCTGCTTGATAGCTCTGGAGATATTTTCGGAACGACTTTTGGCGGTGGCGCTTCGGGCGAGGGGACAGTTTTTGAGCTGAGGCGCTGACACAGCGAGAGTTCGGCAATCAGAGTGGGGATGTTTCGGCGTGCGTGGTGTGAAAAAGCTTTGCGGTGTGTTTCCCGTCAAACCGGTGCGGCCTGTTTTGCTTGCGGCCGGCACCGCGGAGGTCGCCGCTCCTTAGATCGCGCGAGACGGGCTGCTTACTTGATGCTGAAGCCCGACGGGTGTGAGACGATCATGATGTTGTCGATCGCTTCCTGGTCGATGGAGCCCGACGTGTTGCTGACCATTTCCATTGGCACCTGAATGCTGGTGACGTTGGCGAGCAGGTCGGCCCAGTTGCCGCTCGACATCATCCAGTCGGCTTGAATCAACGGCGCCACAACTGTGACCCACGGGTTCTTCTTGTCGAGTACGATGGACAGGCCGCCGGCGAAGGTCGCGGCGCCGCCCGGTCCCGAAATCGTGATTGTGTAGTTGCCGGTCGATTGTACGCCAGTCTCCTTCACCATCTGGTGCTGGTAGGAAATGTACGCCTTGCCGTCGAGCTTGGTGAAGTTGACTGCGGGCGTGAGGAACGGCGACGGCGCGATCAGATAGGTACCGTTGCTGCTGGCGTCTGTGAATAGCGCATTGCCGCCTGGATTGCCGCCCTTCGAACTCCACACCACCTCGGCCGGGGTGTTGCTCGTCCACCGCCCAGATCGGAATCGAAGGTGGTCTGCACGACGACGGAGTCGCTCTTGGCGAGGGCCGCGCTGGACAGGCAGAGCGTGGCGGTGAAAGCGGCAAAAAAAGCGGTCATGCGGCCCATGGATCGATCCCTGAATTGTTGAAGATGGACGCTATTGGAGGATCGCGACAGGAACAAGAAACCTGCCGGTCATGGCGCTATGATTGATGGCCTTCTATTTTTGCCAGACATCCTTGATCGGCTGAACGTTCGCGGCATTGCCGAGCGGGGGCGAGGCCATACATCGCCTCGATGGTGGCAAGCACGTTGTCGTGCGTGATGTGCTCGCTGTATTGGCCCTGCTTCACCATCGGGCCCACGAAAATGGTGGGGATCTGGTTCGATTGCGAGCCGTCGTCTTCGTCCCAAGTCACGATCAGAAGGCTGTTGTGCGTCGTAGCCCAGGTGACGTAGGCGGCGAGGTTGTTTTTCAGCCATGTGTCGCCTTGTGCAATCGTGCCGTCATGCATGTCGTCGAGAAGGTTGGGGATCACCCACGACACGACGGGCAGTTTCTTGAGCTTCTTGGGATACGCCGTATAGGGCTCGTTCGTCGTCACCGGCAGGTTGGTGAAGTTCGTCCACGGTGAATGCTTGCGCGCATATTCGCCGGCGGTGCAAACCAGAGAGCCTTCGCCCGGCAGCCCCTCGGAATAGCCGACGAAACTTTTTCCGGCCGCGATCAGCTGGCTCGCCTCATTGTCGACATCGAAACTATGCGGACAAGAATCGTCTTTCACGCCCTGTGTCGAGCCGCTGAACAGCTCGAGATAATTCGGCTGGCTCGGATGCGTGATCGCATGGGAGTCGGTGAACGACGCGCCCGATTGCGCGAGCGAATTGATATAGGGCGCTTGCGCGGAACCGATGATGTCGTCGTAGGAGTGGTTCTCCTCCATCACGATGATGATGTGATCGGGCTTCGGCAGTTTGGCTTTCTTCGCCGCACCCGGACTTGCGATAAACGAACCGGCCAGAATTGCGCAAAAAACCGCGCTTGAAACCTTTGCGAATGTCATTGGCCGCTCCCCGCGTTTGAGACCTGCGAAGGACTACCATCGCAAAGAGTCAGTCTTGTAAATGCCGATCATGAAGTCGGCAGTAAAAGCTCTGTTCCTTTCGCGCCTGCGAGCTATTCGCAACAGGTGTACTAGGCCGCGTCGCAACGTAGAGGCTCAGAATGTTCGTGCCCACTCTCAAGCGACTTAATACGCATAGTTCTGAAAGGGATCGCTCTCTTTGGAAAGGGATTCCCAGTCAAAGTCATATCGATCCGAAGGAGCCCAGTCGTCGGGAAATTTCACGCGAAAGAACTCGCCAATAGCGCTGTCGAAACCGTCCTCTGGTCCTCCGACCATCAATGCGGAATTCGTCGGCGAGAAATCTTCGTCTCGAAATTGTGCGGATAACAACACTAATAATCCGCATATCGCATCCAGCGAGTTTTTAAACGTGGCCTCCTCAAAACTGGCATGCCGATCGTGCTTCGTCGCATTATACGCTTGATACCATGCTAGGGGGGTTCGATTGAGCGAATTCGACAAAAGGCTGCCGGATCGACTCCACGCCTCGCCAATACGGAATCTTGACTTTGTAGCTTGAGAGGTGATGCGACGCTTCTAGTTTCTTGTAACCATCCATATTCAAATCGCGCTTTTTTGAATATCCGTTTTTCTTGGAGGATTGCCTTGAAGTTGGCCTCAACTTCAATAAATGACCTCAACAGAAGCGCATGTGTTCTGAAGGAATACGTGTTCAGGTTCTTATCCGCTGGTTCAATGTAGTCGAAAATCTCCTGCACATCTTTCTGAAGAAGAAGGAAAGCTCGAACGTACATTGCAGCATCTTGGGCAAACTTTGGATGCGAAACGTATCGTCCCTGTCCGTTGCGGGCATAATTGCCATCCACCAGTTGGCGAACGGTTCGCCGATACGGCCTGTCTATCGTCATTGGTATTTCCCGAACTACCGTGCCCTACTCCCAAACGTCTTCGGCGCGTTGGGGCGTGGGGCGCGGCGCATTTTTCCGCGGCTGGTTTTCTGGTGCTTCGGCCCACGTGAGGGCGCCGCCTTGTCTTCCGCGCCGTCGCGCACGGCGGACAGGAACGCGTCGTCCACCGCGCGGTCGACTTCGCTTTGCCGCACGAACGGATCGTCGGCGATGGTCAGTTCGACGGCCTGAAGCCGCTTGATCTCGTCGCGGAGGCGTCCGGCTTCCTCGAACTCCAGATCGCTGGCTGCGGCGCGCATGCGCTTCTCCAGATCGGCCATGTGCGCCTTGATGTTGTGGCCGATGTATTCCTTGCCGTCCTCGGCCATGCCGGTATCGACCATCACGTGGTCGCGCTCGTACATCGACCCCATGATGTCGCCGATGTTCTTCTTGATGCTTTGCGGCGTGATGCCATGCGCCTCGTTGTAGGCGCGCTGCTTGTCGCGGCGGCGCGTAGTCTCGGCCATCGCGCGCTCCATCGAACCTGTGACGCGATCGGCATAGAGCACGACCTTGCCGTCGACGTTGCGCGCGGCGCGGCCGATGGTCTGGATCAGGCTGGTCTCGCTGCGCAGAAAGCCTTCCTTGTCGGCGTCCAGGATCGCGACCAGCGCGCATTCCGGAATGTCGAGGCCCTCGCGCAACAGGTTGATGCCGATCAACACGTCGAATGCGCCCAGGCGCAGGTCGCGGATGATCTCGATGCGTTCCAGTGTCTCCACATCGCTGTGCATGTAGCGCACGCGGATGCCCTGTTCGTGCATGTATTCGGTCAGGTCTTCCGCCATCTTCTTGGTCAGCGTCGTGACCAGCGCGCGATAGCCTTTTTGCGCAACGATGCGACATTCGGAAATCAGATCGTCCACCTGGCTTTCGACGGGGCGGATTTCGACCGGCGGATCGATGAGGCCGGTGGGACGAATGACCTGTTCGGCGAACACACCGTCGGTGCGTTCCATCTCCCACGGTCCCGGCGTTGCGGAGACATAAACGGTCTGCGGCCGCATCGCATCCCATTCCTCGAACTTCAGTGGACGGTTGTCGATGCAGGACGGCAGGCGGAAGCCATATTCCGAAAGCGTCGCCTTGCGGCGGTAGTCGCCGCGATACATGCCGCCGATCTGCGGCACGCTGACATGGCTTTCGTCGGCGAAGACGAGCGCGTCCTCGGGAAGGTATTCAAACAATGTCGGCGGCGGCTCGCCCGGTTTGCGCCCCGTGAGCCAGCGCGAATAGTTCTCGATGCCCGCACACGATCCTGTGGCTTCAATCATTTCCATGTCGAACTGCGTGCGTTGTTCGAGTCGCTGCGCTTCGAGCAGTTTTCCGTTCTTGCGGAAATCGTCGAGGCGCAGGCGTAGTTCTTCCTTGATGCCCTTGATCGCCTGCTGCAGCGTCGGGCGCGGCGTGACATAGTGCGAGTTCGCATAGACCTTGATCGAATCCAGCATCCCGGCTTTCTTGCCGGTGAGCGGATCGAATTCGACGATCGAGTCCACCACATCGCCAAACAGTTCCACGCGCCAGGCGCGATCTTCCATGTGCGCCGGAAAAATATCGATCGTATCGCCGCGCACACGGAATGCGCCGCGCGTGAAGTTGTCGTCGTTGCGGCGGTATTGCAGCGCGACCAGATTCTGGATCGCCGCCTGCCGGTCGACCTTGTGTCCGCGCTGCATCGACACGGCGGTGCCGGAATAGGTCTCGACCGCGCCGATACCATAGATGCACGACACGCTCGCCACGATGATGACGTCGTCGCGCTCCAGAATCGCGCGGGTCGCCGAATGGCGCATGCGGTCGATCTCCTCGTTCACCGAGGAATCTTTTTCGATATAGGTGTCGCTGCGCGGGATATAGGCTTCCGGCTGGTAGTAATCGTAGTACGAGACGAAATACTCGACCGCGTTGTGCGGGAAGAACGATTTCATCTCGGCATAGAGCTGCGCGGCGAGCGTTTTGTTTGGCGCGAGGATGAGGGCAGGGCGCTGCACAGCTTCGATCACCTTCGCCATCGTGAAGGTCTTGCCCGAGCCTGTGACGCCGAGGAGAACCTGATCGCGCTCGTCGCTGCGGATGCCATCGACCAGTTCCCTAATCGCCGTCGGCTGATCGCCCGCCGGCTCATATTCGCTCACCAGCTGGAACGTGATGCCGCCTTCGGATTTCTCCGGCCGCACAGGACGATGCGGCACGAACCCGGCCAATTCCGCGCCCGTTGCGCCATGCAGCGGTAGATTGCCGATGGCACCCGGCGGCGCGATCAACGAGTCATTGTTCTCAGGCGGCCCGGGATCGTAGGCTGTGCCCGCGGGTTCGACCGCGGCCTTACTCGCAGCGGCACGGAACTTCGCCGCATTGTCGGAGAAGCCCTTGCGCCCACGCTTGGGAATCATGCCGTTGTTGTGCGCCATGGCGGCAATATAAGGGCTCGCGCAGTCTTTTGCAGCCACCTGCTGCCAGACTACTGACAGAGGATGGCAGGATATAAGCAATCGTCGCGCTACCGCTTGCCGTGCAGTGTGTCGTTGAAACTTTCCAAGAGCCGCTTGAATCTTGCCGCTTGAATCTTATGCTAGATTTTGGAGCCGTGCGGAGAAAAGGTCATGAAAACTTTGAGCACTTCTGGGTTTTTTGCTGCGGCCCTGTGCGCTGTCTTTTTCTTTGACGTTGTCTCGGGGGCCCACGCGGACAAGTGGCATCTGCATGTCCTCGCATCGCCATGTGCGCCGGAAGATTGTTCGGGGGGCGGGATGTCTTCTGGTCCGCTTTTGATAGACGCGGCCGGCGACATTTTTGGCGCGATCACAAACGGCGGCGTCCACGGCGACGGAGAGATATTGAACTGGTCAAAGAGCCCGGCAAGACAAAGCGCGTATACAGGGCCATCTATAATTCTGCGCACTCAATGGCTGCATGGACGGCGATCTTCCGCAAGGCGCCGGACTCGTGACGGATAATGCGGGAAATGTTTACGGTACAACGACGTCGGGTGGTTCAGCGGGCGCCGGAACCTTCTTCAAACTCTCACCAAACAAAAACGGTAAGTACTGGAATCTCACGGTACTCTACAATTTTTGTTCGAAAAACAGCGCATGCACAGATGGCGGAGATGCCACAGGACCTCTAGCCTATGCAGGAGCCGCGCAAGGACTGCCCTACGATGGCGTTTCGCCTTTATACGGAACGGCATTCCAGTACGGCTCACACGGACACGGTGTTGTGTTTTCTCTTACTCCAAAGGCCAATCATCCGAATGTCTGGAAGGAAGACGCCCTATATTCTTTCTGTAGAAAAAGGAAGGGCAGAATTGTCGGGATGGCAGCCTCCCAAATAGCGTTACAGTGGATTCTGCAGGCGATTTGATCGGAGTCACTAGAAGCGGTGCCAATGGCGTGGGCGTTCTTTTCAAGCTGTCGCGCGTCGTCGGCCAAAGAAACTGGATGGAGACTGTACTCTACAGCTTTTGTTCGCAGGAAAACTGCGCTGACGGCGCCTATCCCGTTGGCGCGCCGCTGATCGACCAGAATGGAAATATGTTCGGCGTGACTGGAAGTGGTGGAACCACGCAATGTTTCAATGGTGTCGTCGGCGATTGCGGTGTTCTCTATGAATTGACGGACGACGGAACGGAAAAGGTCTTATACAACTTCTGCTCTCTGCAAGACTGTAAGGATGGGCTCGCGCCTTATGGTTCATTGATCGCTGACGCGTCCGGCAATCTCTACGGGACGACGCAAGCGGGCGGAGGTTATTACGACAACGGCTACGAGGAATTTGGCGCTGGTACGGTATTCCGCTTTTCCAACGCGACTCTCGAGACGTTGCATGCCTTTTGTGCAGAAACAAATTGTCCGGACGGAGCGTACCCCACTACAGGGGTAGCAATAGCTTCGTTTGGCGATCTGTTTGGAACCACCGCGGAGGGAGGCCCCAGCCAGTCCGGTGAAGTTTTCGAATTGAAGCCGTAATGCAGGAATTCAAGCGCCCGGCGTAGTTTTATGGTTTTTGGCTTGGCTACAAATTTAATGCTTTGCCCACGTAACCCATAAATGACCACTCGCTGCGGTGTCTTTTTGATGGTCCCAGTTGTGATAGAAGGCCGTCCAGTAGAAGGTGAAACCTATGAAGATAATCACGGGCGCGGCGGCGGCTGCTTTTCTTGCGGGCACATCACTTCTGACCGGCGCGTTGCCCGCGTCGGCGCAGGGCATGGGAGCTGGGCAAGGGATGGGTGATCCCTACAGTGCGGGAGATTTCGCTGCGTCGAACAATATGTCCAATCTCGATCAGCACACTGTCCATGGCACCACCGACGCTGAGGGCGAGGCGGAGGAGATGCGGCTGCGCGGCGAATGCGCCAAGGCGCTGCCTGTCCTGCAGCGCTATTCCGATCGCGGCGATGGCCACGAGACGTCGCAGTTCAACCTCGGCCTTTGTATGTTCGACTCGCCAAAAAAGAACCGGATGCCGCAAGGCCGCAAGCATGAAGCAGGAAGGCGCGGGCTGGATTCTCACCGCTGCCAATGCCGGGCTCGCGCGCGCGCAAGGAGAAGCCGTTTTGCTTTATCTGGATGGCATTGGCGTCAAACCCGATCCTGTCGAGGCCGGAAAATGGGCCTATCTCTTCCATGACAACGGCTCGCGGCTTGTCTTCGGTTTTCCCGACATCGCGCCCGCGTTGCATGATCGCCTCGACGCGGCCATGACCCATGACCAGCGCAAGGAAGCCCATGCGCGTGCCGATGCCTGGGTGACGACCGCGCGCATGGTAGACAACTAACGCGAAACGCATTCGCCACACCCGGCTCAGATCGCGGTTCGGCGGGGGGGATATATGCCACGCGCTATTTTTCTTTCTGTTTTGGGACTCGCGCTTTTTTCCGCACAGACGTATGCGGCGGCGGTTGTCATCCACGATCACGATTATCTGGCGCTGGCGCCTGCGGGCGACCGCACGGCGGACGTGGAGTCTGACGATCCGGGTAATCTCGCCGACGAACCGCATGGCCGCGTGGTTGTGCGCGGTGCGGACGGCAGAATTCTCGCGACCTACGATCCCTGCAAGACCTGCAAATATTCGGACGCCGTCTGGTCGCCGGCCGGCGACACGCTCGCCTTCATCGCGACGGACGGCAAGGCAGGAACCGCAACGCTCTATGCGGCGGAGAAAAACAAGGCCCGCGTTCTTGCAAAGATTTCGGGTATCGCAAACGACGTGCGCTATGCGCCTGATGGCGCCCGCATCGCGCTTCTGGCGACCGTCGGCGCGCACAAGATGACGGGCGCGGTCGAAGCCGGCGCAGCGCAGGTCGGCGAGATCGGTGTCAGCAACGATGAACAGCGCATTGCAGTATTGCCGGCAAAGGGCGGTGCGCTGAAGTTGGTGTCGCCCGCCGACACCTATGTCTATGAGTTCGATTGGGCGCCGGCGGCTTTGCGGCCACGGCCGCCAAAGGCAATGGCGACAACAACTGGTGGATCGCGACGCTCGATTTTATCGGCGAGGATGGCAGTGCGCGCGTCATTGCCAGCGCCGGGGCATGCAGATCGAATTGCCGCGCGTCTCGCCGGATGGAAAGACCGTCGCCTTCATCGGCGGGCTGATGAGCGACTGGCGGTCCATCGGCGGCGATCTCTATCTCGTTCCGCTTTGCCGGCGGCGCGCCGCGCGACATCAGACCGGACTTCGCGGGATCTTTCCGCAGCATCGACTGCGTGGAACAGGCTGATGACGGCGCGCTCATCGGCGGGCTCTATTCCATTGCTCTTTATAATCCCTCAACGGGCCAGCTTCAGCCGCCCGACTTTTTCTTCAAGCCGATGTCGGTGCGCACCTGGGGCGTGGGAAGTCCGGTTGCGTCAAGCGCAGATGGTAAAACCGTCGCGGTGGTCGCCGAAGATTTCAATCACGCCGATGAAATCCTGCTCGGTGGCGAGAAGGGGTTGGCACCGATCACGCACGACAATGCGGGTCTCACGCCGAATGTGCATGTCGAGAACGTCGGATGGACGAATGATGGCTTCACGCTTCAGGGTTGGCTGATAGGACCGAAGCAGACGCAGCCCGGCCAAAAATATCCCATGGTCGTCATCGTGCATGGCGGTCCTAGTTCGGCTTACACGCCGCACTATATCGCGGCGGGCGGACAGCACGGCGGCGGCTTCGATTTCGCCTATGACCTGATCCAACGCGGCACCTATATCTTTTATCCCAACGACCGCGGCTCCTATGGGCAGGGCGAGGCGTTCACGCGCGCCAACATCAAGGATTTCGGCCGCGGCGATTTCCGCGACATGATGGCGGGCGTCGATGCCGTCGAGAAAATGGCGCCGATCGACGATTCGCGTCTCGGACTCTACGGACATTCCTACGGCGGCTGGTTCTCGATGTGGGCGGATACGCAGACCAACCGCTTCAAGGCATTCGTGGCCGGCGCTGGCATCGCGAACTGGACGAGCTATTACGGGCAGAACGGAATCGACCAATGGATGATCCCGTTTTTCGGGGCGTCCGTTTACGACGATCCAAAGGTCTATCGCGACGCTTCGCCGATCGAGTTCATCAAGAGCGCCAGGACGCCGATGCTGCTGTATGTCGGCGAGCGTGACGTCGAATGCCCCGCGCCGCAATCGCTGGAATACTGGCATGCGCTCAGAACGATCGGCACGCCCGCGCAACTGGTCATCTATGCAGGCGAGGGCCATCGCTTCCGCAAGCTGAGCGACCTTGCCGATCTGCGCGCACGAATCCTGGGCTGGTTCGGAAGATATTTGAATTAGGCCGTCCTGACGTACAACAGCCGCGTGATCCGATTGCGCGAAATTAACCGAGCCTGTGATTGACAGGTGCAATAACAGGTGCCAAGTTTTTGGCATGACCGGACGCAAGGCCAAATCCACGCGGAAGGACTCGCCGAAGGACGGCTATAGCCGCCGTGAGCGCGAGATCATGGATGCGCTCTACAAGCTGGGCAAAGGGTCGGCGGCGCAGATCCTCGAACAGATTCCCAATCCGCCCACCTACACCGCGATCCGCACGCACCTGACCATTCTGGAGAAGAAGGGTCATGTGCGGCACGCGAGCGACGGCACGCGTTACATCTATGAGCCGCTGGTGGAGCGCGAACAAATGGGCCGCCGCGCCATCGATACGCTGCTCAAGACATTCTACGGAAATTCGTCGAAGGAGTCGTGGCCGCGCTGCTCGACCAGGAAGACGTCGCGCCCGATGTGCTCGACCGTCTGGCGAAGATGATCGACAAGGTGAGGGAGGAAGGACGATGAGCACTTTGGTTGCTATGCGCGCGCTTCTGTTCGCAGGCGAATGTTTCGCGGCATCTGTATTTCTTCTTGCGGTGGCGTGGGCGGCGAATGCGTTCCTGAAGCAGGCCGCGATGCGCCATGTCGTGTGGCTGACCGCGTTCGGTGTGCTGCTGGTGCTTCCCGCCATCGCGCTGATCGTGCCGGCGAAAATCGTCATCGCCCGCAAATCCGAAACTCCGGCTCCGACGCCGGTTTATGTTCAAGTCCCCGACAGGGCGATTGTGCAAGACTGCCGGACCTGCCGAGACCGCGCCGGCATCTTTGTCTGCATCCACATCCGAGGCGGGGCGGACATCACCGTCGTGGAGCATCGACATGCGCGACGTGCTGATCGGCTTGTTTGCACTCTGGCTCACGGGCTTTTTGTTTGTGATGGTGCGCGTCGCCCGTGCGCTGGTTGGCCTGAACTTCCTGCGCCGCGCCAGCCGCCCGCATACGCTCGATTACGCTGACCTGCCTTTCACCGGCGCTACTGGGCGCGAATGCGAACTGCGGATTTCCGACGTGAAGACGGCCCGATGGCGTGGGGCTTTTAAGTCCCGTGATCCTGCTTCCCAAAAGTGCGCGAACCTGGCCTAGGGCCCGGCTGCAGGCCGTGCTGCTGCACGAGCTGGCCCATGTGCGCCGCCGCGATGGGGCGATGCAGATGCTCGCGCTCTTCGCCTGTGCGATCTACTGGTTCAATCCGCTGATGGGATCGGCGCGCGCGCGCTGCGCCGCGAAGCGGAGATCGCCGCCGACGACGCGGTGATCGTCTCCGGATCAAACCGTCTGCCTATGCCGGTGAGCTTCTGCAGCTTGCAGCGCAGTTCAACGGCGGCGCGCGCTCGGCGGCGTCGCGATGGCTGCGCCGTCGTCTCTCGAAACGCGCGTGAAGTCCGTTCTCGCCCTCAACAATTTCCGCAAGGGGAGTAACGCCTATGGATGCCCTGAAAATTGCCCTAATGGGCGCCGCCGTTACGGCATTGCTCGCCACCGCGCGCCCCGATGTTGTCGAGGCGCAAGACGCCGTCACGGCGCCGCCTCCCGCACCCGTTGCCGCGCCAGCCGAACTGCCGCCGCCGGATGCCGTACCGACAGTGCCCGACGTGCCGCCGGCCCCTCCGGTGCCGCCCGCGCAGCATCATCGCCATGTTCACGCCGTCCAATCCGCAGACGCCTCTGCAGCGCCCGATGTTCCGCCGCCTCCTCCCGCCCCACCGCCTATGCATGCGATAGCGCCCGTGCCGCCGGCTCCGCCTGCGCCCGATGTTGCCATGATCGACGATGAGAGCGATGCATCTCACGATGGCGAGCGCGAGGTGCAGGTGCGCGAATATCGCGACAAAGACGGCCACCGTCATATCGAGCGCAGGCGAACGCGTTCTAAGCGATGCCGACCGTGCGCGTGTTCGTGAAGACATGGCGCATGCGAGGGCGGAGGTTGCGCGCGTGCAGCCCGAAATCGAGAAAGCGCTCGCCGCGGCCAAGGTCGACGAAAAGGTCGCCAAGGCCATGCGCGACGTCGAGCCGCGTATCCGCGCCGAAATCCAGCGCGCCATGGCGGAAGCAAAGCCGGAAATCCGCCGTGCCATCGCCGAAGCGCACATCAGCGAGAAGGTGATGAAGGCGTTGCATGACGCCCCAGCCGAAAATCGATGCCGCACTCCGTCAAGCTAGTGAGGCCGAGCGCCGGGTCCGTATCGAGCGCACGGTCGGTGATCACGTTTCTGTCGATGTCGACCGGGACAATGACGACGACAACGATGATGGCGATCAGGGCTCAGACAACTAAGCGGTCTATCGCTGAACGATGGCTGCCGGAGGAGCGTAAGTTCCGGCAGCCTTTTTCGTACGAACACAGATGGCTATGCCGTCACCTGCTTCAGGAAGCGGCGCTCCTCTTTCAGGATGATCTTTTCGCGTTGCGCGAAGTCGAAATTGGCGGCGCTTTTGGGGTCGTTGCGCAGGCAGGCGCGATAGTTCTCATACGCTGCCAGGTTCTCGAAGCCGATCATGGCATGCGCTTCGTAGTTGGTGCCCTCATAGGGTAGAAAATAACCGACCAAATTGCCGCCACAGGCGGGGATCAGCGTCAGCCACGCTTTGGCATAGGTCTCGAATTCGGCGCGCTTGAATGGATCGATCTCGTAACGAATGTGGCAGACGATCATGCTTCTATCTCCATCGAAATGTTGCCGTGGAATAGCACTTGCCGCCGCGCCGGTGCTTCGGCGATGATCGAAGTATGAAAGACGGACCCAATATCGCGCCTGTCGCGGCGCTGGCTGGCGATCCGCGCGCGCCAACATGCTGGCGGCGCTGTTGGGAGGCAAGGCGCTCACCGCCGGCGAACTCGCCAACGAAGCCGGTATCACCGCGCAAACGCAAGCTCGCATCTGGCGAAGCTGGAAGAGGGCGGCCTGATCGCGGGCGTCAAACAGGGACGCCATCGCTATTTCAGGCTCTCCGGTTCCGATGTCGCGGACATGCTGGAAACGATGATGGGTGTTGCCCAGCGCGCGGGCCACACGCGTACGCGTACCGGCCCGAAGGCGCCGGAGCTGCGAAAAGCTCGCGTCTGTTACGACCACCTCGCGGGCGAGATGGGCGTCGCGCTATTGATAGGCTAGTAAAGTCGCGCTTGATAGCCGGTGGAGACGCGCTGCGCCTCACCAAGCGTGGCGAGGACTTCATGCGCGATTTCGAAATCGATCTCGACACGCTGGCTCGCGAGCGTCGCCCGTTGTGCAAGTCATGCCTCGACTGGAGTCAGCGCCGTTCGCATCTGGCTGGCGGACTCGGCGCCGCGATGCTCGCGCGATTTTACGATCTCAAATGGGCACGGCGCGACCGTTCAAGCCGCGCCGTGCATTTCTCGCCACAGGGCGAAAAGGAATTTTCGCGTCACTTTGATCTCTAGGCCGCTTTCCTGGCCATGTCCGGATAGTAGCGCTCCATCATCCTGTCGCGGTAGGCGATCAGTTTGGCATGGCTTTCTATGGCCTTGCGCAGCGACGAGTCGAAGAAGGGTGTCGATGCGGCCGCTACAAACGCAAAGGCCGTGGCATCGGCACCGCACAGTTCGTCGCCAAAGAGATAGGGTTTGTCGCCAAGCAGCATCGACAGAGCGTCGATGGAACGCGTGGAAAGTTCGACGATTTCCTCGTTGCGATGGCGGCCGAGACCGTGGCTATGCAAGGCTTGCCGCACGCGTTCGCGCGCGCCTGCCGCTACGCCCTCCGGCGCACCGTCGAAGAAGTGTGATGGCCCTTTCTCCCAGTTTTCGTCATCCAGCCAGCGCGCCTGCAGGATCGCGAAATAGAGATGGTCCTCCAGCATGCGCTCAATTGCCCAGGCATGCGCGCGTTGTTCTGCGGTCAGACCCTTGTCGGAAATCGAAGCCGTGCTCCTTCTCGATATAAGCGCGAATGAAGGTCGAATCGCCGACGCGGTGCGCCCCAGACTCGATGAACGGAATCTTGCCCTTTGGCCCATCCGGCGGCGCCGCGCGCTCGAAGCGATACGGCACGCCGGCCATCTTCAACTGCACCTCGCTCATTACGAACGGACTCGGGTCGGGCAGTCCGAACGCGGAGCCGAAACCATAAAATGTGAGCATCCTTTCAGTCCTCCTCAATCGCGCTGGTCTTACCGCCATGCTCCTGACAACATGGTGTCAGCAGCGTGACAGTAGGATCTAATCATGAGACGCGCCGATAGGCTCTTCCGTATTATTCAGGTGCCTGCGCCGCAAGCGCAGGCCGGTCACCGCGCATGAGATCGCGGAAGAACTCGAAGCGTCCGCGCGCACGATCTATCGCGACATCGCGCAACTGATGGCCGATCGCGTGCCGATCCGCGGCGAGGCGGGCCATCGGGTATGTGCTGGGAGGGCGGCTTCGATATGCCGCCGTTAATGCTAACGGCCGACGAGATCGAGGCAGCGATGCTTGGTGCGCAGTGGGTGATGACACGCGCCGATCCCGTTTTGGTACGTGCGGCGGGCGATCTCATTGCTAAAATTGGCGTCGTGATCCCGGAGCATCTGCGTCCGCTGCTGATGGAGCCGGCGCTGACGCCGCTCACGTCGCACAGGGGGCCGCTCGATACCATCGATATGGCGCGCGTGCGCACGTCGATCCGCGCGCAGGGCAAGATCGCGCTGATCTATCGCGACGAGAGCGAGCGTGAATCGCGCCGTGTTATCTGGCCGATAGCCGTCAGTTACTGGGACGCGGTGCGGTTGATCGTGGCGTGGTGCGAACTGCGCAAAGGTTTTCGCCATTTCCGCACCGATCGCGTGGTTTCCGCCGAATTCCTGGAAGCCCGTTATCCGACACCGCGTCCGAAGCTACGCGCGCAGTGGAAAAAGGAAATGGAAGAACAGTGGGCGCGCGAAAAGGCCCGGCGCGCGCAATGCGCCAACGGCGCAAACGCGCCAGCGGCCTGACAAGCGCGGCACAAGCCCATGAATTTTCTAAAAATCTGAGTCGATTGCCTGTGTTTTTCACAGCGCACGCACTGCGATTCCGAGTCCGAGACCGTGTCTTTCGCATCACGTTTCGCAAATTTGCCACAGCTCTGGCATTGCATTTGCGCATCGAATTCTTAAGTCGAGCGTTGTTCCCAAGGAGGAACAAGAAAGTGAGTGCTGCCGTGAAAACGAATCTTAAGATCAAATATCCTCGTAAGATTACTAGCGATGAGATGCCGGCCCGTTTCATTTCCAACCGAGCGCCGCATATTGCCGGTGCGCATGCCGATTACCGCCGCGAGGATTACATGTTCCAGCGCACCCAATCTCAGGCAATGCGCGAACTCGAATGGGAAGACCGCGTCAAGCCGATGCGTCCCTGGGCGCCCAATTTCGTAGCGAACCTGGCGTTTGAGATTTTCGCGTAGAGCGGAGTTTATTCTTCTTTCTTGAGTATCGCTTCCGCATCGGCGGCCGCTTTTTTGGCGGCCGCTATGTCGGCGGTGGCAAGGCCGTCGCGAGCCTTTGACGCTGCCGATTCCAATGCGGCCTTCTTCTTTGCATCGGACGTATCTGGAATTGCGCCCTTGCCGGATTGCGCGCAGGGGTTCATCTGCTTGGCGTCGAAACCACTGCCGCCGGGACCGACCAGGCAATTCAGCGCATGGTGAAGATGGGCCTGTGCACCGGCCATATCCGCGGCGGCCGCGGCGTATCCCGCATGTTCATCGGCATTGACGATTTCGGAATGGGCGTCCGCCAGAACTGCGGTCGGCAGTACAAGAATGGCTGCAACGGCGCCGCCGAGAAGAAAATTGCGCGATGTCATCAAGTGGTCCCTCCAAATCACGTTTTCTCTGTCGAGAGATTAGCATAGCTCGGGCATGAAAAAACGGCCCGCACCAGAAAGTGCGAACCGTTCTTTATGTGACAGGCGGATCAATGAACCGAGGCGAGTTCTGCCTGAAGACCGCGCGCATCGGGATTTTTGACGGCCCCACTGAGAATTTGGCCAACGGACACGCGGCGGCCGTAGTAGTCGGCATTCCATTCATGGCGCGGCTTGATGACCGAGCCATTGAACGTCAGTCCGCCATAGGCGCCAGTGCCGGATGTCCACACAACTATGTCACCGCCACGGCCAGAGACAGCGCCTTCCGCACCGGAACTGAGCGTTACGACCGTAATGCCACCGCCTGCGCCGAGCTTGAAGTTATCGTGCTGGACGCCTTTCAACGCGCGGTCTGTCATCAGCAACATCACGATCTCCGCCTTCTCAAGACCGATCTGTAGGCCGAACGACGCTGAGCCCATCGAATAGAACGCCGGTGCGCTCCAGTTGTCGCGGCCGATACGCTTCATCAGAACACCGTCGCCCCCTTCTGCGCCGAAGATAAAGCCGCCTTTCACGAGACCGGGCACGATCAGCACGGCCTTGGCATGACGCAGCATATCCTGCGCGGCGCCGAAAGCCGGATCGCTCTTCATGTGTTCGGCGACGCGGGTTGCGTGCTCGACAAGACGGCTTTCGTCGGATGCTTGCGCGGCGGAGCCGATGACAACCGTTGCCGCAAAAGTCGCGGCGGCGACAAATTTCGAAATTTTCATGGATATCTCCTCTGACATTGAATCAGCATAAGGTGCCTTCGCTCTCCGTCAAACGCGTGACGGCAGGCGAAGTTCCAAACACCTTACCACCTGAGAGCGAAGCGACCCAAGACCGCGCCGAAAAGACCCATCATCGCGATGCCGAGCGTGTACCACATCGCCACAAAGGCGGCGGCGCTCTCGTCACAATGAAGCGCATAAATGAAGGCGCCGGCCGCGCCCGCAAGCAAGCCCGCCATAGCGCCCGTCAGAACGGGCCGCGTCGGGGCTGCCTTTCGCAGACCCCAGAACACGCCGGCGAAGACCGGAAATGCGAGAACCACGATCCGCCACGGGCACACCTGATGCGACGAGCCCATCAGCATCGTCATGCGAGCGTCCACCGGCGCCATCATCATCTTCATGGAAGCCCATGCCGCGAGCAGCGCAAACGGTAGCGCTTCCAGGACCATCTGCAAACGCGACGATGCACCTGGCCGTGACAACCGTTCGAGAGTCCAGAAACCCGCCACGGCAAACATCAGCGTATAAAAGAACTTCATCCAATAGCTGCCCGTGTGCATCGCCGGCATGAGATCGGGCCGGATGCCGAGCCAGAGTTGCATCAGAACGAACGACGCAAGCACACCGCCGCCAAGTCCCAGCAGCATGGCGCGCGTCATCGTTGCAGCGGTCACCGGCCCCGCGCGTTCCGTAAGAGACTCGATCAGCGCATCGGTTTTCATGGTTTTGGTCCGATCATCGCCGACAATGCTTTCAGCGCGCGGTGTACGCCGACCTTCACATTGGATTCGGAAAGGCCGGTGCGTGCGGCGGCTTCGGCCGTCGTAAGGCCGTCGAGCTTCACCTGACGCACCAGATCGCTTTTCGACTTCGGGAGTTTCGCGAGCAATCGCTCGACATCGCGTTTCGCGCTGACACTTTCGATGTCTTCTTCGGCGAAGACACTGTCGGCGTCTTCGAGCGGCAGCGTGCGGCGTACTTTGCTGCGCCGGAAATGATCGATCAGCTTGTAGCGCGCAATGGCATGTAGCCATGCTGTGAAGGGCATGGCGAGGTCGTACGTCGCGCGCTTTGTATGAATCGCGATCAAGGTCTCCTGCACCAGGTCTTCGGCGTCGGCGGCATTGCCGAGGCGCCGTTTGAAAAATGCGCGCAGATGCGGCGTCAGCTCCGCCAGCAACGCGCGATAGGACGCCGCGTCACCGGCAAGCGCCGCCCGCATCAGGGCCTTCAGCCGGGGTTCGGTGTCGTTCAATCCTTGCCCTGCAGGAGGAAATTCGCGTGAGCACGCATGGGGGTTACAGAGGACGAGATGTTTTTCACGGCCGCGACTGTAGCTGATTTGGGCTGGTTTCGTCCCCTGTGGCGCAAGCCTAGGGACAATCGTCACGGTTGTATGCGCCCGGCATCGGCGTACACTGCCTTTGGTCTGCGTACCCGACGGGGCTTCGCAAGAGCAGCACTTTTCGTTCGGGGCAAATTGGGAGGAAGCGATGAAGCGAATTATCTCTCTCGCCGTGGCTATCGCATTTGCATTTTCGGGCATCGCGCAAGCCGCGCCCGGGGACGACGCGAACAAGCGGCCCACGACGAAGCCTGCTTTCGGGCAAAGGCCTGTTGTCACAAAGCCTATGCCCCGGCCACCCGTCCACAGGCCCCCGGCTCACAAACCGCCTGCGCATCGGCCACCGTCATACAAGCCGCCTTCACATCGGCCCCCGATCCACAGACCGCCTGCGCATAGACCGCCGGTTCACCGGCCTCCCATTCATCGTCCGATACCGGGGCGTCCGGGCGGTGGGCATTTCAAACCTCCCGGATCCGGCTGGCACAAGCCGCGTCCGTCGCAGTGGTGGTGGCGCGGCAAATGGATCACCCGCATTCGCATCAATGCGTTCCGGTATCCGTCCGGCTGGTCGTATCGCTACTGGTATATCGGCGACGTACTGCCGGCGCTTTTCCTGAACGCGAGCTATTACTATGACGATATCAGTCCGCTGGGGCTGGAAACGCCGCCGCCCGGCTATCGCTGGGTGCGGTATGGGCCAGACCTGTTGCTGGTGAACTTGGCCACGGGCTCGGTCGAGGAAGTTGCGTACGGCGTCTTCTATTAAGTCAAATCGGGGCCTGTCGGTTGCGGCAGGCCCCGCTTGACGCACGGCCACCCTCTCCCCACATCTTGTTCAGGATCCTGAGGAGGGACCGGACTTATGACTGACACGATGCAGGCGACCCCGCCCCAACCTGTTGCCGCTGAGGCCGACCACCGGCTTCTCGCGATCATCGGTTACGGCCTGTTTCTCGTCGGCTTGCCGTTCCTGCACATGCCGACCGTTGCCGGTGTGATCCTCGCCTATATCAAGCGCGACGATGTGCGTGGCACGATCTGGGAATCACATTTCGACAACATGATCTCGACGTTCTGGATCGCGCTTGTTGTAGGCATCGCAGCGATTCCGCTCTGCTTCATCCTGATTGGCATCCCGATCGAGATCGGAATCTTCATCTGGTTCCTCTATCGCACGATCAAGGGTTTGATCCGCGCGATCGAGTACAAGCCGTACTACTGAACGTCCTCGGATCGGCGGTGGCGCCTATGCCGCCGCCGATGGGCGCGCTTTCACACGCTCGAACCAGGCCGCGACTTTCGTGTTTTCAGGATTGAGCGGCTGGCCGACCTGCACTCCGAAATCGAGGAAGCAGAACAGCAGGATATCGGCGAGGGTAAAGCGCTTGCCGCACAGGTAGTCTCTGTCGCCCATCTGTCCCTCGAGCCAGTCCAACCGGTTCTGCGCGATCTTCTTCAAACCGTCGGCGGCTTCGGGCACGCAGACGATGCGGTTCTGGAAAAGGCGCAGTCCCTGGCTAAACCGAAAGCCGTTGACGATGGGTTCGACGATGTTGAGATCGACACGTCGCGTCCACATGCGGCACTCGGCTTTTTCTTCCGGGGTCGATCCGACGAGAGGGGGCGTTGGGTTTGTGTCTTCCAGATATTCGCAGATGGCCGTGATTTCGCTCAGGAACGTGCCGTCATCGAGTTCTAATGCTGGCATCTGGCCGTGCGGATTGCGCGCGA
This sequence comes from Rhizomicrobium sp., assembly GCA_037201525.1. Lineage (GTDB taxonomy): Bacteria > Pseudomonadota > Alphaproteobacteria > Micropepsales > Micropepsaceae > Rhizomicrobium. The sequence continues at coordinate 85,408 of JBBCHP010000022.1, read as the reverse complement.
GATGATCCGGCTTGCGGTTGTCGCCAGCCATCAGGTCGACGTCCTGTGTCGGGATTTTCAGACCCTTTTCCGCCATGAACATGCGCACGACACGCGGATTTGGACCGATGGAATTGTAGAGCTTCACGCCAGCCTCCCGACATTTTTTGTAGCATCTCTTTAACGGATGGTAGGGAGGTGGGGGTGTAGGGTCAAACCCTAGAGCTGCCGCAATTGGCCGCTACGGAAGCCTCAATGCGCAAGATTTTCTTCGTCGGTCTGGGATGGACGCTGATCGTTGTCGGCGTCGTCATCGTGCCCCTTCCGTTGCCGATCCCGCTGATCGGCATGGGACCGATCCTGCTCGGCTGCGCGATCCTGACGGCGCATTCCAAATCCTTCCGCCGCGGGTTGCAGCGCACGCGCGCGCGTTTTCACTGGTTGTCGCGCCAGTTCGATATGTTCCGGGAGCGCGGACCGCTCGCCGTTCGTCATATGGTCCGCCGCACGCATCCCGTGGTAATCATGCGGCATGCGCGGATGCGCGCTCGGCAGAAGAGTAACAAACTTGGCGATTCCATTCGATCGGACGTTCACAGCGCCGTATGAAGAAAAGCAGCGGGTCTCGCCGCTGATAAGCCGCGTCCTCACCGACAATCCCGGTCCGTTCACCTTCAAAGGCACCGGCGTTTACATCGTGGGCCATACAGATGTCGCGGTGATCGATCCCGGTCCCGATACGCCGTCTCATATCGAGGCCCTGAAGCGCGCGCTCGACGGCAAACGCGTCGCGCATATCCTCGTGACTCATACGCACAACGATCACTCGCCCGCGGCACAGTCATTGAAGGAATGGTCGGGTGCGAAGACCTATGCGTTCGGTCCGCACGGTTCAGGCAAAGGCGATGACGGTCCGAAGCTCGAAGAAGGCGGCGACATGGCTTTCATGCCTGATATGCGCGTGAAGGACGGCGATGTCATCGCGGGCAATGGCTATATGTTTGAATGTGTCTACACGCCGGGCCACACCTCCAACCACATGTGCTTTGCGCTCAAGGAAGAAAACGCGCTGTTCACCGGCGATCATGTGATGGGCTGGTCCACGACGGTGGTGACTCCGCCGGACGGTGATATGGCGGCCTATATGGCGAGCCTGCGCAAACTGCTCGTGCGCGACGACGCGATTTTATATCCGACGCATGGCGCGCCGGTGCGCGATCCAGAGCCATTTATCCAGGCTTATATCGACCACCGGCTGGAACGCGAGGCGCAGATCGTTGCCTGTCTCCGCGACGGTATCGCCACGATTCCGGAGATGGTTGCGCGCATGTATGTCGATACCGACAAGCGCCTGCATCCCGCTGCCGCGCGCTCCGTTCTGGCACATCTGATCCAGATGCAGCAGGAGGGCAGGGTGGTTGTCGAAGGCATGGGCGCGCACGCGCTCTACAAGCTCTCGTGACGGATTTCGCGGGCACGAACCGGTTCGTCACCTAGTTGAATACGAATTGACGCATCCCTCTCGCGGTGCGAGCCTTCCGATCAACAGGGAGGGCGTCTGCGATGCCGGATTGGGGAAGTGTCACCATCACGGGAATCGACGGCAGCGATATCTACATCAACGGCGACTATTCGCTGCCTGCCGGGAAGGCGCCGGGCCCGTTCGTTGTGCCATTCGTCTACTCCATCTTCGATAGACTCGATGCCAATGGCGCCATCGACGCGCGCGGCTATGCGCAGCCGATCCCAGACGACCCGGATGTGACCTTGGTTCTGACGCCAATCGTTCCCCCGGTGCAGCTATGATCGGGAAAAAGCGGACAGCTCACATGGCCGCCCGCGTCGCGGCGCTTTCGTTTGTTCTCGCAATCTCGATTTCCGGGTGTGCCTATCCCGTGCGCAATTTCGATCTGCAGACGATTTCGGACAAGGACGGATATCGCTGGAACAACCTGCCGTCTGACGACATGCCCGATACGCTCATTATTGTCAGCGCATCCGGAGGCGGGACGCGCGCGGCCACGCTCGAACTCGGCACCTTGCGCGCGCTCGATCGCACAATGTTGCCATCGGGCAAAAGGCTTTCCGAAGAAGTTGACGTGATCTCGTCCGTTTCCGGCGGGAGCGTTACGGCGTCTTATTTCGCGCTTCATGGGCGCGATGCGTTGCAGACGAATTGGCCGAACAAGCCGGCCCTGCCGTATGATCTCGAAAGCAAGTTTATCCGCCGTAGCGGCACCGACGCGCTGATCCTCGATGTGCTCAATCCGATCGAGTGGGTCCGCCTATCCACTCCGTCGCGCGAGCGCATCGATGTGCTCATCGACTATTTTGATCACACGCTTTTCCCCAAAGGCGAAACCTACGGCACGCTTCTTGACGCGCATCGCAGGCCGTTCCTGGTGTTGAATTCGGCGGACATGGTCGAAGGCCAGCCCTTTCCCTTTACGCAGGAAATGTTCGACCTTTTGTGCAGCGATCTCTCGCGAACCAAATTGTCGGTCGGCGTTGCAGCATCGGCTGCGTTTCCGATCGCGTTTTCGCCGGTGACGTTGAAGAATTACTCGCGCTGTGCCGCACAGGATCCGTTGGCCGATTGGCCGCCGGCTTGGGCCCAGAGCGAGGTCCGCACCGATTGGCAGACAACGGATCGGCAGGACATTGTCGGCCGCGGGCGCACCGAAGCAGCCTATGCTTTTGGCGTGCCGAGAACACCTCAGGACAGTTTGTCGAAATCGGTTTTGGCAGATCCTCGCACGACACCGCTCGTCGATGGGATCGGCGCAGAGCCGGTTTAAAAAAGCCTATATCCATCTTCTCGACGGCGGCATTGCCGACAATCTCGGCGTCAGCGAACCCTATCGGATGCTCACGCAACAGGGCATGGCGGCGCCGCTCTTCAATATGATCTCGACCGGCACGATCAAGCGCATTCTGTTCGTCATGATCAACGCACGCTCGGCTGCGTCTTCCGATCTCGACAAGAAACCGGATACGCCCGGCATCATCGACATGCTCGAAGGAACGACCGGAGCCGCGATCGATCGCGCCACCGTCGGCGCGGCGCAGCGGCTGCGCGCGCTCCTGCAACATTCTTTCGAGGATGAAGCGGAATACCTGAAAGCTCAGGGCAGGGCGAACGCGGTGAATTTCCAGACGGTCGCCGACAACACCTTTCTGGTCTCGGTGGATTTCGACGCGATTGCCGATGCCACGTGCCGTCAGCGCTTCCACAATATCGGCACGAACTGGGGCATGAAGGACAAGGAAGTCGACGCGATTCTCGATGTGGGTGAAGCCCTGACCACGGGCGATCCTCAATTCAAAAAGGCCGCCTCGGTGCTTGGGGCCACAGTCGATCCGGGTCTGCCCGATCTCAACAAGGCCTGCAGCGAAGTCCCGCACAACGAAAACGATAGCGCGGCGTTAAGGCTCCAGCGGCATCCGGTTGCCGTAATAGGAGACGACGAGCTGGGCATCCATGTTGCTGAGCTGGATGATAACCGTCTTCGCGTTCGGATAGACGCGCATCTCCGTCGACATGCCAGGTGCGCCGCCTGTATGCCCGTAATTGTGCGCGAGCCCCTTGCCATGCACCTCGAAGCCGTAACCGTACCAGTCGCCTTTGGTTTCGGAACTGGTCGCGGCGTCCCGCAGATCGTTCGGCAGAAGCTTTCCGTCCCATCATTGCATGCGCGAACTTGAGCAGGTCGGCGAGCGTGGAATAACCGCCGCCGGCGGACGTGCCGCGCCACGGCAGTGTGTCGGTGTTCGCCACCCACTTGCCGTCCTTATCCATGTAGCCCGTCACGCGGCCGGAGACATTTCGCTTTCCGGCAATGATGCGGTGTCTGTCATGCCGGCAGGTTTGAAGATGTGGTCGCGGACGTAGTCGTAATAGTCTTCGCCGCTCACCGTCTGGACGATCATGCCGAGCAGGATAAAACCGAAATTCGAGTAGCTCGATTGCGAACCCGGTGGAAATTCCGGCGCGCGCGAACCGTAGAGCTTCACATAATCGGCAAGGGTCTTCAGTTTGAGGCGGGTGCTTGTCGAAATCGTCGCCGAAGATGTCGCCGGTTTCCGCCGACATGGGTAAGCAGCATGCGAATCGTAACTTTGCTCGCGATCTCCTTGTTCGGATAGCTGGTAAGATATTGTCCCACTGTGCCGTCGAGCGAGAGCTTGCCTTGCGCCACGAGTTGCAGCGTAGCGACCGCTGTGAACATCTTGTTCATGGAGCCCAGTCGGAACTTGTCGGTCAGCTTGAGCGGAATCTTCCTGTCCCCGGTCGCCATAGCCCCAGGCCTTGTCGAGCAAAAGCTTGCCGTGATTTTCGATGAGCATGCCACCCATGAACTTGTCCTCGGCGACCAGTTTGTCCGCGTGGGCATTCAGCGCTTTCAACGCTTCCGTCTGCGAGAGGCGTGGTATGGCGAGATCGTCCGGCCGCTCCCACCCGGCGATCTGTGCGAAAGTCAGTTTTGTCTGGTCCTTCGGGTCGATTTGGTATTCCACCCGCAGCACGTCGTCCGACAAGGCCTCGCCAAGAATGGCGACGATATGATCTGGCTCATTCGTTTCCAGCTTGAGCACCGAAAGATCGCCGGTCACTTCGTGCAGGCCCAGATAGACCTGCGGCGTGCTCTTGCGGTGATAGGTGTCGATATAGGCCTGCAGCTTTGCCAGCATCGCCACTGTTCATGCCGTTCACCCACATCGACAAAGGATGGCCCGCGGGGTGTATCCGGAATCTCGACGGCACAGGCGAACCCAGTCATCGCCATGTAAGCGATGACCGCCGCAAGGATGCGTTTCATTTCGTCCTCCCTTAATTCAAAGCGCTTTGAGGGTAACTCATCACACGTGCGGCGTTGCGGCCATAGTCGCTTGTGCCGATACGGCTTTTGCTGCGGATGTCGAGGCGCGCACCCACCGTGCCGGCGGCGATGACGCGGATCGAAATATCGTCCACGAAGCCGAACCACAGAGTCGTGTCGGTCGCCTCGATTCGTCCGCTTTTCTCGTCGAAATGGATGATGTTCCAGCCTTCGCGCTTGGCCATCTCGAAGCCGCGCCAGAACAGGATTGCTTTCGGATCGATCTTCGGATCGTTGTGCGGGTTCAGCAGCTTGCCAAGCGGCTTGATGTCGGGATAGGCCAGTTTCTGGAGTTCGGCGACGCTGGTGATCTTGCCTTTGAGCATCACCTTCTTTGGCCCGTCATATTCCGGACGATTGGTGGCGCCTTTGCGCAGCGGCAGGAGCGCGATGAACGGCGGTGCGTTGCCGACATCGGTCGAGATGTCGTGGATCGGCGGAGCGCTCAACGCGCGGATCTCCACGCTCAGCGGAAAATAGAGAAGATGATCGCGCCGATCAGCCCGGCAAACCCCCGCGCGCCATCCGGTGCTGTTGTTGTTGCGCAGCGCAGCGCCAGCCAGTATGCACCGCTCAGTGCCGCGAGCGCACCGAGCCCGATGGCGGGATAAAGGATTTGAAAGCCCGTCTCGTATTTCCAGAAGCCCAGCCGCGTGCCGAACGACGCCGTCAGCGCAACAATCGCGGCGATGATAAATGTGCCAAGCGATATCCGCGCGGCGGCCGGCCCATAGCGCATGCGTCGTCTTTGCCTCTCACGCAGCGGCCGTCGGAAGGACGTGTTTTCCGAATCGCTCGCGCAACGTCATTTTCTGAATCTTGCCGGTTGCGGTATGCGGAATTTCGTCCGACGAACACAACGTCGTCGGGCATCCACCATTTCGCGATCTTGCCGGTCAGATAGGCGAGAATTTCTTCGCGTGTCGCCGTACGTCCTGGTTTCAGCACGATGATAAGCAGCGGCCTTTCATCCCATTTGGGATGCGCGACGCCGATCACGGCAGCTTCGGCGACGGAAGGATGGCCGACGGAGATATTCTCGATCTCGATGGTGGAAATCCACCTCGCCGCCCGACTTGATCACATCCTTGGCGCGGTCGGTGATGGTCATGTAGCCCTGAGGATCCAGCGTCGCGACATCGCCAGTGTCGAACCAGCCATCGGCATCGAACGCGCCGGTGCCTTCGCCGCGGAAATACCCTTTCGCGACTGCGGGCCCGCGCACCTTCAAGCGCCCGAACGCCTTGCCGTCGCGGGGCAACTCGCGGTCTTCGTCATCGACGATCTTCATCTCGACGCCGAATGGCGCATGACCCTGTTTGCATTTGTAGTCGAGCTGCTGATCGTAAGGCAGCGTCTCGATGCCGGGTTTGAGCGTGCCGAGCGTGCCAAGCGGCGACATCTCCGTCATGCCCCAGGCATGAATGACGGTGATGTTGTATTTCGTCTCGAACGCCTCGATCATCGAGCGCGGCGCCGCCGATCCGCCGATGATCACGCGCTGCATGTCGGGCAGCGTCTTTCCGGTCTGCTCCCAGATATTGCAGCAAGGCGAGCCACACAGTCGGCACCGCGGCCGTCATGGTCACGCGCTCGCTGGTAAGCAATTCGCATATGGAATCGCCATCCATCTTCGGGCCCGGCAGCACCAGCTTCGCGCCCACCATCGGCGCTGAGAACGCGATCGCCCAGGCATTGGCGTGAAACATCGGCACCACGGGCAGGACCACGTCGCAGGAACGAAGCGCCATCGCATCGGACTGCGCGGCGATCAGCGCATGCAAAACATTGGAGCGATGGGAATACAGCACGCCTTTCGGATTGCCGGTCGTGCCGGAGGTATAGCAAAGACCGCAGGCCGTATGCTCGTCGAAGTCCTCCAGGCGAAATTCTCGGCCGCGCCGGCGATGAAATCTTCATACGCCACGAGATTGCGGATGTTGGCCTTCGGCAGGTTCGCGGTATCCGTCAGACAGGACGAACAACTCGACGGTGGGAAGTTCGGCGCGATCTGCTCGACCAGTGGCGCGAACGTGATGTCGAAGAACATCACTCTGTCCTCGGCGTGATTGGCGATGTAGACGATCTGATCGGGAAACAGGCGCGGGTTCAGCGTGTGATAGATCGCGCCGATGCCGGCAATGCCGTACCACGCCTCGATATGGCGATGCGTGTTCCATGCCAGCGTCGCAACACGGTCGCCGGGCTTGATTCCGTGCCGGTCCAGCGCGTGGGGCCACCTTGCGGGAGCGTCTGGCGACCGCGCCATAGTTGGTGCGGATGATAGGCCCTTCGACCGTGCGGCACACGATTTCGCGCCCGGCGTGATACAGTGCCGCGTGATCGATGATCTTGTGGACCAGCATCGGCCCAGTCCTGCATCAGACCCAACATAATCAGTCTATCCCCGATAATCTGGCAGCATCATAGGACGCCGCCAGATACGGGCAACGGGGTACGCGAATTGACTATTTCGGCGCCCGTTTGCAGCGGTAGGTGCCGCCTGTCGTACCGTCGCTGGTGCTCTGGCTCGACCATACGCCGACACAGAAGGCATCGTGCGGGTTCACGACCCAGTCGTTGCCGTACGCGCTGCCGAAGCCGTTCATCACAGATCTGGGTGTCGGTCCAGCTCGCAATGTTCACCTGGACCGCATTGCAATCGTTCTGGCCGCAGAAGCCTCCGTTCCACGGAAAACCGTCCGTACCAGGAAGTTCTGCGTTTGTAATCGGTAAAGACGAAGAAGGGAGACAAAAAGTTATCGCCGATACCCTCAGGAGCGGGTCCAAAGCCCGAGCCTGGTGATCGTGAGCGACAGGTCCACCCCTTCGCCCGATTTCGTGACGCTTGAGATGATCGGCGTGTTTTTCGCCTGTCTGATGACGGGACCGCCCCAGGTATCGACGTTGCCGAGCGTCTGGTTATAGACGCCGACGCGCACGGAATCGCCTTTGTTCACCTCTATGCCCGTCACCGTGATCGACGTGTCGGACCAACTGGTGACGTTGATTACCTGCTGAAAAGGTTGAGACACGATATCGACGACTTGGACCTGAAGCGGCTGACAGCCAGTGCAGGGAATGCCGCCGGGCTGCGCGCCGAAATCGGTTCCGGTGATCGTCGCGCTGTAGTTGCCGTCGGTACCCTTGAAAACAACGGTCTGAATGTGCGGGACGCGGACTACCGCGCCAGCTGTCGTCACCGCGGCAAACGAGACTATCGCCGCCATAGCGATGCATTTGATCAAGCTGTGTGTCATCACCATTTCCCCAAAATTTCAATTTCAGTTTGACTCCATCCGGATTGCGAGGGAAGCGCTTTACTCCGTGAACGAACGCGACGAAGCTTTCCGCGGGCTTAATTGTCACAAATCCGTCCTGGGGACGGAGCGGATTGGGGAACCGGATGACCGACGCGGACCGTCGCCGCGCCGCAACAAACTCAGATTTTTGGGATACGGGCGCTTTATATGCTAGCGGTCGGTCTTGGCATCCGCTGGATCGCGGTCGCCGCAGCCGTCGGTCCTGGATCGCTGCTGCTCTGGCTATTGGCGCTGTTTACCTTCTTTGTGCCGCTCGCGGTCGCTGTGGCGGAGCTTACGGCGCCGCTACGATGCGGAGGGCGGCATCTATGCCTGGGCACGCGACGGCATCGGCCCGCTCGCGGGCTTTATCTGCGGCTGGTTCTACTGGACGTCGCTGATGCCCTATTTCGCAGGCATCCTTTACTTCCTGAGCGGGCTGATCATCGCGGCCATCGGCGCCGACCCGCACAACACGCTTCTATTATATATCGATTTCGGTCGCGATCTCTCTGTTCGTGACCGCGATCCAGGTGGCCGGTCTCAAATACGGCAAATGGCCGCCCAATCTCGGCATCGCCGGCGGCTGGGTCGTTGTTCTCATCGTCGTTGCGGTCGGCGTGGTGCTTGCCGTGCAAGGCAGAAGCGCGACGGACTTTTTTCATGCGTCCTATACCGTGCCGCTCAATTTCGACACCGCGATCCTGTGGGGCACGATCGTCTTCGCTTATTCCGGGCTGGAAACTGCGAGCATGCTGCGTAACGAGATCGAGGGTGGCCTTCGCACCATCTTGCGCGCACTGGTGATCGTCGGGATCGGCTCGCTGTTCGTGTATGTCGCGGGAACGTCCTCGTTTTTGGTCATCATGCCGCAAAGCCAGCTCTCGCGGCTGGGCGGATTTCCCGATGCGCTGCGCATCGGGCTGAATCATGTCGGGCTCGGATATTTTGTGCCGGTCGTGATCGGACTGTTCGCGCTTTCGATGCTGGGTTCGTTCGTGGCGTGGTTCGGTGTCGGTGCGAGGCTTCCGTTCGCGGCGGGTATTGACTCGTTCCTTCCCGCCATCTTCGCACGCCGCAATCCGAAGACAGGAGCGCCGGTGCCGGCGATCCTGTTGCAAGCGGGACTGATGATCGCGATCACGATCCTCAGTCAGGCAGGTTCCAGCGTTGCTGGAGCCTATGATTTTCTGGTGGCGATGGCGGTGCTGGGCGCGACCATACCGTATCTTTTCGTGTTCTGGGTTTACATCAGGACAGCACGCATGGCCCCTGTGTCGGGCGCGTGGTCGTTTCCCGGCGGAAGATTTTCCACAATCATTCTTGGCTGGCTCGGCATGGTGTCGAGCTTCGTCGCTATTTTATGTTCGGCGGTGCCGAGTTCGTCAGACCCGCATCCTCTTCTGGCTTTCGCAAAGATCATCGTATCGGCCCTTGTGATGCTATGTGCCGGGCTGCTGCTTTATTGGCTCGGCGCGCGGCGGAAGAAGGCTTTAGCCGCTGCATGAGCGAAGACCTCGAAGCTTTCGGCTACAAGCAGGAACTCAAGCGCTCCCTCACGCTGCTCGATCTGCTTGTCTATGGGCTAATCTTCATCAGCCCGACCGCGCCCATCGCCGTGTTCGGCATCGTCTACAACGCGTCGAAGGGCATGGTGCCGCTGGTCTATGTGATCGGCTTGGTGGCGATGCTGTTCACAGCGTTTTCCTATATGGCGATGAGCCGCGCCTATCCGGTGGCGGGATCGGTCTATGTCTATGCCGGACGCAGCATCGGCGCATTTGCAGGGTTTATCGCGGGTTGGGCCATGCTGCTCGATTATCTTCTCCTGCCGACGCTGATTTATGTCGTCTGCGCCATCGCGATGAAGACGATGATCCCTGCGATTCCGAATTGGGCGTGGGTCGTGGGTCTGCTGTCTCTGTCGACCGTTATCAACTATCTCGGCATCGAGGTGACGGCGCGCGTCAATGCGATCCTTCTCGTTCTTCAATTGATCGTGTTGGTGATTTTTGTTGGCGCAGGGGTCTGGGCGCTGATGCATCACGTTGGTGGCGTTCAGATTACGCTTCTGCCGTTTTACAATCCGTCCGCGCTGACGCCGGCGCTGGTATTCAGTGCGCTATCGCTGGCGGTGTTGAGCTTCTTGGGCTTCGACGCGATCTCCACGATGTCGGAGGAATCCAAGCGCGGTGCAGGCGCCGTCGGGCCGCGCCACGATCCTGTCGCTGTGCTTTTCGGCGCTGCTGTTTGTCGTGCAAACCTATGTTGCCGCCCTGTTTGCGTCAGGCAAAACATCCTTTGCGCCGGGCGATCAGACTGACGCCGCGTTTTACAACATCGCCGCGATCATCGGCGGCACGCCGCTCAAATTCCTGGCTGCGGTGCCGGGCATCCTCTTCGGCGCGGTGGCCTGGCGCGCTGGTGGCGCAGGCCTCGACCGCGCGGCTTCTCTTCAGCATGGCGCGTGACGGTAAAATGCCGCGCGTGCTCGCGCGCATACATCCCGCGCGTAAAGTGCCGCAGAAACGCGATCTTCCTGGTCGCGGCGATCACGCTGGTGCTCGGTATCGCGCTGGTCGACAGACTGGAGCTGCTTACCTCGATGGTCAGCTTTGGCGCACTGCTCGGCTTCCTGCTGCTGCACGTCTCGGTCGTGATGCATTTCATCGTGCGCGAGCGAAACCGTGACTGGCTAAGGCATCTGTTCTCGCCGCTGATCGGATTTGCCATCGTGGCGTATGTGCTCTGGAACGCGGAGGCCAACGCCAAGATCGCAGGCCTCTCATGGCTCGCGGTGGGGTGCGCGATCTACGCGACCCTCAGAATCCTGCACAAAGAGCCGCAGCCCGGGTCGCTTCCGCTGCGATAGTCTGGTACCCGTTTGGAGCGATTTTCCGGCGGTGCCTCATGCCCCTTTCCAATTCCCAGATGCGCGACGTGCAGAGCATTCTGCATCCCTACACCAATCTGATGAAACATCGCGAAACCGGGCCGATGATCCTCGACCACGCGAAGGGCATCCGTGTCTTTGATGATCACGGCAAGGATTATATCGAGGCGATGGCCGGTTTGTGGTGCACCGCGCTCGGCTGGGGCGTGGACGAACTCGCCGATGTCGCCGCCGAACAGATGCGCAAGATGGCGTTCGCGCATATCTTCGGCGGCCGCAGCCATGAGCCTGCGATTGCGCTGGCCGAAAAGCTGAAAGAGCTTTCCTCCGTTTCCGGCCGGCAAGGTGTTTTTCGCCAATTCGGGTTCTGAGGCTAACGATACCCAGATCAAGATCGCATGGTATGCCGCCAACGCGCGCGGCAAAACGCAGAAGAAGAAAATCATCTCGCGCATGAAGGCTTATCATGGCGTGACACTGGCGGCGGCGAGTCTTACTGGGCTGCCGAACAATCACAAAAAGCTTCGATCTGCCGTTCGACTTTGTGAAGTTCGCCGATTGCCCGCATTATTATCGCAACGCCGAATCGGGCGAGAGTGAGAGCGCGATTTTCCTCCGGGCGCATGGCGGCCAATCTTGATGCGCTGATCCAGCGCAGAGGGGCCGGATACCGTCGGCGCGATGATCGCGGAGCCGGTGATGGGCGCGGGCGGCGTGATCCTTCCGCCGGAAGGCTATTTCGATGCCGTCACGCAGGTCCTGAACAAATACGATATCGCGCTGATCGACGACGAGGTCATCACCGGCTTCGGACGCACCGGCGAATGGTTCGGCTGCTCGACCTACGGCTTTGAGCCGGACAGCATGACAATGGCCAAGCAGCTTTCGAGCGCCTATCTGCCGATCTCGGCCATCATGCTGTCACCCGAACTCACTGACATTGTAGAGCAGGAGAGCGGCAAGATCGGCACCTTCGGCCATGGGTTCACCTATACGGGCCATCCCGTCGCCGCTGCGGTCGCGCTGCGCACCATCGAGCTCTATCAGGAACGCGACATTGTTTGCCATGTGCGCCATGTCTCGCCGCATTTCCTCAAACGCCTTCGCGCCTTCAACGATCATCCGCTGGTCGGCGAGGCGAATGGCGTGGGCCTCATCGGCGGCGTCGAGCTGGTCGCAGACAAGAAGACGAAACAGAATTTCGATCCGGCGAAACAGGTCGCTGCGACGATCAACAATTTCGCGCTGGAAGAGGGCCTGATCACGCGCCCGATGCTGTCGGATCGCCTTGCCTTCTGTCCGCCGCTGGTGATCGACGAGGCCGAAATCGATGAGATGTTCGCGCGCTTCGACCGTGCTCTCGCCAAAGGTCTCGACTGGGCGACGCGAGAGAAACTTATCTAACGCAAAAGTTCGGGCCGCTGATAGACGAGCGACGTGCCGTTCCAGACCTCAAGGCCACCATGGCCGTGGTCTTTCATCGCGTGGGCAAGAACCTTGGCGTGAATATCGTCGTCGCATTGCGCCTCGAATTTGCAGGCGAGCGAGCCGTCGTGGTGCAGATAGTTTATTTCATAATTCGGCATAGCGTGCCTCCGTATTCGCGTCTATGCCCCCGGCGCTTCTTCTTTTCTCGCATTGCGATTTGAAAAGTCGAATGACAAAGCGGAAAAGAAGTGTCACGAATTCTCTCAATCTTTATTTTCCGGAACGGGAAAAATTTCTCGGAACCAAGAGCGGGGCCACGGCTTATCGCATCAAGAATTCTTGCGAGGAGCCTGTCATGGCTGGACCGTTCAAACTCAATCCGCTTCCCTATGACGAAAGCGCGCTTGATCCCACGATCAGCGCGAAGACCATCGGCTTTCATTACGGCAAACATCACAAGACTTATGTCGAGACGCTGAACAAGCTTGTGGAAGGCACGAAGTATGCCGACATGAAGCTGGAAGACATCGTGCGCGATACGCACGCGCGCAGCGACGACAAGGAAAAGAAGATTTTCAACAACTCCGGACAGAGTCTGGAATCATGACTTTTATTGGCGCAGTCTTTCGCCGAAGGCCACGATGCTCGGCGGCAAGCTGGAAAAGGCGATCAACCGCGATTTCGGCGATGTTGATACGCTGATCAAGAAGCTGGCAGACGCCGGCCAAGGATCAATTCGGTTCCGGTTGGGCATGGCTCGTCTCGCGCGACGGCAAGCTTTCGGTCGAGAAGACATCCAATGCCGAAAATCCGATGGCGAAGGGCATCAACTGCCTGCTCACCGTCGATGTCTGGGAGCACGCTTATTATCTCGACTATCAGAACGAGCGCCCGAAATATCTCGAAGCCGTTCTGACCAAATTGCTCAACTGGGATTTCGCGGGTGAAAATCTCGACAAGGAAGACCACGCGATCCGCGCCGCCGCGGAATAGGACTTTTTCCGACGATGGGAAAGGCCGGTGAGGCGTAACGCCTTGCCGGCTTTCGCTTTTTTCACGCTTGACGTTGACGTAAGCGGAACACAATAATTCTGAACTGAGAAATTGTCACAACTAGCGGTGAAGCGGGCAACAAGACCTGGCGGCTGCAGGAGGGAAGAAAATGACCACGATCCACCGCACTTACACCATTCGCCAACTTACCAAGGAGTTCTCCGTTACCCGCGCGCACACTGCGGGTTCTACGAAGACGAAGGCCTGATCGCGCCGGAGCGGCGCGGCCAGACGCGCATCTATTCGCAGCGCGACCGCGGTCGTATCATCCTCATTCTGCGCGGGCGCCGCGTGGGGTTCTCGCTAGCCGAAATCCGCGGCATCCTCGATCTTATACGGGGTGCATGATGGCGGCGTCACGCAACTCGTCCATACGCGCAAGAAATTTGGCCGAGCGCATCGCGACACTGGAACAGCAGCAGATCGACATCACGGAGTCGCTGAAGGAACTGCGCCGCGGCATCGTCGATATCGATGGCAAACTCGCAGTTCAACAGCCTCAAGCGGCAGAGTAAACGGTTCGCTTGCTCGGACGCGGCGGCTATTTCAGTTCGAACACGACGCCGCAGCCGAGGCTGCCGCAGTTGAGATCGCCACCCCCCGCTCGCTGTGCCGAAGACATGGCCTTTGCCGTCGATCACCAGACGATCGTCTTGCGGCTCGCTACCGTCTGTCGAGCCTTTGAAGCGATAGAGAATATTTTCGCTCCAGTTTCCCAACCCATCAGGCACCAGCTTGAACACCGTGCCGCATCCCGTCGGCCGTGAGCCGCCCGGGTTGCAGTTGAAACTCGCACCGCCACCCAGGAATGTCGTGCCATAGAGATTGCCCGCGTCGTCGAAGCTCAATCCGCCATATTGGATATACGCCGTCGAGACAGCCCTTCGTTTCGTCGCAGGGCGCGAATGTGTAAATCAGGCTTTCGACGAAGGTGCCGTCGCCTTGCGGCGCAAGACGAAAGATCGCGCCATTGCCGGGACCGCCGTTCACCAGTGGGCCATAGACATTGTCCTGTGCGTCGACGACAGGGCCGGAATAGGCGTACCAGCCGGTGCCGGCGTCCTGAAAGCTGTAAACAAACGACCTCTTTCCATTTTGCCGTTTTTCTGCGGCGTCAACTCGAACACCGTGCCGCATCCCGGCGGTGCGCCGAAAGGATTGCAGGCCGCGCCGCCTGTGCCGCCGGCCTGAGTCGTGCCCCAGAGGTTGCCATGCGAGTCGAAAGCCACGGAACTGTACGGATTTTGGCCATCGGTGTTTCCCGGTGTGCCGGGAAACGCATGGATGACTTTCTCGCTCCACGCACCATCGGATCGGGGCGACAGTTCGAACACCGTGCCGCAGCCGTTGAAGCAGAATGTGCCGCCTTCGCCACCGCCGCCGCCCTTGTTTGTTGTGCCGAACAGATTGCCTGCCGTATCGAAGGTCAACGACGCGAAAGGCACGCAGCCATCGTCGCTCGTGCCCTCGCTGTTGTTGAAGGTGTGCAGCACTTCTCGACCCATTGACCGCTTTTGGTCGGTGACAGCTCGAAGACGGCACCGCAGATCGGGCCGGCTTGCGTCGTTCCGTAAAGATTGCCCCGCTTGTCGAAGATGACGCCGCTCGGCGGCCAGCCGCTTTTCGCCAGATTGCTGATGATCGTCATTGTCCAGCCGCTCTTCGACTTGATCAGCTTGAATACTTTATGCTCGGAATAGGTGGTGCCGTAGAGATTGCCCTTGTCATCGGCTGTCAGACCGTAGACCGGTGCAGCCCCATCGTTCGGTAGTGTAAAGGCGTGAAGGACCGCCTCCTTATCCTTCGCTGGCGCGGACGTGGCCCAGACCGCGAGGCCGATAACGGTCGCAACGCTCATTCTCGGCATATCCATTCCTTTCCTTGGGGCAATTATCCATCTGCATTCAAACCCACGCATGCGACGGCGGTTGGGTTACACTCAAAGACGGAAAATCAGCGAGGACTATTCCATGACCTATGGACCCTATGAACAGATCGCGGTTGCGGTCGATCAAGGCATTCTCACACTCACGCTCAATCGTCCGGAAAAGCTCAATGCCTTCACGGCGAAGATGATGCACGAGATGATCGACGTGTTCACAAAGGTGAATACGGATGACGCCGTTGGTGCGGTCATCGTGACCTCGGCGCGGGCCGCGCGTTTTGCGCCGGTGCCGATCTTTCCGGCGGCGCGCGCACCTTCGACGCCACGACCAATCCCGAGCGCAAGGAACGCGATGCGGGCCCCGAATCGACAGCGTGAACTGGAGCGACGAGCGCGTGCGCGACGGTGGCGGCCGCGTGACGCTCGCGATCTTCGAATGTCTGAAGCCCGTGATCGCGGCAATCAACGGTCCGTCGGTCGGCATCGGCACGACAATGCAACTCGCCATGGATATCCGCATCGCGAGCAAAGATGCGAAGTTCGGCTTTGTGTTTGCGCGCCGCGGCATCGTTCCGGAAGCGGCTTCGAGCTGGTTTCTTCCGCGGCTTGTCGGCATCAGCCAGGCGCTGGGAATGGTGCTATTCCGGCCGCGTGTTCGCGGCCGGACGAAGCGCTCAAGGGCGGTCTGGTCAGCGAGATTGTCGAGCCGGCGGACCTGTTGCCCCGCGCGCGCGCCTTGGCGCGCGATATCATCGACAATACCGCGCCCGTCTCCATCGCATTGATCCGCCAGATGATGTGGCGCGGCATGGGCATGGATCACCCGATGGAGGCGCACAAAGTCGATAGCCGCGGTATCTATGCGCGCGGTGCCTCGGCCGATGTTCGCGAAGGCGTATCGTCGTTTCTCGAAAAGCGCCCGGCGAAATTCCCACAAGCCGTTTCGACTGGAATGCCGCCCTATTTCCCGTGGTGGAAAGACCGGCCCTATAGCTGATACGGTACCGGTCCACCCAGAGCCGGAGTTCCTTGTGCCCAGTGATACCCAAACGCGCCCCCCCGCGTTCAGCAGGCGCGACGTCGAATTGCGTACCGTCTGGTGCGCGGCCAGAAGCCAGAAGAGGCCGAAATCGACCATCTGATGAAGCACAACCGAGTCTCTGGACAAATTGCGCAAGGTTCTGATCAAGGAAGCGGGCGCAAGGCTGCACCGGCAGTTTCACGGAGATCGGTCCCAATCCAAAGCTGGTGCGCGCGGGGCCGCAGCGCGTCGATGTCGATGTGCCGCCGGCGGTTCTCGAGGGCTTGCTTGCGCATGTCGAAGGCGTGTGGCGCGGTTTCGGCAACAGCGATCCGTTCTGGTCAGTACTGACGAACTTCAAGCCTGCCGGCGCCGAGACGAACAAGGAGACATTCTACGCGACGGGACAAGTTACGTGTTGACCTGTTCATCGCCGCGCTCGCGCGCAACAATATCGATGCGAGATCGCTACCCGTGTGCCTAGAGATCGGGTGCGGCGTGGGGCGGCTCTCGCTCTCTGGCTCGCCGATCATTTCCAGCACATCGTCGCCGCGGATATTTCGAGTTCGCATCTCAAGATCGCGGAAGACGAACTGGCCGAGCGCGGCAAGACCAACGTGTCTTTCCTCAACGTTTCGACAATGTCGGCGCTCGCCGATATTGCGCCGTTCGACGCTTTCTTCTCGATGATCTCGCTGCAGCACAGCCCGCCGCCGGTGATCAAGCATGTGCTGATGCAGGTGCTTGGCAAGCTCAAGCCTGGTGGCATCGCCTACTTCCAGCTCCCGACCCTGATCCCCGACCGGGAGTTCGATGCCGAGGCCTATCTTGCCGACCCTGAAGCCCACAAAGGTATGGAGACTTTCGCGGTGCCCGCAGCCGGTGCTGTTTGCCATGTTTGAGGAGCTCGGCCTCAAGGTGCTGGAATTTCGGGAGGGTAATCACGTCGGACCGAAAATTCTCTCAGATTACCATTCTGTTACGCAGGCCGTAACGGTCACGCAGAATCTATTACGGCCATTGTGCCGCGATGATGGTTTTCGGTCTTATCGTGGCGTTCTTCGCCTCGAAGGTTCGCCGGTGAAAATTCAAAAACGCGCTGGTACCATTCGAATGAAGGCGCTACCGCGCATGAATCAACTCCGCGAAACGCGCGTCACAGGCGACGTCGAACTTCCGGTGCTGGGAAACGTCCGCTCTTAAAGAAAGCGGAGGCGAACAGCGCGCCCAGCACACGGCGCAACCAACCGGAACTCGCAGGCCCAACGTGGGTATGACCCTCGCTGGCTGATGCATACCGGTTGAAAACCAGATGACCCAGCATCGTTATTGCCCCTTACGGCGACAACCAACCGTACACGGAGTATATGACGGTTTGACGCAGGCACCAGCGCCTGCATGCGCCGAATGCGCATGTTCCTCCCGCGAAGGTTAACGCTGCATTAACGCTGGTCAGTGCCCCAACGCCGGGATTGGCGTCGCTGAGGCGGCCCCTGGCTCTGGTTCGGCGGGGCAAGGCGATTGCACGCGCCATGGCCGTTCGCCCATCCGACGCGATAGGCTTTGTCACTATCGTAGAGCGCGTCGTCACGCACGATATCGCCGTGGCGCATGTTCGCGCCTTGCGCATTCGCACTTGCACAACCGTCATCATAGCCAGCCTGATAATTCGGTTGGTGACGGATCTCGCGGCTTGTCCGCGTCTCAAAGACCATGCAGCCCGTGAGCAGAAATGCGCTGAGAACGGCAAGCGGCAAGGCACCTGTGCGAAGCATTTGAAAAAATCCTGTACGGCAGCGAACACTTTAATGAACTTACGGCGCGTAGCCAAGCGTTGAGGCCGGAACATTGCAAGGACGGCAAACGTTAAGAACGCGCAATTTCATTGGGAACGCGCGATGACTCTCATGACATCGATCAAAAAAACAGGCCGCTCCATCAGCCACGCCGTCAACGGCACCCAGCCTGGGCCGGAAGAGACCGACATTCTCGATACGCTCAAGAAAGAGCATGAAGAGGCTGATGAGCTTCTGAAGAAACTCGTGGAAAGCGACAAGGCTGCTGAGCGAAAGTCGATCTTGAAGAAGCTAAAAGCCGCGCTCGCCCCCCATCTGAAGGCCGAAGATCAGGTGGTTTACAAGGCTGTCCTGAAGCTTAAAGGCAAGAAGGAGAAGCAAGACGGAAACGAAGGCGAGATGGAGCATGCGCTCGCGACGCAAATGCTCATGAAGCTGACAAAGATTTCGAATGCGACCTCGCCGGAATTTTTCCGCAGCTGCGAAGGTGCTCAAAGAACTCGTCGAGCATCACGTTGAAGAGGAAGAGCGCAACATTTGGTCTGACGTGAAGGAGAACTTCTCCGAAGAGGAGCGCTACGCGATGAACGTGGCCTTCGAGGCCGCAAAGAAAAAGGTCAAGATTTCCGGCTTAGGGAACCTTTCGCAAGCCAACCCGTTAACGCTGCAATATCAGGGGAATTTCACATGCGCTCTCTTCTACTTTGGGTCATCGGTATTCCGATTCCAATCATCATCGTTCTCTGGCTCATCACCGGCCACGCCTGAGAGGTGATGTCATTGACCGATACGGTCGTCATCGCCGAACAAGGCGAAGAAAACACCGGCTACCGGTTCTCCTGGGGCTTGGCGATCATGGGGTGGCGTCATCGCGACTGCGGTGACGTTCTTTCTTCTGACACTCGGTTCAGGCTTCGGGCTTTTGCTCGTCCATCCGAATTTGCATGCCGCGCCGTCGTTTTTGACCGGTGGTGCAATTTACTTCTTTATTGCGCAGGCATTCGGCTTCGCAGTCGGCGGCCATTTCGCGGGACGCCTCATTGGCCCGCTTCCTGAAAGCAAAATCCAGGAAGCATTCCGCGCCGAAGCGCATGGGTTCGTTGCATGGGCGGTCACGGTTCTGGCGACGGTTACGATGATTGCGTTTGCCGCCATGTCCGCAAATGCGGGCTCTGGCACCGCTGCGCTTTATGGCGTGTCGTCGGGCAAAAACCGAAGCGGCATCGACGGCTTATCTCGTCGATGTTCTCTTCCGACCGAACACAAGCGCGCCGGAAAGCGCGCGCAGCCGAGGCCGGTCGTATCCTCGATGCCGGCATTGCGCGCGGCGAGCAGATCGCGCCGGACGACAAAGACCGTCTGATGACGATCGTGGCAAATGAAGGGAACATGACGCGCGACGCAGCAGCGGTGCGTATCGACAATCTGCAGAAGGACGTGCAGGCCAGGACAAAAAAGGCCGCCGATCTGGCGCGTAAGGTTGCGAGCTATACGAGCTTTGTGGATCGCGCTCTCGCTACTGTTCGGTGCGCTGGTGTCGATGATCGCGGCCGTCATGGCGCGCGAAGAAGACGACCGGGATTCCCTGCGCGCTTAAGGAACGCTGGAACTTTCCGCGCGGTTATCATCAACGAAGTTTTTCTCTGTTGAAGGAGAGATCAATGCCTGGCATCCGCCGTAAACGGCCCGTAGAAAAGAATCTCGATGCACGTCTCACCGCGCTCCGTACCGACATAGATACGTTGCAAACGGACGTGAAAGGTCTGGCGACTGACGCCGGTGACGTTGCCAACGATCGCGCGAAAATGGCAGTTCGTGCTGCCGAAGCGATTGCGGAGCGCGCCTATCGTCTCGCGCAGGACACAGTCAGTCAGAAGGCCGATGAAGTTGGAACGTGGGCGAACGACAATCTCGACAATGCGCGCGACCAGATCCGGGACCAGCCGCTCTCCGCGCTGCTCGTTTCGCTTGGGATTGGCGTGATCCTGGGTGCGATTTTCCTGCGCAGCTAGGACTGGTTGGCAAGACTGGCGCTGCCTATTTGAAAGCGAAATAGGCGGCGCCGATCAGAAACAGAAACGCTACTCCCTGATTCCATTTCAGCGCCTCGCCCAGATAAGTGGTCGAGAAGACCGCGAACACGGCGAGCGTGATCACTTCCTGCATGGTTTTAAGTTGTGCCGCCGAATAAACCGTGTGGCCGATGCGGTTAGCGGGCACAGCGAGGCAATATTCAAAGAACGCGATACCCCAACTCGCCAATATGAGAATCCAGAGCGGATAAGACGGGAATTTAAGCTGCCCGTACCAGGCGAATGTCATTCATGAAGACGTTGGAAGCACTGAGCAGCAGGATGGGGGCGATCATGGGCCAGGTCATGGACGGGTCTCTCGATTGAGCAAAAAGGCGGCTTTCTAATCTGAATCATCCCCGCCTATCTAACAAAATGACAGTTATCCTATATCGTCTTTCTACATAAGCATATGTTTTTGCTACAATATAAAATATTTTCTCGATTCCTTATCTAACGGGACCAAAAGTATAGGATAATAGTCCTCAACAGGCTTGATGTCATTCGGGCCGGACAAGGGGACTTTATGCAAGGGACAGACATCGCGACCGAAATCGCCGCAAAGCTCGCGCCGCACCGCATCGACATGGCGCTTACCTTGGTCGCGCAAATCTACGGACTTGAGACGGCGGATATCCGCAGCACAAAGCGCGGAGTACCGCGCGCGGCCGCTGGCGCGGCAAGTGGCGATCTATCTCTGCACACCGTGTACCACATTGGCGTCAGCGCGCTCGGCAATGCGTTCGGCCGCAATCGCACGACCGCCATTGCATGCGATCCGCCATATCGAGGACATGCGCGACGATCCAGGACATCGATCGCGTGCTGCTGCAACTCGAGACGATGCTGCGCAACGCAACGGGGTGGGCCGGCCATGATCGCCGACAACGAACTACAGCGCGAGGCGCGTCGCATCTTGCGCAAGCTGGATGTCGCGGGTTCGGTGCTCGCGCGATTGGACGATGGACGGTTCACGATCATTTCGGGACGGAAAGCCCGACCGCGCGCATACGCGCGTGAAGCCGGAGCTTGTCGCAGGATTTCGCACGCGCGCGACTGGATCGCGCCGCAAGGTACAACGCCGGAGAGCTTCGTCCTCAATGCTGCGGGTGCCGCGTGGCTCAAGCGCACGCTCGCGGACGGCGATCCCTTTGCCGCGCAGCATCAGATCCGCGTCAAGCGGTTGATCGTCGATGCGAACGGCATCGAACAGCTTGCCGATGCAAACGAGGCGGAGTCGCCGCTCAGCTGGCTCAAATCGCGCGGCATGATCGATGACGCGCAGTATGAAGCGGGAGACCGTCTCAGGCGCGATTTCACGCTGGGCCCAGCTTGCGCCGCGCATGGGCGCCGATCTTACAGCCCCGGCCGTGGAAGGCAGACGAGGCGGTGACGCCGGAGCGCCACTCACCGAAACCGTTGTGGCGGCGAAGCAGCGCTTCTCGCGCGCGATGAAGGCGGTTGGCCCCGGATTGTGCGACGCTGCTGTTCGATGTCTGCTGCTATCTGATCGGGCTTGAAGACGCCGAGCGCGGCTTCGGCTGGCCGCAACGTACAGGCAAGGTTGTGCTTGTCCTCGCGCTCGACCGCCTGGCGCTGCACTATAGGGATGGTGGTCACTGGGCCTTCTTATGCGCGCATGCGTGCCTGGCAGATGGAGTGATCAAAGCCGCAGCAGATATTTGTGCATGCCGTCCAGAACCAGTTCCGCGTTCTGATTGTGGACGGTCGCGCGCATCGCAACGATTCCGGTGGTCTTCTGGCGCACAAGTTCGGCGATGGTGAGAGCGGGATACAACGTGTCGCCCGCGAAAACGCCTTTGAGGAATTTGGCGCTCACTTCCACGAAGCCGATCAGCTTCTCGCCGATGACGTGCGGAAACAGGCCAGCGCCGGCCGCGGTGAAGCTCAGCACCTGAAGTCCATGCGCCAGCGGCCCTGGATAACCGAGCCGCTTGCAGTATTCGTTGTCGTAATGGATCGGATGATTGTCGAGACTGACGGTCTGAAACGCCGCGAAATTCGACTCCGTCAGCGTGCGCGACGGCAGCCTGAACGCCTCGCCGAGATGTAGCTCATCAAAACCGCGCAACGGCAAGATGCGCCACTCTTCAGGCGTGAACGAATCCGTCATTGCGGGAACTTAGCCTGTCCCGATGCGACAGCCTAGTTCGCGTTTGGCGAACGCGCGCGGCTGTTCTGTGCGATGTCGGCTTTCACTTGCGCCAGACTGTGCATCGTTGCGGACTTGACGTTGTCAAGCAATGACGCGGATGTCGCGCAGGCGTGCACATTGTAACGGCACAGGCTTTCGGGGTCTTTCCCGTTCCGATTGAACCGCGTCTTGCGCAAGCGCTGCGACGGGCGGACGGAAGCGATGAGTCCACATCTGCTGTCGAAGGACGTCCGAAACCCAGATCAGGCTCGTGCGGCATAAAGAGCGCAACCAGTCCAATCCAAAATACTGCGCGGAAGAACATCGGGAGCCTGCTCGTTGTACCACGAGAAAGTTGGCGCAACCGGCTTTTCCGTGCTCTGAAAGCAATCGGTAAAACTGGATGTAACTCGGTTAATGCGCCTCGTTCCGCGTCTCAATCATAACGCAGGCTTGCGCGATTCGTTTCGAATTGAGCGAAATTCGCTGCAAGATCGATTCGTGTTTTGATTAAAAGTCTATGAAATTGAAGCAAGCGATGATCGCGCAGGCTACCGGTCTTCAGGCCAATGGCAGTGTGATCGATGGCGGTGAAGCCCCTGACCGGGCGTGCTTTCGATAGCGAGCGTGCCGCCATGCGCCTCTGCGAAGGCCTTGGTCAAGGTCAATCCAAGCCCTGGCGCCGGCCGCATGATCGACGTGCCGCGCGCCGCCCTGCTCGAAGGGTCGCAGGATGCGTGCTGCGTCCTCTGCGCTCACGCCGGGGCCGTTGTCGGCGACGCGCATGCAGATTGTCGCGCCTTCGCGCGCGAGGGAAAGCACAATGTGCCCACTGCTCTGCGTGATACCGGACGGCGTTGTCGGCCAATGCAGACAGCATTGTGGCGAGCGCGTTCTCGTCCGCCTCAATAGTCAGGTTGCTTGGGCGCGTCGACTTCGATTTTGATGTTCTTGGCAGCGGCACGTGCATCGAATGCGCCCGCCATCGACCACAATACGGCGCTCACGTCGATACGCGCGCGTTGGAGCTGATAGCGTCCGGCAGACAGCTTGGTGAGATCGAGGATCTGGTTGATCAGGCGCAGCAGATTTCTGTCCGCCAGCGTGAATCAGGCTTGCATATTCTCGCACCTGGCCGGGCCCGAACCGGTCGCTTCATGCTGATCATCAGATCGGAGAAGCCGATGATCGCGTTGAGCGGCGTCTTGAGTTCGTGACTCATGGTTCGCATCAGCGTGGTTTTGGTCGAATCGCGCGCTGGCGGACGCCTTCGTCGAAGCGGCGGGTGAGATCGGCGAGATAGTCGGCCTGTGCCGCGGCTTTGTCGCGGGTTTCCGCAAGTGTCCTTGTCTGTTCCTCCAACGCAAGCGTGGCGCGGCGATGGTCAGGTGACATCTGTGCAGACGACGACGCGGCCCCCCTTCCGCCGTGGCGCGGTCACGCGTCAGAAACGTTGTGCCATTTTTCATCTCAACCGTCATGGCGCCCGCAAGGTCGGTGTGGGCTGTCATGCGGCGCGCGAGCCAATCCTCGAAGCTCCCACCACGTGCGAGGCGCGGATTTGTCCGCGCCAGCGCCACAAGATCCCGAAAGCGCTGTCCCGCAATCTCCGCAGGCGACGTAAAACCGAAGAATTCCGCGTAGCTCTTGTTGCAGACGGCGAGCCGGTCGTCCTTGTCGTAAAACGCGAACGCGTCGGCGCTGAGCGCCACCGCATCTTCGAGGCGCGACTGTGCGTGACGCGCGGCGGTCACGTTCGCCTCCACACGGCTATCCAGCCGCCGGCGTGCGTGCGGCGGGCCTTGATCTCAACGATGCGCCCCGTCGGCCAGATGAATATCGAGCGGCCTATATTCGCCGTCGCGCAGTTGTGCGCGGCGGCGCGCGACAAAAGCCTCGACGCTGCGTGTATCGGCGGCCGCGATTTCCCCGGCCCGCGACTTCCAGCCGGATGAGTTGCTCATAGCTCAGTCCCAGCAGCGCCTCACGCGGCGGCAAGGAGCGGAACAGATAGTTGAGATGCTGACTCGCGAATATCAGCCGCTCACGCGCATCGAATACCGTCACCGCCACGCGAAGGCAGTGAAGCGCATCGATCAGGACGGCCTGCTCGTCCTGCGCGAGTTCGGCCGGCGCCGGCGACTGGGCCAGTTTCAAGCGTGGCATTCCCCTTTGACGCGGGAAATGTGGCAGAAGGGCCTTCAGGGAATGGTTGCCGTAGCGCACAAAAGTGGGGCGCGACGCCGCTGCCCCGAATCGCACCAACATCCTTAAGGATCGGTAAATTTCGAGGCGCCAAATCTTTCAATTAACGAAACGGGTGCGGCGGCGATTCAAGTTTCGTTAAGCTTAGACGGCCACCATCGGAACTACCAAGTCGGCAAGGCGTAATTGGGTTAATGGCGATTTACCAAAAGCTCCGTGTTGCTCCAGGCGCGAGTGAGATGGCGCAGCGCAGGCTTTTCGTCAGTATACAGATTGCCAAGGCCACAATCCGGCGCGTTGCTTGCGTTTGGCTTCATCGCTGTCGTGGGCAGGCCGGATCATCTGGAACGGATCGCGCTTGCAGGCGTGCTGGCGCCGGCCGTTCTTGCTGCTCTTGCGTTCACTCACCAGAGTGCCGCTTTCCATCCTTGAACAGGACTCGCTTGCCGATCTTTGCGGCGTTGATCGGCTTATCTCGCTGCGCTTACGGGCGGCGTGACTGTCGCCTTTGATCGTTTGGCCAGCCGCAGGCATTGTGGTGCAGCAAGCTGTTCCCGCCTCTTTCGCCAATGCGCTCCCGCCGCAATACCCATCCGCTACAAACGTCAACGCTGACAACGACACGGATGATGATTTCAGCAGGGGAATCGACGACGGGTCGATCGAAATTGCCACAAAGACAAGCGTAAACCCCGCTGCGCACGGCACTTCGGCCTTTGGCTTCCTGGGCGCCTGAAGCTTCGTTTGCAAAGCCGATCGGTGTGCAAACGCCACCGGCGATTCCGCGCGAGCGGAATTTTGTTTCACCTTCGGCGCAAGACTCCGGGGAACCACGCCAAATGAACGGCGCGGCTGACGTTGTGCCGCGCGATCCGCAAGACGCAGCGTCGCAGCCCGCGACAGGGGTCCCCTTGCCGCAACAGACCATCGATGCCGCGGCGATCAAGAGCGACGCGCAATCGCAGACATCTTCCGCACCCTCGCCAATGCCGGCGCAGACACCGCGGTCGAGCGTCATGACGATGTTCAGCGTCCTGCGCAGTGCGATCACGGAAGTGCTGTCGCCAAGGCATGTTTCGCCTCCAAATGCGAACGAAAAAGCGGCCCCTCCAGCGGTCGATGCCACAGCACGGCAAGCTCCAACAATTTCAACAGCGGATGGCGCTTCACTGCCAGCGCGGAGCGCAACGAATAACAATCCCGTAACCAGCGTCGATTTCGTTCGTATCGCGCAACTCGCCGCCGAAGAGGCGCCGCGCGACAAATCTCAACAGGTCGTGCAACCGGCGCAGACCGTGGGCCGAACCGAAGCGATCTCGCCCAAGCCCGCCAACGTGTCGAACGCCGCACAAAACACAAAACACGAAGCAGGCTTTGTCTGCTGCATTCGGCCGACCCAAAAGAATCTAACACTTCTGTGGCATCGGTTTCGGATAGGCACGGCATATCAGACAGCATCGCGTCGGATCGCGACGGTGTGCAGGCGTTGAACAAACTTCACCCCGCTGCAACGATCACCATTTCATCTGACGACGATGGCCGGCAGAATTTGAATGAGGTCTCGCCATCCGTTGCGCGGATCCTGGATAAACCCCAGGCCTCTGCGCCGGTTATTGTCCCGGTTCTCGATGATGACGCGCAGAAACCGAGTGAGCCGCAGCTGTCCATCGCGCCGATTTCTACCGGGTCCAAGGGGAACCTTGAGCAGCAAATAGATGAGGTTCAGCCCTCTCTGTCTAACGCTACCATCGCCGCCGATAACATCGCGCAGAAATCAGATCAAATTCCGTTGACCGTGTTGACTGCCGCCGTCCCTGACGAGAAGGGCGTGCAGAAAGCAGATGGCAATATAGCTCCTGCGCTGCCTGTCGCTCCAAGCAAAGGTGACAATGCACAGAAACTGGACGTGGGTCAGCCGGCTGCACCTGTTCTTGCCGCACCGGATAAAGGCCAAGAACAGCCGGTGCATGAGGTTCAGGACTTTTCGCCGGGCGCTGCCGCGCCTATCGGTGCCGAGTTGCAGAAATCAAATGAGAGTCGATTTGCCGTACCGGTTACTGGCCTGTCCAGCGAGGATAGCGTGCTGAAAGCCGACGACATTTCAGCCACTTTGCCGAGGTCTGCGACGAGCGGCAGCGATGATGCGAAGAATTTGAATCAGATTCAGCCCGCGATCGCGCAGGGGCTGGAGAAGCCTCATACCCTTGCGACAACGGCGGCTTCATCCCACGCTGATGATACGCAGAATCTGATCGAGGCCGATTTGTCCGCCGCCCCGGTTTCTGCTGCGTCCGATGAGGATCGCAAGCAGCAAGTGGATGAGACGCGGAACTCTCCGGTGAGTGCCGCCACGCCCACCGGCAACGTTGCGCAGAAATCAAATGAGAACCCTACGATTGAATCGCCTCTCGCTGCGCAGGCAAGGACGATGCGCAGAAAACGTCCGACATCGTAGCCGCTTTGCCGGGTTCCTCCGAAACCGGCAGTGACGACAGCCAGAACGTTGAGAAGACTCAGCCGCGGGAACAGAGTTCCGAGCCTATGCACGACAGCAACGTGCAGGCGTTAGCCGGCACACGGACCAATGCGTCGAATGTTCCCGCGTCTACTTCCTATCATGCGCAGGACACGAGCGACGCGCTGCCAAACGCTTCCGGCGCTACCGTCTCTGACACGCCTGCCAAACAGATTTTAAGCGAAGCCTCTCCCCCACTCCTCGATGCTGTCGCTGCAGATACTGATAGTGTGAGCACTTCAGGCAAAACTCAGGTCGTCACGCCGGCTTCCGCTAGCGGGCCCGGCGTTACCACCAGGCAAAGTTCGCAAAAACCTGTGGCAGTCGCGCCAAACCAGACCGGCGTCATCGACATTGCTGCTGGGAGTACGGGCAAAACCGTTTCCCTTGTATCCGGCGCATCTGATGCCGCGGTGTCCAGCACCGCGCCGATGCCCAATCAGGACTCGGCGGGTTCTGAATCGAAATCTGCGTCGCGCGATACCAGTCAGGATGACCGCGTTGCGACACAGAACGATCAGACTTCCGCACAAGCCGATCCCGCAGCTGCGCAAAAGCCTGTCACGGCACCGACGGTTACTCAGCCGGCGAACCCTGCTCCGCAGGTTTTGAACGTGGCGGTTGCTGCAAACACTGGCGTTACCGCTTCAAACGCCATTGTTGACCAGTCGAATATCGGCGCCTCATCGTTCCTGTTCCACAGGACGAGAGCGCTCAGCCAAATTTCGCCGCTCTGGCGGGTGCAATCGCTGCAAAATCCGCATCTGGCACGAAGACGTTCGACATCCGCCTCGATCCGCCGGAACTGGGCCACGTGGACGTTCACCTGAGTGTGGACCGCGACGGCAAAGTGCAGGCGATGTTGAGTGCCGATCGTCCGCAGACCGTCGCGCTGCTGCAACGGGATTCGCAAAGTCTCCAACGGGCACTGAAAGACGCTGGTCTGAATGTGTCGGACAACAGTCTCAATTTTTCGCTCAAGGGCGAGCAGCGCCAGGGCGAAAGAAACGGCGCAGGCATGGCGCGCGGGCGCAGCCTGCCGGACGCTTTGATCGCGCGCGCCGAGGCCGCAAATGCCGCTATCGCAAAATTTAACACCGTGTCCGGCAACGGACGTTTGGACATCCGCGTCTAGGAGAATCTCATGACAACGATCGACACAGGCAGCACACTCAACGGCGCACAGAACTCCGCGGCGCAACAGCTCGCCGGGAACTTTGATACGTTTCTGCAACTCCTGACCACACAGCTGCAGAACCAGGATCCAATGAGCCCGATGGACTCCAATCAGTTCACGCAACAGCTCGTGGAATTCGCTGGCGTCGAGCAGCAGATGAACACCAATACCAACCTGCAATCGCTGATAGCGCTCAGCATGAGCCAGCAGGCCTCTGCCGCAGTCGGTTATATCGGCCACACCGTGGTAATGACGAGCGGCAAAGGCTCGCTCGCCAACGGCAACGTCGATTGGACCTACAATCTCAGCGCGCCCTTCTGCGGCCACGACGTTGACGGTAACGAATTCCGCAGGCCAGGTCGTCTATACGAAGAGCGGCGCGACCACTCAGGGCAACAATGATTTCCCGTGGAATGGCCAGGATGCCAACGGCAACCAGCTCCCCGACGGCCAATACACGCTGAGCGTCAATGCGACGGCTTCGGACGGCTCCGCTGTCACAAGCACCATTGCCTCAAAGGCGCTGGTCACGGCGGTCGACATGTCCGGCAGCACGCCACAGCTCGTGCTGAGTTCGATGGAAATTCCGCTTTCCGAAGTGTCGCTGGTCGGTTCATCGACGACAACCGGCACTTCGAACTGAATGAAACCAACCGGCTGCTCAGAACGCTGCGGCCACCAAATTTGGGCTAACGGGCGAAGACCCGAACGCCAAAAGGAAAGACGACCATGAGCCTCTATGATGCAATGATGATCGGCGTCGCCGGTCTGGATGCAAACAGCCGTGCGCTGAGCATCTATTCTTCTAACATCGCCAACGTCAACACCGTTGGCTACAAGACATCGAGCAGTGCGTTTGCGACCATGCTTGCCTCCGCGACTGGCACGCAGGGCGCATCCGACTCGAGCGTAATGGCCAATGCGCAACAGAATATCGTTCAGCAGGGCCTTCTGACAGCGACGTCGTCGCCGACGGATCTCGCGATCTCAGGCAACGGCTTTTTCCAGGTGAGCAGCTCGCCCAGCCTGCAGGGCCAGCCGCTCTACACGCGCGCGGGCAGTTTCCAGCCTGACGCGGCCGGCAATCTGGAGAACACCGCCGGTCTCTATCTCATGGGTTGGCCGATCACCAATGGCGGCGCGCCCTCGACGGACCCGAACGCCCTGCAGGCGATCAACCTCTCCAACTTGTCCGGCAAGGGCGAAGCAACGACGAAGATGTCGCTGCAGCAGAACTTGCAGGCGAGCGCTACCGAAGACGACACCTACACCGCCGGCGATATGACGAACGGCGTCGTCCAGCCTGACTTTACGCGCACGATCAACGTCTACGACAGCCAGGGCGGTTCTCAGCCGCTCCAGATTTCGTATATCAAGACCGGTCCGAACCAGTGGGGCTACGAAGTGTCCTACCAGGGCACCGCCGGCAATATCACCGGAAGTAATCCGATCTCGACCGGCACATTGCAGTTCGATTCGAACGGGGCGCTGGTGTCGACCACGGACACGACCGGCGGCGGCAGCTCGACCTCCACTGACGGCTCCGCGAACATCACCATCCCGTGGGATGCAAACTCGGGCCTTCAGCCGCAGACGATCAATCTCGACTTCGGCACACCGGGTAAATCGGACGGCACGTCGCAATTCGATACTGCCTCCGTCATGACAAACTCCAATGTCGATGGCGCGGTGTTTGGCGACGTCACGGGCGTGAAGATCGGCAGCGATGGAACGGTCAATGCGATCTATTCCAACGGCCTGAGCGAAGCGGTGTTCAAGATTCCGCTGGTGACATTCGCCAATGCGGACGGTCTCTCGGAAGTGTCGGGCAATGCGTTCGCGCAGACCTCGCAGTCCGGAACGCCGATGGTCAACGATGCGGGCACCGGCGGTTCGGGCACGATCGCGTCGAGCGCGCTCGAAGGTTCGACCGTCGATCTCGCGACCGAGTTCACAAACATGATCACAACTCAGCGCGCCTATTCCGCCTCAGCGCGCGTTGTGACAACGGCATCGCAGATGCTCGATACGCTGATGCAGATGCAGGGCTAACATTAAACACCGGCATCGCGCGGTTTCGCGATGCCGGTGTCCCTGTTCGGTACAAGTTTCGGGGCATAGTTATGACTCCATTTACCGTCGTTCTTGGCCTTTTCTTAAATCGCAGGGGGTTAGGGTTGCGACGGTTGGCGGAGTTAGGAGCAACATGATGATGGGCGACGATCGCAGGGGGCGTGTGAGTTATGTCATCGGTCCCGACGGCAGCCCGTTGACGCTCGCGGACTTGCCGCCGCCCAGCACCAAGCGCTGGGTCATTCGCCGCAAGGCGGAGGTGGTTGCAGCGGTGCGCGGTGGGCTTCTCAGTCTGGATGAAGCCTGCAAACGCTACACGCTGACGGTCGAGGAATTTCTCGCCTGGCAGCGCGCGATCGACCGTCATGGTCTTGCGGGCCTGCGCGCCACGCGCGTTCAGCAATATCGCAACTGAAATCGCTTAAAGCATTTGTTAATTCTGATTTCCAAGTCCTGAACTGTGATTTCGAAACGGCGTTAAGGCCGAATTTACCTAAACCCCGGCAAAGTTTGCCCAGCGATCAGTCGCTGGGGAGTTTTCATTGCCGGAATTTGTCAAAGCAATCGGTGCGGCGCGCTTCGGCGTGATGGCAGGCGTCGCCGCCGCGCTCACGGCGTTCTTTCTCTATACCGCCGGCGTTCTCACCCAGCCGCCCAAATCGATCCTCTTTTCCGGTCTTGAGGCGCGCGACGCGTCCGCGGTGACGGCAAAGCTCGACGGCATGACCGTGCCGTATGACATCAAGGACGGCGGTACGATTCTGGTTCCGGCCGATCAGGTTCAGAAACTTCGTATGGCGCTGGCGCAGGACAATCTTCCCGCTGCGGGCGTGGGCTACGAGATTTTCGACAAGTCCGATGCGTTCGGCGCCACCGCATTTGTGCAGAACATCAATCGCCTGCGTGCGCTGGAAGGCGAACTCGCGCGGTCGATCCAGACCATCGAGGGTGTCCAGAGCGCGCGTGTCCATCTTGTCGTGCCGGAGCGTCAGATCTTCTCGCGTGATGAGCAAAGCCCGTCGGCTTCGGTTGTGCTCAAGACCGCGGGCAGATGGAGAAAGGCCAGGTCCAGGCGATCCAACATCTCGTGGCCGCCGCCGTTGCCGCCCTTAATCCCGATCGCGTCGCGATCGTAGACGACCGCGGCACGCTGCTGGCCGGGGGGGACGACAAATCCGGTCCCGATGCGATGGCGGAAGGCGAGGAGCAGCATACCTCACAGTTCGAGGATCGGCTGCGCACCCGCATCGAGTCCATCGTCGGCAGCGTGGTGGGCGCCGGCCACACCCGCGTGCAGGTCACCGCCGACATGAACTATAACCACACCAGCGAGACCAGCGAGACCTTCGATCCGGACAGCAAGGTGGTGCGTTCCACCCAGACGGTTGAGCAGAACGCTTCCGACACCAATGCCAACAACACGAACGCGGTCAGCGTGGCGAGTGCGCTTCCCAATGCGCAGAACACCGGAAGCACGGACTCGACCAAATCGTCTTCCGGCCGCACGGAAGAAACAACCAACTACGAAATCTCCAAGACGACGAAGACCAGCACCATCGACGGCGGAACGGTCAAGCGCCTCTCGGTCGCCGTGGTTGTCGATGCCGCGAAGGACGGCGACTACAAACCCCGCACACCGGCGGAGATGAAACAGATCGAAGGCCTGGTGAAATCCACGATGGGCTTCGACGGGACGCGTGGCGATCAGGTCCAGGTCACGAGCATGTCGTTCGCCAGGATCGATACCGGCTCGGCAACGCCGGCGCCTGCGCCTCTTCTTGGTCTCGACGGCTCCTATTGGTTCAAGATCATCGAAGCCGCCATCTTCGGCGTCACCGCGCTGCTGATCGGGTTTTTTGTGGCCCGCCCACTGATCCAGCGCATGTTCTCCAGCGCATGTTCGCCCCGGTTTACGCTGTGGCTCAGGGTCCCGGTGTTCTCTTGTCGCAGGACAGTTGCCCGCACCCGAGGCGCCCGGTGCGTCCGGCGATGCCGTTTCCGGTCACGCGCCTGCCGCGCTTCCCGCGCCACAGGAAGCATGATCGACATCTCGCGCATCGAAGGACAGGTGCGTGAATCCGCAGTTCGCAAGGTAGGCGAGGTTGTACAAGCGCATCCGATGAAGCGCTGGCGATCCTGCGTACCTGGCTTCACCAACCGGCATAACCCATGAGCCGCGCTGTCAAACGCCCGTCCGCGAAGACATCCGCCACGTCACCGGCGCCGAACGCGCCGCAGTGCTGCTGCTGTCGCTTGGCGAAGAGCACTCGACCCAGCTCTGGAAGATGATGGACGAGGAAGAGGTCAAGGAGATTTCCAGGTGATGTCGAACCTGGGCTCTGTTTCGCGAGCGTGGTCGAGAAGCTGATGGTCGAGTTCGTGTCCCAGATGTCGGGCGGCGGCTCGCTGATGGGGTCCTACGAATCGACCGAGCGTCTGCTGACAGCCCTTCTTCCGGCGAGAAAGTCGGCGCGATCATGGAGGAAATCCGCGGTCCAGCCGGACGAACGATGTGGGACAAGCTCGCCAACGTGAACGAGTCGGTCTGGCGAATTATCTGAAGAACGAATACCCGCAGACCGTCTCCGTCGTGCTCTCCAAGATCAAGCCGGAACATGCCGCGCGCGTTTTGGGGGCGTTGCCAGAGGAATTCGCGCTCGAAGTCGTGCAGCGCATGCTGCGCATGGAAAGCGTGCAGAAAGAAATTCTGGACAAGGTCGAAAAGACGCTCCGCGTCGAGTTCATGTCGAACCTCGCGCGTACATCCAAGCGCGACAGTCATGAGCACATGGCCGAAATCTTCAACAATTTCGACCGTCAGACGAGAGCCGGTTTATTACGTCGTTGGAGGAACGTTCGCGCGACAGCGCGGAGCGCATCAAAGCGTTGATGTTCACCTTCGAGGATCTCGGCAAACTCGATCCAGCTCCATCCAGACACTGTTGCGCCATGTCGAGAAGGACAAGCTCGGTCTTGCGCTCAAGGGTTCGACCGACAGCCTGCGCGACATCTTCTTCTCGAACATGAGCGAGCGTGCTGGAAAAATCCTGCGCGAGGATATGGAAGCAATGGGGCCTGTGCGCCTCAAGGATGTCGATGAAGCGCAGATGCGCATGGTCAATGTGGCCAAGGATCTGCGAACAAAGGTGAAATCATGATCGCCAACAAGCAGGCGAAGACGAGCTAGTCTATTGATGACGCCCGCGAAGTTCAAATTCGATACCGAGTTCCGCCATGACGGCGAACGCATCTCGCTGGCCGCGCGCGCGCGCGCCAAGAAGGTGCTCACTTCGGAAGAAATCGATCAGATGTGCGCCAAGGCGCGTAACGAAGGCATGAAGGCGGCGAGGCGCGTGCGCTCGAAGCCGTCGCGCAAGGCACGCGCGATGTGGCAAGCATTCTGCGCGATGCTCTGGCGCGCACGTCCAACGATATCGAGCATGTCCGCAAGGAAGCAGCCGAGATTGCCGTCGCGGCGGGCCGGAAGCTGGTTCCTCTGGCGCTGGGTGCGTTACCGGCGGCGGATGTCGAACTCGCGCTGCGCGAGGCGATCCATCAGGCGATCGGCGAGCCGCGCATCGTGCTCCGGGCTGGCCCGCGTGTCATCGAAGCGCTGAAGGACAAGATCGACGGAATTGCGCATGAAGAAGGTTTTGACGGCCGCATCATCGCGGCTGCCGATCCTGCCATCAATGGCGCGGATTGCCGGATCGAATGGCGCGGTGGCGGCGCGGAACGCAGCCAGGCAGCCATCGAACAGGAACTTGCCGCCATCATCGCGCGGCGTTTTTCAAATTCAGTATCACCGGAGGAATAAGGCATGGCTGGGTCAGACGAAGTGGAGCTGCCCGATCTTGCGGGCCAGGGAGCCTCGTGGTCCGCAGGCGGCGTTGCTCAACACCGACAATGCGCCGGAAACCGAGGTCAAGCGCAGCGCGCAGGATCTCGAAGCCGTGTTCGACGTGCCGGTCACGGTGTCTGCGTGCTTGGCAAATCCGCGATGGAAGTGAGCGAACTCCTGAAGCTCGGCAAAGCACGGTCGTGGAACTGGACCGCAAGGTCGGTGAAGCCATCGACATCTATGTGAACGACCGCCTCGTCGCGCGCGGCGAGGTGGTCGTGGTCGAGGAACGTCTCGGCGTAAACCATGACGGAAATCATCAAAGCGGGGGCAATCCTGATGCGTCTCCTCATTATCGGAAGCCTGCAAGGCCAGATCGGCGCGGCCACCAAGATCGCGATGGATCGCGGCGCGAAAGTCACCCACGCGCTCGATATCGAGCAGGGTTTGGCGACCTTGCGCGGCGGACGCGCGCAGACCTCGTGTTCTGCGATATTTCGCTCGACATCGGCGAACTGGTGCGCCGCGCTCTCGACCGAACGCATCTGCACGCCGGTCGTGGCCTGCGGCGTCGGCACCGATGCGCGCCGCGCCGTGGATGCAATCCGTGCGGGCGCGAAGGAGTATCTGCCTCTGCCGCCAGACGCGGAGCTGATCGCGGCCGTTCTGTCGGCGGTTGCCGATGAATCGCACCAGCTCATCTTCGAAGACGATGCGATGCGCACGGTGATCTCGCTCGCCGATCAGGTTGCGCAGAGCGATGCCTCGATCCTCATCACCGGCGAAAGCGGCACGGGCAAGGAAGTGCT
This sequence comes from Rhizomicrobium sp., assembly GCA_037201525.1. Taxonomy (GTDB): domain Bacteria; phylum Pseudomonadota; class Alphaproteobacteria; order Micropepsales; family Micropepsaceae; genus Rhizomicrobium. The sequence continues at coordinate 50,324 of JBBCHP010000022.1, read as the reverse complement.
GGCGCGTTATGTCCACCGCAAATCGCGCGCGCGCCGACAGGCCGTTCATCTCGGTCAACTGTGCCGCAATCCCGGAAAATCTACTCGAAAGCGAGTTGTTCGGCCATGAGAAGGGCGCCTTTACCGTGCGATCGCACGGCGTATCGGCAAATTCGAAGAGGCGAATGGCGGTACGCTGCTGCTCGACGAAGTGAGCGAGATGGCGTTCCATCTTCAGGCAAGCTTTTGCGCGCCATTCAGGAGCGCGAGATCGACCGCGTCGGCGGCACCAAGCCGGTCAAGGTCGATATCCGCATCATCGCGACGTCGAACCGCGACATGGCGGAGAGTGTCGCGCGCGGCACATTTCGCGAAGACCTTCTTATCGCCTGAACGTGGTAAACCTTCGCATCCCCGCATTGCGCGAACGCCCGAAGGATATCCAGGCGCTCGCTCGCCACTTCGCGCACAAATATGCCGAAGCGAATGGCGTGCCGTATCGCCCGATCGCGCTGCAGACCGAGCGCGTACTGTCCGGTCATCCCTGGCGTGGCAATGTGCGTGAGCTGGAGAATACGATCATCGCGCCGTGCTGCTCGCGACGGGCACCGAAATCGCGCCGGAAGCGATCCGACTGCCCGACGGCACACAAGTCGGTGCGAACACGTTCGGCACGGATTACTCGGGGCCGGTAAAGGTCGCGGTCGAAAATGCCGCCGCCGTCACGCGCGGTCTCATCGGCCGCACCGTTGCCGATGTGGAACGCGACCTGATCCTCGATACGTTGGGCCATTGCCTGGGCAATCGCACCCACGCCGCGAACATCCTCGGCATCTCGATCCGCACGCTGCGCAACAAGCTGCGCGAATATTCGCAATCGGGTTTGAACATTCCGGCGCCGGGCGGCGAACAGCGGATGGCAGGATAACGGACGATCTTTACGCTACGCTGGTGACAGATGACTGACATTGCCGCAGCCGCCCCGTCTCGCAACGGGTTCGTCTTTTCGCTTCCTGCGATCGGTGATTATCTGAAGCGCAGCGAACTCGCGCTCGCCATCGGCATCATGGCGATCCTTGTCGTTCTGATCCTGCGCTGCGACGTTCTTGCTCGATGTCTGTCTCGCCTTCTCGCTGTCGCTGTCGATCCTCATCCTGATGACGGCGGTGTTCGTGAAGAAGCCACTGGAGTTCTCGTCGTTTCCGACCGTGCTGCTCATTACCACGATGATGCGGCTCGCGTTCAATCTCGCCTCCACGCGCCTGATCCTGGGCCACGGCAGCGAGGGGACCGCCGCGTCCGGCTATGTGATCCAGGCGTTCGGCAAGCTCATCATGGGCGGCAATTTCGTCATCGGCCTGATCGTCTTCGCCATTCTGGTGATCGTGAACTTCGTCGTCATCACAAAGGGTTCCGGCCGTATCGCCGAGGTCGCCGCGCGTTTCACGTTGGACGCGATGCCTGGCAAGCAGATGGCCATCGACGCCGATCTGTCCTCTGGCCTGATCGACGAAAAAGAAGCGCGCGTCCGCCGCCGCACCTTGAACTCGAATCCAACTTCTTCGGCGCCATGGACGGTGCCAGCAAATTCGTCCGCGGCGACGCTATCGCGGGCCTGATGATCGTCGGCATCAACGTCATCGGCGGCATCATCATCGCGGTCGCGCAGAAGGGCATGAGCTTCGGCGACGCCACACAGACCTTTACGTTGCTCACCGTCGGCGACGGTCTCGTCAGCCAGATGCCGGCGCTGATCGTGTCCACCGCAGCAGGTTTGATGGTCTCGAAAGCCGGCGTCGAAGGCTCGACCGACAAGGCGCTGATGGCCAGCTCTCGTTCTATCCGCAGGCGCTCGGCATGGCCGCCGCTGTGATGGGCGTGGTGGCATTGTTGCCCGGCATGCCGACAATCGCATTCGGCGGTCTTTCCGCGGTATCGGCTCCTTGGCGTGGCTTTCCTACAAGAAAAAGGACGCTGCTGAAGCCGAAACCCGCGTCGCAGAAGCAAAGGCACAGTCCGATGCCGCGCCGAAGGAAGAGCCGATCGCAACCGCGCTTGCACTCGATCTGCTGCGCGTCGAGTTGGGCTACGGATTGCTGCCGTGATCAACGATGTGAAAGGCCATCGCATCACCGATCAGATCAAGGCTCTGCGCAAGCAGTTGGCGCAGGATATGGGCTTCGTCATGCCGTCGGTGCGCATCCTCGACAATATGCAGCTTGGCGCGAACGAATACCGCATCCGCGTCAAGGAAGTGGATTCGGGCGCGGCGATCTGTTCCCCGGCAATTACCTCGTCATGGATCCGAAGGGTTTGCCGGTCGATCTGCCGGCACGCACACGACGGAGCCGGCGTTCGGACTACCGGCAACATGGGTGAGCGCCAATCTGCGCGAGGAAGCGTCGTTCCGCGGCCTCACTGTTGTCGATCCGGGCACCGTGCTGACCACTCATCTGACCGAAATCCTCAAATCGCACATGGCGGAATTGCTCTCCTATGCGGAGACCAAAAGCTGCTCGACGATCTGCCGCCGGAGAACAAGAAGCTGGTCGACGAACTCATCCCCGCCCAGATCCCCGTTACCGGTGTGCAGCGCGTGTTGCAGACATTGCTGGGCGAGCGGTCCTCGATCCGTGATCTGCCGGCGATCCTCGAAGGCATCGCCGAAGCGGTCGGTCACACCAAGAACGCGCTCTACATCACCGAGCACGTCCGTGGACGGCTGGCGCGCCAGCTTTGCAACGCCAATCTCGCTCCGGGCGGCTATCTGCCGCTTATCGCGATGTCGCCCAACTGGGAGCAGGCGTTCCTCGAGTCGATCATCGGGCAGGGCGAAGACCGCCAGCTCGCGATGGCGCCGTCACAGTTGCAGCAATTCATCCAGATCGTGCGCGACCGTTTCGACGATGCCAACAACAAGGGCGAACTACCGGTGCTGTTGACCTCACCGCAGATCCGCCCCTTTGTACGCTCGATTGTGGAGCGTTTCCGTCCTGCAACGGTGGGTGATGTCGCAGAACGAAATTCATCCGTCGGTGCGTCTGCGCACGTTGGGCCAGGTCTGAGTCCTTCAGGGAAGCTCGCTGCGCGTCAGCGCCCTTCCATTCGCCATGCCAGCAGCAGAGTCCCGAGCAGCAGGAGCAGCGCCCCCCAGGGCGGCAGAAGCGGCTGCTGCTCAACCGCCGCAACGCGATAGGCCTTGTTGGATTTAAGACCGATCCAGTTCGCGCCGCTCGCAGAAGCGTTGGCGCTTACGCGGCGAATGTCGGGAATGCCGTCACTCAGCCAACGGACCGACCCGCCGCTCGCCGCCGTCACAGGAGCGAGGATCGAAGGTGTTGCGCGCATGTCGGCAACCTCTTTCGGATTCAACGGTCCTGCCGCCGCAACGGCCGAGAGTTTGCCGTCGTTCAGGCGGTAAAGCCCAAGTTCATCGGCCTTCACATGTGTGCGCCAAAGCCCCGGTGGCTGCTTTTTCAGGCGCGAGCGTCCGGGTTTTGCCGGAAGGGAATGTCAGCGTTACGGGTGCGGCGGTATCGGACATGGTACGGCGCTCGATGGCGATCTCGCCATTCGTGATCGATGCCGACAGACGCTCTTCTTCGAGCTCAGGCTCTTTCATAAGCCAGTGCGCGAGGCGGCGCAAAAGCTCGGCCTGCGGGCCGCCGCCCTCGAAGCCGCGCGCCCCATAGCCAGGCTGATCGGAAAGCAATTCCGCGACGCGGCCTTTGCCGATGTTGTCCAGCACGAGAAGTGGCTTGTCGCTCGGTCCCGACATAACCGTCTCGCCAGTAATCTTGTTGGCGCCGATCAGACGGAACCAGCGGCCCCAGCTCGGCGGCTTGCCATCGATATTCGCGCCGGGAAGATCGCGCGTGACGGGATGCGCTTCGCCCTGTGGCGTCACCATCGGCTTGTAACCCTGCGCGACGATCTCGCCGGTCGGCGCCGCCGGGAGCACGGCGGAGAGCGGTGTGCGATAGATGCTCGTCGGCTCGGAGAATTCGGCCGGCCGACAAAAGCAGCGCACCGCCATTCTCGACATACGCCGCGATGTTTTCGAAATAGGCGAGCGGCAATATCCCACGCTCGCGATAGCGGTCGAAGATGATCAGATCGAAGCTGTCGAGCTTTTCCGAGAATAGCTCACGCGTCGAAATGCGATGAGCGAGAGTTCGTCGATGGGCGTAAAGTCCTGCTTGTCCGGCGGTCGCAGAATGGTGAAGTGAACGAGATCGAACGGACGGGTCGGCCTTCAGCAGATTGCGCCACACGCGCTCGCCCGCATGGGGCTCGCCCGAAATCAGCAATACGCGCAGCCTGTCGCGTACGCCGCTGACCGCGACAACGGCGCGGTTGTTCTGAAGCGTGAGTTCAGCCGGGCCCGGCCTGGCTTCGAGTTCGACGACGTTCTCGCCGCCATGCGCGATGGGAACGTGGATTGTTGCGTTCTTGCCGATGGGAACGGTGCGGGCGCCGGCATCGTGGCCATCGACGCGGATCGTGACGTCGGCCGGGCCGCCGCCGTTGCTGCCGAAATCGTCCACGCGCAGAACCATCTGTGCGTCCTGCCCGACGATGGCAAATCGGGCCGCGTCCACCACGGTAAGCTTGCGGTCGCGTTCATCCTTGCGGCCTACGATCAACGCATGCAGCGGCGCTTTGATCTGCGATTTCTTCGGCGCGTCGTGAACTTCGCCGTCCGTTATCAGGACTGCACCGGCTACGCGCTCTGGCGGCACATCGGCGAGCGCAGAATTGAGTGCGGCAAAAAGCTGGGTGCCGTTGTCCTCGCTGTGGTCTGCGTCGTAACGGTGGTTTCGCGAATCTCCAGATCTTTTTCCCCCGCGAGACGCTTTTTGATTTCGGCAAGCGCCTTGTTCGCGTCGGCCGTGCGGTTCTCGATGCCCATGCTTTGCGAGCGATCGACGACCACGACGGCCACATCGCTCAATGGCTCACGCTTCTCATGCACCAGCAGCGGATTGGCGATTGCGAAGATCAACGCCGCAAATGCGAGCCCGCGCGCCCATGCGCCGCGCGCTCGCCGCACAAAGCCATAGATCGTGAGTGCTGCGGCAATCGCGACGATGGCCCACAATACGCCGAGCGGCACATAAGGCGCGAAGTCGAGCGTCGTCGCCACGGCTTAGTGTCCCAGCGTTCGAGCAACGCGGGCACATGCACCTGGTCGGCCTTGTAATTGCCGGTGAGCGTATACATCACGAGATTGATGCCGAAACGGTACGCGAGCTCACGCTGCCGCAGGCCACCGGGTTGCACATCCACAATGGGCTGGTCCTGCGCATCCACGGCCCATGCAGGCCGCCCAATCATTGCCGCCGATGATCACGGGCGAAACACCATCGCCGCTGCGCGACGGTGCGGCGCCGGCGTTCTTGCCAGAGGACGGAAGCGCCTCGACCCAGATTTTGCCGCCGTCCCAGCGGCCGGGAAATTCGCGCAGCAGATAGAACGCTTTGGTAAGCACATGATCCTGCGGCACCGGTTCGAGCGGCGGCAGGTCGAGCTTGGCGGCGAGACGCCGCAGCGTGAGTTCGCCCGGCGATGTCGCGCCGCGCGTCGCGCCGAGCGTGAGATCGCGCGTGTCGAAGAAGATCGTGCCGCCGTTGCGCATGTAGTCGGCAACACGCGTCAGCGCCTGCGACGAGAGATCCTTCTCGCGCGGGTCCATGGGCCAATAAAGCAGAGGGAAAAAGCTCAGATCGTCCTTCGCGATGTCCACGCCGATAGGGTCGGCGGCGGCGTAGGACGTGCGCTGCCGTAGGACATTGTCGAGACCCATCAGTCCTGCGCGCGTCATCGCATCGACATCGGGTATTCCAGTAGTGACATAGGCAAGCGCGTGTCATTCGCGGCCTTGAGATCGAAGGCGTCGTCCGCAACGGCGCCATGCGGACGAAGCAGAAGAGCAAATGCGATTGCTCCGCCAGCCGCATTGCCGGGAATAAGCCTCGCAGACCCAGCGAAATCAGCATGTCGATCAGGATAAGCAGCATCGCCAACGTAAGAAGCGGCGGTTCGAGTGGAACGGCGTTGCCTTTCGCATAGGCTTCTTCGGCGACGCCCACATCGCCCATCGGCAGCAGTATCGTATTGGCGTTGGCGATGTTGAGCGCAAAAGCTGCGTTGTTCACACCATACAGGCCCGGCGGATGGGCTCGCGACGGTATCGTTTTCGACAAAGTCGATGCGCGCAAAGGCAACACGTCACCTTCGGGTTTGTGCAGACGGCCAAAGCCGTCGAGCGTTTCCAGAGCCGGAAGCGCGGTCGCGCTGGCGAGCTCGCCGGATTGGTGCCGTTGGACAGCATCAGAAGCCGCCGCAGCATATCGACATAGAGTCCGGACAGCGGCAGCGACGACCACGTTGGACTTGCGCTGATATGAAACAGCACGATCCAGCCTTTGCCGCGCTGCTCGGCGGTGACGAGCGGTGTGCCGTCGGCGAGCCGCGCCCAGGTGCGATCCGAGAGTTGCACCGATGGTTCGGCCAGCACTTGCCGTGAAACAGCGACATCGGGCGGAATTTCAAGTCCGTTGAAGGGGGCTGTGTTTGAAAAGGTGCCAGATGCTGCGGTTTGGCCCAAGCCAGCGCGCCGCCAAGATAGCGCTCGCCGACGCGCAGCTTCACCGGCACCAGATCGTCGACAGCGCCGGTCATGCGTTCGCCGGCGAAACGGATCAACAGACCGCCATCGCTCACAAATTTTGCGACACGGTCTGTTTCGGCGATCTTGCCGATATCGGCGAGCACAAGCACGCTAACTTTGTCGTCCAGCAAGCGCGAGATGTTTCCCTTGCGTAGGTCGCCATAGGGTGCGAGCGCTTTTCAAGATAATAGGTGTCGGACAATAACGGTTGCTCGCTTTCGATATTGCTTGCCGATACAAGCCCGATGGCGCGGCGCGGTGCGCCGGAGTCGAATAGCTGCACGGCACCGGCGGAATCCTCATTCGCGATGGCCAGCCGTGCGATCTCGTTGCGGACCTGCAATGGCAGCGTGATCTTTGCGGCAGCGCTGTTCTTGCCGTCTTCGATATGGAACGGCGCTGTTGCGAGGATTTCGCCGTGATTGCCCTCGGCTTCCAGTGTGCCGTTGCGCACGCCGCTTGTTCCGGCGCGGATCACGTTTGCGGAAAAGCCATTGGCGATATTGGCAGGAGGCAAAGTCGCCAGCGGTCCGCCCACATCGCTGAACAGGCGTACATCGCCGACGCGCGCCAATGCCGCCGCCGTATCGTGCGCATGACTGTCTTCGACTCCGTCACCCAGCCAGAGGATTTGCGGCTTGCTCGCAAACTTCGCTTTGGCGAGTGCGGTTACGGCGCGAACGCGATCGCCAGCCCAGGGCTCCGGCGCCAGTGCGGTGGCGCGTCGTGCGGCTTCTCCGGCGTCGAGGAGATCGGTGTTGGGCACGTCCGCCGTGGCGACCAGTGCGACCGCACGGCCATCTTTTTGTGCGCCGCGGATTACATCGGAGAGGAAAGCCTGGCGTTTGTCCCACCCATGCGCGGCAGTCCATCCATTGTCGACGCACAGGACGATGGGCCGCTACCGGCGATCCGCGCAGGCGGGCCGAGCATTGGCTCGGCAAGCGCCAGGGACAATTGCGGCTGCCGCGATCAGACGCAGAATCAGAAGCCACAACGGCGTGCGCGCGGGCGTTTCCTCGGTGTCTTTCAAGCCCAGCAAAAGACGCAACGGCGGAAAAACGACCCGCTTCGGTGATGGCGGCGTGACGCGCAGCAGAACCAGATTGCGGGCAACAGAACGAGAGCGGCCAAAATCCACGGCGCGCCGAAACTCAAACTGCCGAGAAATCCCATCGTCTCACACCCGATTGTGCCCGCGCGCCGCTCATGCCGGCATAGAGCGCGATGAGTGCGGTCTGCGGCGAACGGTCGGTGCGATGTGCGAGATAGGTCCAGCCGAGCTTGCCTGCGAGCAACGCCGCGGTCTCCGCATGCGCCTTGAGCGTGTGCGATAGGCGGCGGCTACACTTTCCGCGCGGCCGAGCGTTTCGGTGTTGGTGCTCCGGGTGCCTCAAAGCGCGTGCGGCCTTCATAGGGAAAATCTTCTTCCGCCGGATCGATGATGTGGACCAGCGTTCCGCCCGTGCCCGATTGCGTCATGCGGCGCAGCACGACTTCGATGTCTGTCAGCGGGGTGAGGAAATCGCTGAACCAGACGAACTGGGCGTTGCGCGACAGCGGCGTATTGGGTGGAAGCGGCGCGTCGGACGGCGACCCTGTCAGGGCATAACCAATGCGGCGCAAGGCAGCGCGTGAACTTGCCGGTGTGTGCGGTTCACCCAGAAGTGCGATGCGTTCTCCGCCGCGCACCAACGCGGACGCAAGCGCAAGTGCGAGCAGGCTCGCACGCTCCAACTTCGTCACCGCGCCGGATTTGAACCGCATGCCTTGCGATCCGTCGCGCCAAACCACACAGATTGCGCCACTTCCCATTCGCGCTCGCGCACAAACAGATGCTGTGGACTTCGCTGATTGCCGCCAATCGACGGAGGTCGAAGGATCTTCGGCGCGAAAGCGCCGGAACTGCCAGAAACTCTCGCCCATCCGGCCTTGCGGCGGCCGTGGATACGATGCTGACAGCAGAGGCGAGCCGCTCCGCTTCCACCATCAGCGGCGGCAGCGCGACGAGAGTTCTTCCGCTTCGTCCTGAAGCGAGGCACGCGCGCCGCTGAACAACGATTGCGTCAAAGACAACTCCCGGCACAGCCGGTCGATCACGGTGGTCAGCGTCATGCCTTCCGCGCGCGCCGTAAAGCTCAGCGCCATGCGATGGCGAAGGATCGGGTGTGCGAGCGCCACGACATCGTCGGTTGAAGGTGCAAGACGCCCGTCGATCAGAGCACGCGCACGGACAGCGAGCATGAACGCCTGGCTCGCGCGTGGGCCCGGACCCCAGGCGATATAGTCGCGGATATCTTTGAGGCCGTCATTGTCGGGACGCGCCGCGCGCACCAGACGCAGGATCGCTTCCACAACTGCTCGCCGACGGGAATGTGGCGCACGATATGCTGCGCCTCCATCAATTCTTCCGCGGTGCTGATTCTCTCCGGCGCGTGTTCTTCGCCGAAGGGTTGTGGCGAGCAGCATGCGTTTCTCGGCATCCTTGTCAGGATAGCCGACATCGATCTGCAGCAGGAACGGTCGAGCTGTGCTTCCGGTAATGGATAAGTGCCTTCTTGTTCCAGCGGGTTCTGCGTCGCGAGCACGTGAAACGGTTGCGGCAGGTCGTAGCGTTGGCCGGCGACCGTCACCTGACGCTCCTGCATCGACTGCAGCAGTGCGGACTGTGTACGCGGGCTCGCGCGATTGATCTCATCAGCATCAAAAGCTGCGTGAACACCGGACCGCGCAGAAAACGGAACGAACGCTTACCGCCGTCCTCCTCCATCAATTCCGAACCGATGATGTCGGCGGGCATGAGATCGGGCGTGAACTGGATGCGTTTCCAGTCGAGGCCGAGCACGATGCCAAGCGTCTCGACCAGGCGTGTCTTTGCCAACCCCGGCACACCAATCAGCAAGCCGTGGCCACCGGCCAGAAGCGTCACCAATGTCTGCTCGATCACCGCGTCCTGCCCAAAGATGACTTTGCCCACGCCGTCGCGCACGCGCTTGAAGGTTGACGCAGCGCGCTCCGCCATTGCGACGGCTTCGTCCGGCGCAGTGTCGAGGGTGGCGATGTCATTCATGCTGGTGATCCGGTTGCAGGCCGCACAATCCCCCGCCTATCCTGCGCAAGCAAAGCATTCGGCGGGGATGAAGTGTGTACCCCGCCGCAATGGTCACAACAAGACAAAGCCCGTTGAACGGCTCACAACGCCGTGACGAGCATGACAAAGCGATGAGCGGCGAATTGTCCTTAGGGTTAGCGGATTTGCAACGCGAGGCAGCTGCGGGGCGCAAGCTGCCGCCCGTCGAGCGCTGGAATCCTGCCCATTGCGGCGACATCGATATCCGCATCGCGCGCGATGGCACCTGGTTCACCAGGGTACGCCCGTGGGACGCAAGGAACTGGTGCAGGACTGTTCTCCACCATCCTGCGCAAGGATGGCGATGATTACGTTCTCGTCACGCCCGCCGAGAAGATGCGCATCCGCGTCGATGACGCGCCTTTTACGGCGGTGCTGATGTATGTGGAAGGCAAGGGCCGCGGGCAGACGCTGACATTCGTAACAAATGTTGGCGATGAGCTGATGGCCGGTCCCGGCGATCCTATTCGCGTTGAGACCGATCCGGTAAGCGGGGAGCCCGCGCCTTACGTGCATGTACGCCGGGGGTTGAAGCGCGCATCGCGCGTGCGGTGTTCTATCAGCTCGCCGATCTGGCGGTGCCGGGCGAAGACGGCCATGCGGGGATGCTTGGCGTGTGGAGTTGCGGCGTGTTTTTTTCCGATTGGGCGCGCGCCTTGAAATTCTCGCTTGAGGCCATCCGCCCGTTGCTCCATGCCAACCGCCAGCCCTGCCGCTGATGCCGACGCGTGGCGATTTCGATCTCAACCCGGAGAACCGTCCGGCAAAGCGCCCCGAACTTTGGCGGCGGCGGTGCTCCTGCCTATCGTGGCGCGAGACGAGCAGACGGTTCTGTTCACCGAGCGCAATCCCAATCTGAAGCGTCACGCCGGGCAGTGAGTTTTCCCGGCGGCCGCGCGGAACCCAACGATACTTCTTTGATCCAGACGGCATTGCGCGAGACGCATGAGGAAACCGGTATTGAATCCCAATTGTGACGGTCGCGGGGATTTCTTGACACCTATGAGACCGGCACCGGCTATGCGTGCTGCCGGTAGTCGGGCTGTTGACCGAAGGTTTTGTGCTGGCCCCGAACACAGATGAGGTAGCCGAAATTTTCGAGGTACCGCTCAGTTTCCTGCTCGATCCTGCGAACCGTCAAAAGAACCAGACCGAATGGCAGGGCCGTATGCGCACGTATTACGCTTTCCGCTACAATGGACATTATATCTGGGGCGCCACGGCGGCGATGCTGGTGAACTTCAGCGAAAGACTGGCGGCAATTTGAAGCTCGATCCCAAACGCCATCGCTGGATGACCGCGCCGGAGACGCGCGCGGTGATGGCGGCGTTGGGTGAGGGGAATGCATGCTTTGTCGGCGGATCGGTGCGCAATGCACTTCTGGAGAAACCGGTCGGCGATATCGATATCGCGACGCCGTTGAAGCCGGACGAAGTCGTGAGACGCCTTGAAGCGGCGGGGTTGAAAGCTGTGCCGACCGGAATCGAGCACGGCACGATCACGGCGATCGCACACGGCATGCCGTTCGAGATCACGACGCTCCGCCGCGATGTCGAGACCGATGGGCGGCGCGCGGTGGTGGCGTTCGGCGACGATTGGGCGGAAGACGCGCAACGTCGTGACTTCACCATGAACGCGCTTTATGCCTCGGCGGACGGCGAGGTGTTCGACACTGTCGGCGGCGTCGAAGACCTGAAAGCGCGGCGTGTACGTTTCGTCGGCGATCCGGTGACGCGCATTCGCGAGGACTATCTGCGCATCCTGCGCCTGTTCCGGTTTCACGCTTGGTACGGCAAAGACGAGATTGACAGCGCGGCGCTACATGCGCGGCGGCGGAGAAAGCCGGATTGGCTGGCCTTTCGGGTGAGCGTGTGCAGAAGGAAACGCTCAGGCTTCTGGAAGCCGAAGATCCGATGCCGAGCCTGCGCGTGATGGCGGCGACGGGGATTCTCGGCGACGTGCTGCCGGGTGCGTTGAACCTGTCCCGGCTTGAACGCCTCGTCGCAATAGATACGGACTGTTTCTTTGCCCCCGACGCGGTGCTGCGTCTGGCGGCGCTGCTTCCTGCAGATGCTGCCGATGCCATTGCCGGCAAACTGAAACTCTCGAACGCGCAGCGTGAGCGCATCGCCGACCTGATGCAGGCGAAGGAGAAGATCGTCTCGTACCTGTCGATCAGGGAAGTGCGCAAATTTCTTTATTTGCTTGGACCGCAGCGCTTCAAGGATCGTGTCTTCCTGAGGTGGGCGGAAGATCCGAAGGCGTCCAGCACGATGCAGTGGCGCGCGCTGCTTGCACTCGCGGACTCATGGCAGCGGCCAAAATTCCCGCTCACCGGCGAGGACGTCATGGCCGCGGGTGTCCCGCGCGGGCCATTGGTCGGGCGCATCCTTGCCGAGGTCGAGGACTGGTGGATCGACAGCGATTTCACGGAAGATGCGTTTTCGATTGCCGAACGGTTGAAAGCCGTCGTGCAGGCATTGGCATACTGAGATGGAATTTGTCTTTCTCGACGCGCTCTCACTGCCGGGCAATCCGGCCAAACCGAACGACGATGCCTGGGCGCAGACGAGTACCGCCGCGGTCGTCTTCGACGGCGCGACAAATCTCGGTGAATCTTTGTTGCCGGGAGACAGCGATGCAGCATGGCTCGCGCGGTTCGGTGCGCGGCGCCTGATGGCGCATTGCCAGGACGGTCACGCGCCGCTGGATGCGTTGCGGCACGCACTTGCCGACGCAGAAAAATCTTTCTCCGGTTTGCGCCGCCGCGCGCCCAAGGAGAACTACGAGCATCCGTACGCCTCGATGATGTTCGTGCGCGCCATGGACAAACACGTACACGCATTGTGGTTCGGCGATTGCGGTGCGTTCGTGAAGCGTCCGGACGAGAAGGTCGAAATCGTCGGTGACGCGTTCGACAAACGCGCGGCCGAAGCGCGCCGTGTGGCGATGCTGGCAAAAGCGAAGGGACTTGCACCCGCAGCCGGTATCAATCGCCCTGAGTTTATGTCTGCGCTGCGTGCTGCGCGCAATTCGGTAAACACCGAGAAAGGCGGCTGGCTGTTCGGTCCGCACAGTCAGGCGGCCGATCACGTGCGTGGTGCGCAGATTGCGGCAGGTCAGGGCACGCTATTGCTGCTCGCCAGCGACGGCTTCCTCGCACTCGCGAGCGATTATGCTCTTTACGACGCGGATTCTTTGGTGGCAGCCGCAGAGAAGATGGGATTGGAAGCGCTCGGTGCGGAATTGCGCGCCGTGGAATCATCCGATCCGGACGGCGAGAAATATCCGCGCTTCAAGACCAGTGACGATGCGACGGCGGTGCTGCTGCGCGTCTCTTAGAACTTTCTAAGTGTTCTTACCAGTGCGTCATCCTGAGGTGCAAAGCCGCGATGCTTCGAGGCTCGCTTCGCTCGCACCTCAGCATGGCGCGGCTTTGCCTCGAAGGACGACGGAAACAGCTAATACTGCGCGGCGAGCAATGTGCCGCCGTGATAGATCATGTTCAGTGCCACATAGAGCACAATGAACACGCCCGCATAGCTGATCCATGGATGGCGGTTCAGCATTTTCGCCACCAGATTGGCGGCGATGCCCATCAGCCCGATCGAAAGCACCAGACCGATCGCCAGGACCCAGACATGATGAATGGCGACGCCGGCGACCGCCAACACGTTGTCCAGCGACATCGAAATATCCGCGACCGTGATCTGGATAATCGCGCGGCGCATCAAAACCTGACCGCCGCCCGGCTGGTTCAGCTCTGGCATGCCTGAGATGACGTGTCCGTCTTCGTTGATCTCGTGCGGTTCGGCATTGGCGTTGCGCACATCGCGATAAAGGCGCCACGCCACCCCACAGAAGCAGAATGCCCCCGACAATGCGCAGCGGAATAAACGCGAAAAGTTCCACCGTGATCGTCGCCATCATCACCCGCAAAATGACGGCGGCGGCAAGGCCCCAGAAGATCACCTTGTGGCGCATGTCCACGGGCAAGCGCGTCGCCGCCATGCCGATCACGACCGCGTTATCGCCGGCCATCACCAGATCGATGATGATCACCTGCAGCAGTGCGAACACCGCGCCGTGCGCGGTCAGCAGATCCACAAGCTGATTTGTGAAGTGGATCACGTCGCCGGTCCGGTGCGTTGCGCGATCACGGCCAGCGCGCTTCCGGCGGCATCGACATCAGTATGGCTTCGGTATTGCCGCCGGTTTTCAGGCCGAATTGTGTGCCGCGATCGTACAACAGATTGAACTCCACATAGCGTCCGCGGCGGATCAGCTGGTATTCGCGTTCAGCTTCGCTCCACGGTTCGTTCATATGCCGTCTTAAGATTTGGGGATAGACATCGAGAAATGCGAGTCCCACGGCGCGGGTAAACGCGAAATCGGCTTCCCAATCGCCGGTATCGTGGCGGTCGTAGAAGATTCCGCCCACGCCGCGCGGTTCGGCACGATGCGGGAGATAGAAATACTCGTCGCACCACGCCTTGAACCGCGCGTAGTAATCCGCGCCGTGTGCGTCGCAGGCGCGCTCCAACGCGGCATGGAAGTCACGCGTGTCGTCATCGTTTGGCACCATCGGGGTGAGATCGCTGCCACCACCCCCACCACGATTGCGCCGCCATGAAGTGCCGAGTGTTCATATGCACCGCCGGGACATGCGGGCTCTGCGTATGTGCGACAAGGGAGATGCTGCTCGACCAGAAACGCGGATCGGCCTCCGCGCCGGTTATGGTCTTGGCAAACTCCGGCGACATCGTGCCGTCGACGCGGGTGGAGGTCATCACGCCGATCTTCTCGAACACGCGACCGCCGCGCAGGCGCGCTGATCACGCCGCCATCACCGTCCGGCGCATCGGGTTCGGGACGTTTCCATGGCTTGCGCGTGAAGCGGCCGGGCGGCAGATGCGCCAGTGGCCCCGTGTGTTCGTCTTCGATCTTTTCAAATTCAGCGCAGATTCTGTCGCGCAGTTCCTCGAACCATGCGCGGGCGCGTTTCTTGCGGTCTTCGATGATGTCGTGCGGGTTCACGCCGGAAATCCGTTTGTCTGTTTCAAGGCTTCACCCAGTACCATCGCTCCCGCCAGCGCGACATTGAGGGAACGCAAACCGCCGCGCAAAGGGATGCATAGCCGCGCATCTGCGGTTGCGTGTACCTCGTCCGGCACCCCGGCGCTTTCGCGGCCCAACAACAAGATGTCGTCATCTAGGAAGGAGAAGACCGTGTAACGGTCGTGCGTTTTGGTGGTGAGAAGAACCAATCTTCCCGGCGCGCGGTCGCGAACGAACGCGGTCCACGAGGTGTGCCGGGTCAC
The DNA here is from genome assembly GCA_037201525.1 of Rhizomicrobium sp. Classification (GTDB taxonomy): domain Bacteria; phylum Pseudomonadota; class Alphaproteobacteria; order Micropepsales; family Micropepsaceae; genus Rhizomicrobium. The sequence goes on along the minus strand of JBBCHP010000022.1, from coordinate 35,221 downwards.
AGCGGCCTGATCGAGGTAATCCATCCCCGCGCGGCGGAAATTCCTGTCACTGAACACGAAGCCGCACGGCTCAATGATATCGACGGGCACACCAAGGCACGCGCCAAGCCGGATAAGCGTGGGCGGCGTTCTGGGCGATGTCTGGTTCAAACAGGGCAAGACGCATGCTCCACGATAGCAGAGAGTTCCGTGGCGATGCCTCGTTTTTGACCGCGGCGACTTTGGGTTAAGGTCTGCGGAAAGCACGGGGGTGTCTATGAGGATTTCGACAGCGCTGGCAGCGGCTTCTGTCGCACTGTGTATCGGTCATGGGGCGGCGGCAAAAGACATCGTGATCCACGCGGGCCGTTTTCTGGACGGCGAAACGAAAGCAGAGCGTACGCAGGTTTCGATCCTCGTCCACGACGATCGCATTACCGGCGTGCAGAACGGGTTCGTTTCCCCCGCCGGTGCGGACGTCATCGATCTTTCGAATGCGACGGTCCTTCCCGGCATGATCGACTGCCACGACCATATCACGGCCACCTTCGACGGCGGCAATCCGGTCGCCGAGACCGTGACGCGCACCGACTTCGACGACGCGTTTCTGTCGGTCGGCAATGCACGCAACACGCTGATGGCGGGCTTTACGACGATACGGCGATGTTGGTGCGAACCCTCATATCGTCATCGCGCTCAAAAAGGCCGTCGCGCATGGCGATATCGCCGGCCCACGCATGTTCGTGGCCGGTCCGCCGCTTGGGCCGACGGGCGGACACAACGACCCCTCCAACGGATTCGATCCGATGCTTAGTCACGAAGGCTGGACGGACTGGATCGTCGACAGTCCCGAGGCCGGGCGGCGCATCGTGCGCAAGCTGCACCAGATGGGCGTCGATCTGATCAAGATCATGCCGAGCGGCGGCGTGCTCTCCATCGCCGACGACCCCAATCTTCAGCTTATGTCGGATGACGAAATCAAGGCGGTGATCGACACCGCGCATTCGCTGCATATGAAGGTCGCGGCGCACGCCCACGGCACGCAGGCGATCAATCACACCGTCGCGCTTGGCGTGGATTCGATCGAGCATGGCTCATTCGCAGATGCCGAGTCCTACAAGTTGATGAAGGAGCACGGCACATATCTCGTTCCCACGATGCTGATCGCGCATGCCGTGGTGGAAGTCGCCAAGACACATCCCGAACAGCTCAATCCGTCGTCGGCTGCGAAAGCGCTCGCGGTCGCGCCGCGCATCCGCGACAACCTCGCCAATGCCTACCATGCCGGGGTGAAGATCGCGTTCGGAACGGATCAGGGCCTGGTGGCACACGGTCTCAACGCCCAGGAGTTTGCGTTGATGGTCGATGCCGGAATGTCGCCCATCGACGCGATCATGGCCGCGACGCACAACGCTGCCGACCTGATCGGCGATTCGAAGGACATCGGCTCCATCCAGGCGGGCCGCTATGCTGACATCATCGCGGTCTCGGGCGATCCCCTGACCGATGTGACTCAACTCGAACACGTTCAGTTCGTGATGAAGGGCGGAAAGGTCTATAAGCAAGGCGGTGTCGCCACAGGCCCGTAAGGGCGGCGCAAAGGCGCGGAATCGCTGGCGTTTTATGCGTCATCGTGCCGCAAGACCCTCCAATTTCGACTCTCTATTTTAGCCCGCGAGTTTGGGCGCGCCGGTTTGACGGGGATGGCGCGATCCAATGGTCCTGCCTGCCCCAAGCGCCCGTTTTGATAGGTGACATCCGTGGCTACCACGACAGCGCCCGAGCCGACGCGACGCGATTTTATCTATGTGGCCACGGGGGCCGTGGCTGCCGTTGGCGCCGGACTGACCGCGTGGCCGTTCGTCGATCAGATGAATCCGAGTTCCGCTGTGCTCGCGCTCGCCTCGATCGAGGTCGATATTTCCAAGATCGCCGTCGGCCAACAGGTCGTCTTCACCTATCGCGGCCATCCGCTGTTCGTGCGCCGCCGTACGCCGAAGGAAATTGCCGATGCGCGTGCGGTGAACGTTTCTGATCTTCCCGATCCGCTGGCGCGCAATGCGAACCTGCCGGAGGATGCGCCTGCGACAGACGCGAACCGCGAGCAGCATTCCGAATATCTGATCGTCAGCGGCGTCTGCACTCATCTGGGCTGTACCCCGACCGTATCCACGCCGCAGGTGCCGCAGGGTGAATATGGCGGCTGGCTCTGCCACTGTCACGGCTCGCAGTACGATACCGCGGGACGCATCCGCAAAGGACCGGCGCCACAGAACTTGGCGATCCCGCCTTATTCCTTCCTGTCCCCCACGCGTATCAAAGTCGGCTAACGGAGCGCTCTCATGTCCGGTCCTTCGACCTACGTTCCGAAAAATGGCTTCGCGCGCTGGATGGACCAGCGGCTGCCGCTCGCGCGTTTCGCGCACGACACGATGCTTACCTTCCCGACGCCCAGGAACCTGAACATCTGGTACGCGTTCGGCGCGATCCTCACAGTGATGCTCGGCATCCAGATTCTAACCGGCATCGTGCTTGCGATGCACTATGTCGCCAACGCGAATCTCGCCTTCGACTCGGTCGAGGGGATCATGCGCGACATCAATTACGGCTGGCTGATCCGCTACATGCATGCGAATGGCGCATCGTTCTTCTTCATCGCCGTCTACATCCATATGTTCCGCGGCCTCTATTATGGCTCGTACAAAGCGCCGCGGGAGGTGCTTTGGATCCTCGGCGTCATTCTGTATCTGCTGATGGTCGCGACTGCGTTCTTCGGTTACGTGCTGCCCTGGGGCCAGATGTCGTTCTGGGGCGCGACTGTGATCACCAGCTTCTTCACCGCGCTGGACCAGATCACCCCGCATTGGGGTTCGGCCATCCAGACATGGCTGCTGGGCGGATATGCGCTCGGCGATCCGACGCTGAACCGCTTCTTCTCGCTGCACTATCTGCTGCCGTTCGTGATCGCTGGCGTCGTCGGACTGCACGTCTGGGCGCTGCATGTGCCCGGCAACAACAACCCGCTCGGCATCGACGTGCAGGGGCCTCAGGACACTGTGCCGTTCCATCCGTATTACACAGTGAAGGACGGGTTCTATGTGGCGATCTTCATCCTCATCTATCTGGCATTCGTGTTCTACGCGCCGAACTTCTTCGGCAACCCGGACAATTACACGCCCGCCAATCCGGTCGTGACGCCGCCGGACATCGTGCCCGAATGGTACCTGCTGCCGTATTACGCGATGCTGCGGTCTGTGCCGCAGAAGCTGTTTGGCGTGATCGTGATGGCGGGTGCTCTGCTCGTGCTCGTGTTCATCCCGTGGCTCGACACGTCGAAAGTGCGCTCGACACGCTTCCCGCCCGATGATGAAGCAGTTCTTCTGGCTGTTCGCGCTTGACTGCCTGATCCTGGGCTATTGTGGCGCGCAAAGTGCGGATGCCATGCTGTTCTCGACCGGCATTCCTCTGGTGTGGATCGCGCGCTTCTGCACTGCTTATTATTTTGGATTCTTTTTGCTGATCATGCCGCTTCTCGGTCTGATCGAAACGCCCAAGCCGCTGCCGGCCTCGATCGCGCAGCCTGTGCTCAGCCCTGCCGAGTGAGGATGACGGATATGAAAGCCCTTCCCCTCGCGCTCGCCGGTCTGCTGCTCACGACCGTCTCGGTATTCGCCGAGGATACGAGCGAACCCTTGCCGCCCAAGCCGGTGACGTGGTCGTTCGAAGGTCCGTTCGGCACCTATGACCGCGCAGCTTGGCAGCGCGGCTTCCAAGTCTACAAAGAAGTCTGCTCCGCCTGTCACAGCCTGAACCGCGTTGCCTTCCACGATCTTACTTTCGGCTTCAGCGAAGCGCAGGTGAAGGCGATTGCCGCAGGTTACAAGATCCCGGCCGAGCCCAATGACAAGGGCGAAACGACGGATGACAAGGGCCAGCCGCTGACGCGCGCCGGCATCCCGGCCGATCACTTCCCGCCGCCATTCGCGAACGAGAACGCAGCCCGCGCGAACAATGGCGGCGCGCTGCCGCCCGACCTCTCGCTGATCGTCAAGGCGCGTGAGGGCGGTGAGCAGTATGTCTATTCGATCGTCACGGGCGATGGCTCGCCGGTGCCGCACGGCTTCAAGGTGTTGGACGGCAAGTATTACGACCCGTATTTCGCGGGCCGGAATATCTCCATGCCGCCGCCGCTGCGCGCCGACTCCGTGACCTATTCGGACGGCACGAAGGCCACCGTGGAGCAGGAAGCGCATGACGTCGTCACCTTCCTGCCTGGGCATCCGAGCCCAAGATGGAAGAGCGCAAACGGGTCGGCCTGGGCGCAATGGCGTTCATGCTGCTGCTGTCGGGTCTGCTGTTCCTGTCCTATCGCCGGGTCTGGAAAGACGCGCACTAAACGCAGGATTTAGAGCAATTCGGCTTCCCGTTCGCGTAGGACGGGATAGTACGACAGCATTTGCGCGAGCCGCGCGATCTGTGTCGCGGAGAAATAAGATTTTCCGCGACCGTTTTCCCCCGTGATTGAAGCGATGGTCTGCACGCTCCGACCACGTCTCTGCGATCGCTGCGTCGCAAACAGCGCGTGTCACCGGAAAGTCGGCATGATCCAGAAGCGTTGAGAGCGTTTCCGCCGGCGCGTCCAAAAAAATCGCGATAGGAAAGCACGCAGATGCGACCGGGTGCTTCCTGCGCATAGGGCAGCCATGTCGCGTAGTAGCCGACATACCAAGGTCCCAGCACGTCGATGAGAAAGTTGTTCTTCGCACTGTTGCTCCCAGCCGGAATAGTCGGCAGGGATCGTACAGTTAAGTCCCTCCGCGCGTGCTTCGGAATCCGCGTCCAGCATGTCGCGGTAGGATGCGAGCATATCGGTGATGCTGCGCACCATAATGGCCGGCCGAAGATCGAGCGCGTCGAAGAAATGCCTGTTTGCGGGAAGCCCCTGCAGGTGCATATGCGTGACGAGCGGCGCATCGCCCAACGCGCCGCTGAAATAGGAGAGAAAGATCGGCAGATAAGGCTGCGCGTCGCGCCCACCCTGCGCATGGACCGCTCTCACCAATTGTCCGTTCACGGCCACGATGGCTGCGGTGCGCAAGAACGTACCTGCCGCCTTGGGTGGGAAGGCGAGGATGACCGACGACCGGCGTGCGCCGAGCGTGCGTAGATAGACGCGAAAGTTTTCCGGGTATGAGCCGTCATTGTTCGGCTGCGCGAATGCCGCGCGGATGACGTTCTCGTCCAGATTTTCCAGCATGGGCAGCCCCGCCACGTCCGTTCTTGAACGTTGTCTGCGAATCCTGCCGTTGCAGGATTTGGCGGCTGTGACGTGTTGGTTTGTTGCCAGCGAGGCCGCGAAGACAATTCGCAACAGCGATTACGGGTCTGTCAGGTTTGCTTGGCCCGAGACTTGTTCCGTCATGCCGCCATGCTAAAAGCCGCCGATGACAAAGACAGTCCTCGGAATTATCGGCGGCAGCGGCGTTTACGACATCGCGGGCCTGGAGAATGCGCGCTGGCAGCGCGTGACGAGCCCCTGGGGCGAGCCGTCGGACGCGCTTCTGTTCGGCACGTTCAAGGGCGTCGATCTGGTCTTCCTGCCGCGCCATGGCCGCGGTCATATCCAGACGCCGACATCGATCAATTACCGCGCCAATATCGACGCGCTGAAACGTGCCGGCGTGACCGACGTGATCTCGGTCTCGGCCTGCGGTTCGTTCAAGGAAGAACTGCCGCCGGGCATGTTCGTGATCGTCGACCAGTTCATCGACCCGCACGCACTCGCGCGAAAAGAGCTTCTTCGGTCCGGGTTTCGTGGCGCATGTGTCGATGGCGCACCCGGTTTGCGCGAAATTGTCGAAGGCGCTGGCCGAGGCCGCACGCGAGGCGAACATACAGCACGCCGTCGGGGGTACGTACCTCGCGATGGAGGGCCCGCAATTCTCTTCGCTCGCGGAATCGCTGCTCTACAAATCCTGGGGCTGCAGCGTCATCGGCATGACTGCGATGCCGGAAGCCAAGCTCGCGCGCGAGGCGGAACTGCCCTACGCGCTCGTCGCGATGGTGACGGATTACGATTGCTGGCACCCAAGCCACGACCACGTCACCGTCGATCAGGTGATCAAGGTGCTTACCGCCAACGCCGAAAACGCGCGCAAGCTCGTGATGGCGGTTGCTCCGAAGCTCGGCCCGGAGCGCGAGCCGTCCCCCGCCATCGACAACGTCCTCGACACTGCCTTCATCACCGCACCGGAAAAGCGCGACCACGCATTGTTCGTCAAGCTTGATGCTATCGCAGGCAGAGTTCTTAAAGCCTGAAAAGCGGCGCGTCCCAGGATCAGCGCCACGCCTGCAAGATAGAGTGGGGTGAACACGAATGGGATGCCGCGTGCCCACGATTCGGGCACCAGATAAAGATCACGCGCCCAGCCAGATCGACCGCCGTTCAGCCTCTTGGCGCATGTCTGGAAGACGCAATTGCCGCGATTGAGCAGCAGTTGGATCCCGATCAATGCAGGCCAAATCAGCGCGAAGAACAGAAGCGGATGCAATCGCAACGGCAATCCCGTAAACCCGTCATACAGAAGATAGAAGATCAGGGCCACGGTCGTGACCGTAATCAGGGTGTGGCAGGCGAGCACGATGTGCAGTAAATAATTCGGTTTCATGGTGTGTCTTGCCTTGAGACACATCTGACTTAAACCCGAGCAACGGATTTTCCCATGGATATCAAATCCGCCATCCGCACGATCCCGGATTTCCCGAAGCCCGGCATCATGTTTCGCGATGTCACAACCCTGTTCGGCGATTCTGAGGCGTTTCGCGCGACCATCGATCAGATGGTGGCGCATTACAAAGGTGTGCGCATCGACAAGGTCGCGGGCATCGAGGCGCGGGGGTTCATTCTTGGCGGCGCGATCGCGCATCAGCTCGGCGTCGGCTTCGTGCCGATCCGCAAGAAGGGTAAGCTTCCTTACGGCGTGCTGGGTGAGGATTACGATCTCGAATACGGCAAGGACCGCATCGAAATCCATATCGACGCGGTGAAGGAAGGCGACGCCGTCATCATCGTGGACGATTTGATCGCCACGGGCGGCACGGCGTTCGCGGCGATCAAGCTGATGCAACGAGCGGGCGCAAAGGTGATCGGCTGCTGCTTCCTGATCGACCTGCCGGATCTTGGCGGCTCCGGCAAAATCCGCGCCTTCGGCCAGGATGTGAAGGCGCTGGTGAGCTTCGAGGGGCATTGACAGACCTGACTGCAAAACCCGCGTCCACATTCCGCCCATGATCTCGAAATCTGGCCGGGCATTTCGCACCAACGCTATTTTCCGCACGGCCGTCTTCAACACGGAACACGATAAAGCTAGGATGGCTGCGAGGGGCACAACGGTCGGCGTTCGCCGGCTTTTTTAACATTTGCATTTGGAGGATCACATGTCTGTCATGGGCATCTTAAGGACGATTATTGTCGGTCTCATTGTCGGCATCATCGCTCGTTTCATCTATCCCGGCCCCGTCCCTCTCGATCTGATATGGAGCGCCGTGTTGGGCATCGCGGGTTCATTTGTCGCGGGCTTCATCGGTTCACTGCTGCATCGCGAGGCTGGTGAACCCCTGCATCCCGCCGGATTCATTTATTCCATTCTGGGCGCATTGCTGCTGATCTTCCTGGCGCGCACCGTTTTTCATCTGGTCTAACTGTCTCAAGCATATGGGCGGGCCGCGGTGCCCGCCCATGGCTTAACAAAAACGTCGTTTGCCGTAGCGGCCCGGTCTTCCTATATAGCCGGGCCAGGGACGAGACGTTTCCACAGGGCCTTTGGCAATTTCACCGGAGGTTTCCATGAAACTTGAAAACAAGGTCGCCATCGTCACCGGCGCTGCCAGCGGCATCGGAAAGGAAATCGCGATCCGTTACGCGCAGGAAGGCGCCAAGATCGCCATCGCCGATCTCGCGATGGACGCAGCCAAAGCCACGGCCGACGAGTTCGCGTCCAAAGGCTGGGCCGCCATGCCCGTCGCGATGGATGTCTCTGACGAGGCGCAGGTCAATGCCGGCGTGGACGCGGTCGTGAAGGAATGGGGTGGCGTCGACATCCTGGTCAGCAATGCCGGCATTCAGATCGTGCATCCGATCGAGGAATTTCCGTTCGCACAGTGGAAGAAGCTGCTCGCCATCCATCTCGACGGCGCATTTCTCACCAGCAAAGCCTGCATTCCGCACATGTACAAGTCCGGCCGCGGCGGCAGCATCATCTTCATGGGCTCGGTGCATTCCAAGGAAGCATCGGTGTTGAAATCCGCCTATGTCACCGCGAAGCACGGCCTCATCGGTCTCGCCAAGACCATCGCGAAGGAAGGGGCTGCACACAACGTGCGCGCCAATGTCATCTGCCCCGGTTTCGTGCGCACACCGCTGGTTGATAAGCAGATCCCGGAACAGGCAAAAGAACTCGGAATCTCCGAAGACGACGTCATCAAGAAAGTGATGCTGAAGGAAACCGTGGATGGTGAGTTCACGACCGTCGAGGACGTGGCCGAGGTGGCATTGTTGTTCGCGTCGTTCCCCTCCAACGCGCTCACCGGACAGTCGCTGGTCGTAAGCCACGGCTGGTTCATGCAATAGCGATGGCGGAACAAGGCATCCTGCTGCTGCAGGGCGGCGGCGCGCTCGGCGCCTATCAGGCCGGTGCGTTTGAGGCGCTGTGCGAGCACGGCATCCAGGTCGACTGGATCGCGGGCATCTCCATCGGCGCGATCAATGCTGCGATCATCGCGGGCAATCCGCCGGAGACTCGCGTGGCGCGGTTGCGCGAATTCTGGATGCGGGTGTCGAGCGGCGTGGCAGGAAAGCCCGCGCTCGACAATTCGCTGGCGCGCATGTTCTCCAACGAGATGAGCGCGGCGCTTGTCGCCACCCACGGCGCACCCGGATTCTTTTCGCCGCGCATCGTGCCGCCCGCGCTCGCGCCCGCCGGCACCAGGGAGGCACTGAGCTACTACGACACGTCGCCGCTGCAGGCGACACTGGATGAGCTTGTCGATTTCGATCTGCTCAACAGCGGCGCGGTGCGCGTCAGCGTAGGCGCGGTCGGCGTGCGCAGCGGCAATTTCGCCTATTTCGACACGCATGATCGCGATCCGAACCGGCGCACGGTCGGCGTGCGGCAAATCATGGCGTCGGGTGCGTTGCCGCCGGGCTTCCCGCCGGTGGAGATCGACGAGCACTACTATTGGGATGGTGGTCTCGTCTCCAACACGCCGCTGCAATATGTGATGGACATTGCTGGTGTGGACCACGATGCCGAAATCTTTCAGGTCGATCTATTCAGTGCGAAAGGTCCGATGCCGCGCACGCTCTATGAGGCGGCAGGGCGCGAGAAAGATATCCGTTATTCCAGCCGCACGCGTCTCAACACCGACATGGCCCGCGCCACGCAACGCCATCGCGCCGCACTGCGCAATCTGCTGGAGCGTTTGCCGGAGCAGTTCACAGGCGACAAGGACGTTGAGTTGCTGCGCGCCCTGTGCGAGAACGCCCCCGCCATCGCACTCGTGCATCTGATCTATCGCAACCGGAACTATGAGACGCAGGCGAAGGACTATCTTTTCTCCCGCGCTGCTGTCCTCGATCACTGGGCGGCGGGAAAGCGCGATGTTGAGAAGACCCTGAACCACCCTGAGTGGAAGGCGCGCAAGCACGAGCAGGGCCTGACCGTCTACGATCTCGCGGGGGAAAGTGCGTAGATCCGCGGCAAGCCCTATCGCACCATCTGGCCGATTGGCGACGACAAGGTCGGCATCATTGACCAGACCAGGCTGCCGCATGCGTTCGAGACGCTCGGACTCGCGTCGATGGAAGACGCGGCGCATGCGATCAGGGCGATGATCGTGCGCGGCGCGCCGTTGATCGGGGCGACGGCGGCATACGGCATCGCACTGGCAATGCGCGTGGATGCGTCGGACGAGGCGCTGGATCGCGCGCATGACGTTTTGGCCGAGACACGGCCGACGGCGATCAACCTGCGCTGGGCGCTGAGGCGCGTGCGCGATGTGCTGCACAACCAACCGCGCGAACAACGCGCTGCGATTTGCGTGGGCCGAGGCCGCGAAAATCGCGGACGACGACGTCGCCGTGTGTCATTCCATCGGCGAACACGGTTTTAAGATTCTGAAAGAGGCCGCCGCGAAGAAGAACGGCGAAACGCTCAACGTCCCTCACCCATTGTAACGCCGGCTGGCTCGCCTGCGTCGATTGGGGCACGGCGCTGGCGCCGATCTATATGGCGCACGACGCCGGCATTCCGATCCATGTCTGGGTGGACGAGACGCGCCCGCGCAACCAGGGCGCCTCGCTTACCGCCTACGAACTCGGCGCGCATGGCGTGAAACATACGATCATCGCCGACAATGCAGGTGGCCATTACATGCAGAAGGGACGTGTCGATCTCTGCATAGTTGGCACCGACCGCGTCACCGCGAATGGCGACGTCGCCAACAAGATCGGAACTTACCTCAAAGCGCTCGCCGCGAAGGACAACGATGTGCCGTTCTATGTCGCGCTGCCATCCTCGACCATCGATTGGACGCTGGCGAACGGCCGCGACATTCCCATCGAAGAAAGATCGCCGGACGAGCTCTTGAAAATGACCGGGCGGACCCCATCTGGAACACTCGCGACGGTCGAGATCGCGGCGCCGGGTTCGCCCGCCGCCAACCCCGGTTTCGACGTCACGCCGGCGCGTCTCGTTACAGGTTTCATCACCGAACGAGGCACTTGCGCCGCGACGGAGCAGGGCTTACGGAGCCTCTTCCCGGATGACGAGGAAGCATAAGCACCGTTTTAGGAGATCAGCCATGTTCATGAGGACATTCATCGCATCAGTTATATTTGCGTCAACGCTGGTGTGCGGCCAAGCGGGGCGCAACAGTCGTTCCTGTGAACCGGCCACATGATATCGCTTACGATGAAGCGCACGGCGTTTTGTATATCACGACGAAGGCGAAGATTTTGCGTTACGAAATCGGCACTGGCACATTTCTTACACCTCTCCCAATTCACGGGCGAATTTAATGCGCTCGACATTTCGCCGGACGGCTCCACGTTAGCGGCAACCAATTTTTCCTATAGAGATGATCATAACTCTATTTATCTAATCGATTTGAATACCTTGAAGGCCAAAAAGGTTTTACTGCCTAAAGATTCCACAGATTTGGGTACTTGCACACTTGCTTATGATGGTACTGGGCAGATTCTCGTCGCGTCCTGGTCAACGACTTTGCATACGTCACTAAAGCGATATGATCCGAATAGCGGTACCATCACCGCTATCGGGACCGTTGATGCTTGTGCCATGCTGCGTACTGATGCCGCAGGTGATGTTGTGGCCATTGCTGGTAGCGGCGCTGTTGGAGATGGATATTACGGGCGATACCGCACTACCGACGGCTCGTTATTACATAACGAGCTCGCTAAAGACCCATTCACATATGAAATTGGCGTTAGTCGTGATGCCAGTCTTTTCGCCATTCCGACATATAATGGCACTGTCATCGCCGATTCCGAACTGAACCCGACAGGTGTAGTCATAGGAGAATATGCTGGGCCGCAGCCTATCGGCGCAGTGTTTCATCCGACCGCAGACCTTGTGTATTTTCCGTGGGCGGGCTCCGCGGAAATTAAAGCCTTCGACACGAATACATGGCAGGAAGTCGGCCAATTCCATTGTCAGAGAAAGTTCGAAAATGTTAGCACTGCGTTTCTTGAGGGTCGAATAAAGCTATCGGAGATGGGTCGATGCTTTTTGCCACGGTACGTCGCGGTATTTGCTATATGCCGACCAGCGGGGGCTAAATCGCTGTGCCTTAAGCGGACACTGAATTTTCCCTACGGAACAATGCTTCGTGCTGTATCCATCCCTTGCATAGTGGCCGAAGACCGCTTACGTGCGATCTTCCCTGAAACCTGACCCTCCGGCGAAGACGAAAGGGGAAGGGGAAGGGGGAGGGAGATACCTCCAAACTGGAAAACAAAGATCATGCAGTCGCGTTTTTCGGATTCAGAGGCACAAGATTTTGTGGCGCGCTATGTCGCGCAGGGCGTGAGCGAAGATCTCGCGCTGCGCACCTATACGACGCGGCTGCTCGGGTCCGATCCGAAAACTTGTGCTGCATGGCGGCGGCAACACATCGGTCAAGACCACTGCGAAAGACCAGCTCGGCGAAGACGTCGATGTGCTATGCGTGAAGGGCAGCGGCTGGGATATGGGCAATATCGAGCCGCAGGGTCTGCCCGCAGTGCGGTTGCATGAGTTGCGCCGTCTGCGCCGCCTCAACACGCTCAGCGACGAGGACATGGTCAATTTCCAGCGCATCAATCTGCTGGATACGTCCGCGCCGAACCCAAGCGTCGAGACGCTGCTGCACGCCTTCCTGCCGCACAAATTCATCGACCACACGCATTCGACCGCGGTGCTCGCGATCACCGATCAGCCCGACGGCGAGAAGACCGCGCGGGAGATCTATGGTTCGCGCGTCGCCTATGTGCCGTATTTCATTCCCGGCTTCACCTTGGCGAAAGCCGTCGCCGATGTGTTCGAGGCCAATCCGAAAGTCGAGGGCCTGATCCTGCCGCGTCACGGCATCTTCACCTTCGCCGAAGATGCGAAGACCGCCTACGAGAAGATGATCGAATTCGTCACGCTGGCGGAGGAGCGACTTCAGAAAGATCGCGAGCCGCTGAAGCCCGCCACGTTGCCTGAGCATATCGCGCGTGTCGCTGACATCGCGCCGATCCTGCGCGGTGCCGTCGCTATCGAGCGCAACGCAATGGCAGGAACGGTGAAGCGGCAAATTCTGTGCTTCCGGTCCAGTCCCACGATCCTCAATTATGTGAACGGCGCCGATCTTGCACGCTACAGCCAGGTCGGCGTGGTGACGCCCGATCACACGATCCGCACCAAGAACTGGCCGCTGATTGTGCCCGCGCCGGACGCGCACAAGCTCGACGACTGGAAGACCCATGTGCATGAGGCGGTCGAGAAATTCGTCGCGCACTATCACGACTATTTCGCGCGCAACAACGCGACATCGACGCCGAAGAAGAAAGAGCTCGATCCGCTGCCCCGCGTGGTGCTGGTCCCCGGCGTCGGCATGTTCGGGCTTGGCGCGACCGCAAAAGATGCGGCCATCGCCGCCGACATCGCGGAAAACACGATCGAGGTCATCACCGACGCGGAAGCGATCGGCGAATACAAATGCATCTCCGAGAACGACATGTTCGAGGTGGAATATTGGTCGCTGGAACAGGCCAAGCTCGGCAAGTCGAACGAGAAAGCACTGTCGCGCCAGGTCTGTGTGATCACCGGCGGCGGCTCCGGCATCGGGGCTGCCACGGCAAAGGCGATGGCGGCGGAAGGCGCAGAGATCGCAATCCTCGACCGCGATCACGATATGGCGGTGAAGGCGGCCAAAGCTGTGCACAAGCACGCGCTCGCGATCCAGTGCGACGTGACGGATTCGGCGAGCGTGAAGGCCGCCTTCGACAAGGTGGTGGAAGCGTTCGGCGGCGTCGACATCGTCGTCTCCAACGCCGGCGCCGCGTGGCAGGGCAATATTGGCTCGGTCGATGATGAGGTGCTTCGCAAGAGCTTCGAGCTGAACTTCTTCGCGCATCAGAGCGTGGCCCAAGTCGCGGTGAAGATCATGCGCGCGCAGAACACCTATGGCTGTCTGCTGTTCAACACCTCGAAACAGGCGGTCAATCCGGGCAAGGATTTCGGACCCTACGGATTGCCGAAAGCTGCAACCCTGTTCCTCGTGCGCCAATACGCGCTCGACCATGGCAAGGACGGCATCCGCGCCAACGCCGTGAACGCCGACCGCGTGCGCACCGGTCTTCTCACCAACGACATGGTCGCGGCGCGCTCCAAGGCGCGCGGGGTGTCGGAAGAGAACTACATGAGCGGCAATCTCCTCGGCCGCGAAGTATACGCCGCCGAAGTCGCCGAAGCGTTTGTCTATCTCGCCCACGCCGAGAAAACGACCGCCGCCGTTATCACCGTCGATGGCGGCAATATCGAAGCGGCGCTGCGATAGCGTACGCCCATATGGGCGCAAAACCTTGACAAGCCCGCCCTTATGCGCCCATATAGGCGTATGGAGACGGAGGCCAATTGGAGACCAACCGCAACAAGATCGTGTCCCGGTTGCTCAAAGAAGGCTGGGAACTCGCCCGCCACGGCGGCGGACATGATGTCTACCGTCATGCAAGAAGGGGCGTCGTTGTCGTACCGCGGCATCGTGTGCTGTCTCCCGGTGTCGCGCGCAGCATCGCGAAAACTGCCGGTTGGCTTTGAGTGGAGTTGAAAGAATGGCGCGCTACATCGCACTGATCGACGGCAATGCAGGCGCCTATGGCGTGGTGTTCCCCGATCTTCCCGGTTGCACGGCTATGGGAAAGACCATGGATGATGCGCTCGCAAATGCGGCGGAATCGCTGCGCGATTGGGTTGAAGTCACAGAGAGTGCTGACGGCAAAGTCCCGCGTCCGCGCGCCTTGGAAACGCTGCGCCGCGATGCCGAGGTGAAGGCGGCGCTGGCATTGGGCGCCGGTATTGCGACCGTACCGTTGGTGCGTGAGACCGGTAAGCCGGTAAAAGCGAATCTCTCCATCGATTCTGGAGTTCTCGCCGCTATCGATGAAGAAGCAGAACGGCGCAAGCTTACGCGCTCGTCCTTCGTGGAATTGCTCGCGCGAACTACCTTGACGAAAGTGGCTTAACCCCCGTTTGCCCGGAACAGCTCCAGCGTCCGTTGCATGCCGAGTTTGTGAGCTTCATCGTTGTAGTCGGTGCGCCGATCCGAATTGAAGCCGTGGCCGCAGCCTTCATAGACATAGACCTTCACGTCGGGATGACTGCTGCGGATTTTCTCCACATCGCTCAGCGGAATGCCGTGATCGTTCTCGCCGAAATGCAGGATCGTTGGGCATTTGGGTTCAAGGTCGTTCATCTGCGCGATTTGTCCGCCGTAATAGCCTGACGCCGCGGCGAGGCCATCGCATTTGCCTGCCGCCGCCCATGTCACCGTGCCGCCATAGCAAAAGCCGGTGACGAACACCGCGCCCTTGCTCTTCAGCGCGTCGATGCAGGTCTGTGTGTCCTTGATCGACAGATCGAACGGATGTTCGCCGCGCGCAATCTTGATCGCCTTCTGGATGTCCTCCGGCGAATAGGTCGCCTGGAACCCGGGTGCCTCGCGGTCGTAAAGCGCCGGGCTGAGCACTTCATAGCCTTCGTCCGCGAACTTGTCGCAAAGCTCCTTGATGTGATCGGTGACGCCGAAGATTTCCTGGATCAGTACGAGCCCTCCGCGCCGTTCGCCTTTGGGTTCGACGTGATAGACGCCGATCTCGACACCGTCGCTCATCTTCATCTTGGTCATCGCGCCACGTTCCGTCATCGCGTCTCTCCATGGATTGTCTGTGAGACAATAGAGCCGAATGGACACTGATGGTCGAGATCAATCGATGAAGATCAGGTCGCGAACCGGAAATGCATTACGTCGCCGTCGGCGATGACATAATCCTTGCCTTCGAGGCGGAATTTGCCCGCGTCGCGCGCGCCCGCTTCGCCGTTGTTCGCAATGTAGTCGTTGTAGGCGATGGTTTCGGCACGAATGAAGCCATGTTCGAAATCGGTATGGATGACGCCGGCGCCTTGCGGCGCGCGGGAGCCTTTCGTCACGGTCCAGGCGCGTGCTTCTTTCGGACCTGCAGTGAAGAAGGTGATCAGGCCGAGGAGCGCATAGCCCGCACGGATCAGGCGGTTCAGACCGGTTCTTCGAGTCCGAGGCTCGAGAGAAATTCCTCGCGTTCGCCTGCGGGAAGTTGCGCGACTTCTTCTTCGATGCGCGCGGATATGACGACAGAACCGGCACCCTGACGTTTCGCCATCTCCTCGACGGCGGCGGAGAATTTGTTGCCGGTTGCGGCCGCGCCTTCATCGACATTGCAGACATAAAGCACGGGCTTCGCCGTCATCAAGCCAAGCTGGCGATAAGGCTCGCGCTCCTCCGGCGTGAGATCGGCCAATCGCGCAGGCTTGCCGTCACGCAGAAGAACGAGCGCCTTGGTCATCAACGCGAAAGCTTCTTTTGCCTCTTTCTCGCCGGACTTGGCTTTTTTCTCAATGGGGACGGCACTGCGCTCAAGGCTTTCGAGATCGGCGAGCATCAACTCGGTTTCTACCGTGTCGGCGTCCCCCACCGGATCGATCTTGCCCTCGACATGGGTGATATCGTCATCCTCGAAACAACGAAGCACATGCACGATCGCATCGACCTCGCGGATGTTGGCGAGGAACTGGTTGCCCAGACCTTCGCCCTTCGATGCACCGCGCACCAGACCTGCAATATCCACGAAGGTGATACGCGTCGGAATAATCTCCGCCGATTTCGCGATGGTTGCAAGCTTGTCGAGACGCGGATCGGGCACCGCCACGTCGCCGACATTCGGCTCAATGGTGCAGAACGGATAGTTCGCGGCCTGTGCTGCCGCGGTCTGTGTCAGCGCGTTGAAGAGCGTGGACTTGCCGACATTGGGAAGGCCCACGATGCCGCATTTGAATCCCATTATTTGTCTTTCTCTTGCGGCTTTTCTTTTTTTGCGGGCGGCTTGGTCAACAGCGCAACCTTGCTCATGAAGCCGGCATCATCGTCTTTCGCAAGCAGTGGTGCGGCCTCGGCAATCGCGTTCAGCATCGGCACCAGCCAGTCTTCATCGGCCTTCGAGAAATTGCCCAGCACATGGCCGGTCACACGGTGCTTCTCGCCTGGATGACCGATGCCGATGCGTACCCGGCGATAGTCCGGACCCAAAGTCGCCGTGATCGAGCGCAGACCGTTCTGTCCCGCGTCACCGCCGCCGGTTTTCGCTTTCAGCTTAGCGGCTGCCAGATCGATCTCGTCATGCAAGACGACGAGTGCAGCGAGCGGAAGCTTGAAAAACCGCAGAGCGGGTCCGATCGAAGTTCCACTCTCGTTCATGTAGGCCATCGGCTTGAGCAAGTAGATCTTGCGCTTGCCCAGTGTGCCTTCGCTGATCAGTCCTTGAAAGCGCGAGCGCCACGGACCGAAATCGTAGCTCTCGTGGATTGTGTCTGCCGCCATGAACCCGGCGTTGTGCCGGTTGCGCGCATATTCGGCGCCGGGGTTTCCCAGACCGGCGATGAGGAGAGGCGTGTCGATCATGGAGGGCGATCAATCCCCTCATTCGTACGAATGAGGGGATGAGTTCGTTCGGATTATTTCTTTTCCGGAGCCTTGGCGGCGGGTGCGGCACCAGCAGCCGGAGCGGCACCGGCGGCTGCGCCTTCTTCGGCAGCCGGAGCAGTGGCGGCGGCAGCCGCGGCGGCAGCGGCTGCGCGCTGCTCTTCGAGCACGCTGGTCGGCGCGACGATCGAGGCGACGGTGAAGTTCTCCTCGCGGATCGTTGTCCTGGCGCCTTCCGGCAACTTGAAATCGTTGAAGTGCAGCGTGTCGTGAACGTCGAGACCGGAAAGATCGCCTTCGAGATACTCGGGGATGTGGTCCGCGTCGAGCAGCATCTCGATTTCATGGCGGACGATATTCAGCACGCCACCGCGCTTCAGACCGGGCGATGACTCATGACCCTTGAAGCGCACTGGAATTTCCAGACGAACCTTTCGCGCCCTTGTTCAGCCGCATGAAATCGACGTGGACTGGGCGGTCTGTGACCGGATCAAGCTGCACTTGACGTGGAATCACGCGTTGTTTCTTGCCGCCCACGTCGAGCATGACAGCGTGGTCAAAAAGCCGCCAGAGCCGACGTGCATGCCGAGCGCATGGGAGTCGACCGAGACGTTTTCGGGCTCCTCCGCACCGCCATAAACGACGGCGGGGATGCGGCCCTTCAGGCGCGTCTGGTAGGCCGGGCCCTTGCCCGTGCCGTTGCGCGCTTCGGCGCTCAATTCCTGCATCTCACGCATTGGAAAAATCCTTGGTTTCCGGCCTTTTCGTAAATCTTGGGGCCAGGAAAGCGGGGCTTTTAGCGGATGAAAGCCACGCGTGCAACCGCGGTTTTCAGGCTTTGTCAGAGGGTTCGGGCACCGGGCCGCGCCTCAAGGGCATCCTCGATATAGGCCATGCGGACCAAGATCGTCAGGGCAACGCCATCGGCGTTCCCAAAACGGCGCCCCACAGGCCGAAAATGATGCCAAAAGCCACAATCGCCAGCAGGTTAATGACCGGGGACAGCGACACTGCCCAACGCTCCCAACGCTGAAGCAGGGGCTGGGTGATGTTGCCCTCGATCCCCAGCGCCACTGCATAGACGATGGCGGCATAGAGAGCCAAATTCGGGCTTACGCTGAGCGCGAGCAGCAGCCCGGAATACAGGCGATAGCCGCCCGATATAGGGCACAAAAACCGAAACGCCGGTCAGTACGCCCAGCGCAAAGGGCAGCGGCACCCCTACAAGCCACATCAAAAGGCCAGTCAGCACGCCGACGAACAGCATGTCGAACGCCATCCCCACCAGCCACTTTTGCAAGGCGGCGGCGATGGCATTGAGGATCTGGCTGACTCGAATGCGCCGGTGCGGTGGGAAAAGGCGCACAACGCTGCGCATATATGCCTGTGGATCGGCAGCCAGGTAGATGCCGACCAGCAGCACCAGCAGCGCTTCGCTTATGCCCCCCAAAACGCCGCCTGCGATGGGGAGAGCCTGCAACAATGTTTCTCCCGACGGCATGCGGTGTGTCCGAGCAAAGCGAGGAACCAGCGGCCTTCGACATATTGCTGGAGCCATTTGCGTCCGCTGACGATGGCGCCCGGTATCTCGTTCAGCAACGCGGAGAACTGATCGATCGCAAGGCTGCCAAAGGAGACAAAAAACGTCACCGCCAGCGCCAGAAGCCCGATGGTCGTGACGAGGAGCGCGATGTGATCCGATACGCGCAATAATGCTGAATGGGCGATGCATATTTCGCAACACGACCGCGACGACAACGCCTCCGAAGCCAGCACCAGAACCTGGCTGATCTCCCAGAAGGCCAACAGCACCGCAGCGATGAGTATCGCCACTGCGATCTTGCGGGCGAAATCGGCCATCGTGCCGTCGGCTGGGGGCTGCGGAAAACGCTCCATGGCGCTTTTGTGCCCGACCCGCGCGATTCGCGCCAGTCCGGCGAAGGTACTACTTACCCGGCCGTTTAACCTCGCCATGAGCATGGGCTTGGTCTTCGCCGCTTTTTGCGGCGGCGGAAGGTTGAACTCCATGCCTCGCGGATCAGGGCCGCAAGTTCCTTCTTGGAGATGCGATCCGGCTGCACGATCACGTTCGCCGTCTTGCCCCACATGTATTTGACGAAGACCTTAGGATCGGCCTCGAACAGAAATTCTTTCCGCTCATCCGGCAAATGGAGAAACAGGCCGTCAGGACGGATCACGGCGAAGATGCGTTTCTTGGTGCGGAAAGCGGGCCGCGCGAAGTGATCGATCTCCGTCACGCCTTCCAGCGCCAGTGCGATCTTGCGGATGTCGGCGGGGGTTGGCATGCGTTCTGCGCCCTAGTCGAACAGGCTCGATACACTCTCTTCGTTGTTGATGCGGCGCATGGCTTCGCCGATCAGCGGCGCAATCGAGATGCGGCGGATATTGGCGCACTTCGCCACATTCCTCCGTCGCGGCGATGGAATCCGTGATTACCATCGATTTGAGCTTGGAGCCTTTGATGCGCGCCACCGCGCCGCCCGACAGAACGCCGTGCGTCGCGTATGCGCAGACATCCTTTGCGCCTTCGCGCAGCAGCGCCTCAGCCGCGTTGCAGATCCGTGCCGCCTGAATCGACGATATCGTCGATCAGGATGCAGGAACGCCCTTCCACGTCGCCGATGATGTTCATGACCTCGGAACTCACCGGCACGCTCGCGGCGCTTGTCGACGATGGCGAGGTCGGCGCCGATGCGTTTGGCAAGGCCGCGCGCGCGGACCACGCCACCGACATCCGGCGACACACCATGAGATTGTTGTGACCGAGATAGTCCTCGATGTCCTTCACGATCACCGGCATGGCGTACAGATTGTCTGTGGGAATATCGAAGAATCCCTGGATCTGGCCGGCGTGAAGATCGACGGTCAGCACACGGTCGGCGCCCGCACGAGTGATCAGATTCGCCACCAGCTTGGCGGAGATCGGCGTGCGAGGCCCGACTTTACGGTCTTGCCTGGCGTACCCGAAATACGGAATCACGGCCGTCACACGGCGTGCCGACGCACGGCGCAGCGCGTCGATCACAATCAGCAATTCCATCAGATTGTCGTTCGCCGGAAAGCTCGTCGACTGGATGACGAAAATGTCCTCGCCGCGGACGTTTTCCTGAATCTCGACGAAGACTTCCATGTCGGCGAAGCGGCGCACCACGGCCTTCACCAGAGGCAGGCTGAGGTATTGGCCCATGGCTTCGGCCAGCTCGCGGTTGGAATTTCCCGCCAGCAGCTTCATGCCGCGTGCTCCGTTGTTCTCGCTCATGAAGAGGCGCGCTCCAGCCGTGACGGTTTGGTGACTGGCTTTTTAGCAATTGATATCTTTGATGTCATCCCGCATGCCGAACAGCTACTATCCGCTGGCCGGATGAGGGGTTTATTCGGTCAGCACGATTGCGGACACCTGTCGCCCATAATCCTTTTCGTGGCGGTGGGTGGCGCGGCGGAAGCTAAAAAAATCATCTTCTGCTGCATAAGTGCAGGCCGAAAGCCGCTCGATGCGGGCGATACCCGAGGCGCTGAGACGCTGTGCGACAAAGCCCTCCAGATCAAAGCGAAAGTGGTCCGGCTTTTCGCTGGCTACGAAGAATCGTGTGAAGTCTATATCGGATTCGCGGAATCGTTCGCAGAACTCGGGGCCGACTTCGTAATTTGCCTGACTGATGCACGGCCCGATCGCCGCTGCAATGTGTGCCCGCTTCGCACCAAGTTCTTCCATTGCCTCGATCGCGGCATCCGTGACGCCTCCGAGCGCGCCTTTCCATCCGGCATGTGCCGCGCCAATCACGCGGGCTTCCACGTCTGCAAAAAGCACCGGCGCACAATCGGCGGTAAGAATGCCCAGCGCGAGCCCCGGCATGTTCGTCGCCATTGCGTCGGCTTGCGGGCCTTCGCCCATATACCATGGTGCAGTAACGGTGACGGCTTTGGCACTATGAATTTGGTAAAGTGTGAGAAGGTCTATGCCGGTCAGCGCATCGCTGACCCTGCGGCGATTCTCGATCACGTCAGCGCGTTCGTCGCCAGACCCTGGCCCACAATTCAAAGAGGCGAAAATTCCGTTCGACACGCCGCCTCGGCGCCCAAGAATCCGTGGCTGATACCCGCGCTTTGCAGAACATTTGCGTGGAGAACGTTCATCTAAAATCCCGGAGGTTTGGGCGCGTTCTTCGGCACGATCGCGAGGATCTTGAACAGCGTTCCCATCTGGTCGGGGGCGACCAATCTGTCCACCGCTTTCCAGATTGCCTCCGCATTGTGCATCGCGCCAAGCCGTTTGGCCCGCTCCATCAGACCGAGGTTCTCCAGAAAATCCCCCTGACCGGCGGGGCCATAGGCCTCGGCGCCTGCATCGCGGGCCTGGGCCACGAGAGACAGGAAATTGACATGCGCTGACAGATCCGCTTCGCCGGGCTCTTCAAGCACTGTCGCGAACGCGTGGCTTGCGACCGCTTGTAAGGTCTCCCCGAAACCCGGTGTGTCGTAGCCATAATCGACGATCAATGCGCCACCGCCTTGGTGCGCGACGACGCCGGCGATGGTTTCGATGAGGGCAATGCTGGAAGGCGATACTTCGTACACGCCACCATCCGGCGCAACCTGTCGATCGGCAGGTATTGTGACGTTGGCCGCAACGGGTGACAGCGCGAAGGCGAGCGCGCCGTCGGCATCGACCGTCACCATACGCTCGCACCAGCCACGATCGGTCTTCACATACTGACGGACCGGAAGCGCATCGAAGAATTCGTTGGCAAGAAGGAACAACGGCCGATCGCCAAGCGACTCGTCGAACTGAGCGGTCCACCGAACCTTGTCACCCCATATCTTTAAGTTCTCGCGCTGTAGATCACGTAAGGCGGGACTTACCTCGACCAGCACTATCTCAAGATCGTTCATGAACTCCGGCGCGACCTGCATCGCCCGCAGTGCATCGGCCATAAGCGTGCCACGGCCCGGCCCGAGTTCGACCAACCGTTTGGGCGAAGGTTTGCCCTGATCGTACCAGACCTGCACACACCAAAGCCCCAGAAACTCGCCGAACATCTGACTGATTTCTGGCGCTGTGATGAAATCGCCCGTCGTGCCGAAGGGATCGCGCGTTGTGTAGTAGCCAGCCTGGCTGTCATGCAACGCGATCGTCATAAACTCAGCAATGGAGATTGGCCCCTGCGCTGCGATCAGGGCCGCGATGCGTTGACCGAGCGCATTCACGCCGCCTTCGGCTTGCGCAGCACGATCCACGCGAGATACGAACCGGCAAGCAGCAGCCCGACCGACAGCGCCTGACCCATGCTGAACCATCCGAGAGAACGGCGTGTCGGGCTCGCGGAAAAATTCCACGACAAAGCGCAGCAGTCCGTAGCCGAACAGGAAGATCGCGCTGATAAGTCCGGGCCGTTCGTGAAGCCGGAATACGCGAAGACATATCTGCAAAACGACGAAGAGAAGAATCCCCTCCAATGCCGCTTCATAGAGCTGGCTCGGATGGCGCGGGATGTTGTCATTGGCGCGCGGGAAGATCATCGCCACGGCACATCGCCTGGCTTTCCCCACAGTTCGCCATTGATGAAGTTTGCGATCCGGCCGAAAAATTGACCGATGGGCTGCACCAGACACACGAGATCCCCACCGCAAAAAAGCTGAGCTTGCGCTTTCGGCAGAACAACCAGAGCGCCAAGATCACGCCGATCAACCGCGCCATGGAAGGACATGCCGCCTTCCCATGCCGCGATGATGCGGATGGGATTGGTCAGGAACCCCATCGGAAGACCCTGACAGTAATTGCCCGTTCGTGAAGCGGTGCAGAGGAAGATGCCGTAAAAAATCACCCAGCCGAGGCGTCCGCCGAGAATGACGCCTAGCGTGGCCCAAACGACGAAGTCGCCAATCTCCTCCTCAGTCGCAGGGGGCTTTCCCTTGAATGGTGGGTTTGTCCACAGCGACTTTTGCCGAAGCATGAGCAGCACGGCCCACCAGCCGCACAGGAGGCCCGCGATATAAGCGATCGCGTACCAGCGGACGGCCAGCGGCCCCAATTTGATCAGAACCGGATCAATCTGTGGAAAAGGGATGACCATGGATGATGCGGTTTGGGCGGCAGCCGAATCGTAAGCTGATTTGCGCCGCTTCGCTATTCGGACTGTGGCGACTATATATGGAGTTCGGAGGTAACCTGATGCAGACCGACAATCCCTTTCTCGATGGCATGGCTCGACTGTTCACCGACGCGGCCGGCGCAGCGAACAGTCTGCGCAATGAGATCGAAAGCGTTGTGCGCCAGCGGATGGAACGTCTGGTAGCAGACATGAATCTCGTCCATCGCGACGAATTTGAGACAGTGAAAGCGATGGCGGCGAAAGCGCGCACCGAAATGAATCTCTTGCCGCGCGCGTCACCGAGCTCGAAGCGCTTGTTTCGACTCTGAAAAAAGAGTCCTAAGCGTTTTTCAAACCTTGTGAAGAGAGTCTCGATTCAAAAATCGGCCGAAGCGGACTCTTGTGCGACCACAAATTCTTGTGTCAGGTTGACACTCAACTGCTTCGATTTGCGTCGGACGCCAGTTGTAGGAGTTCCTTGATGACGACCATCCAGCTCAATGAAACGCTTGCCGGTTCCCACCCACTCGACATGCTCGAGCAGGCGGTCGAGGACAATGGCTGGCAGTTCGAGAGAGCGGGCCGTGACGAACTCAATCTATCTGTCGCAGGCCGGTGGGCCGATCATCACTTCAGCTTCACCTGGCGCGACGATCTTCAGTCGCTGCAACTATCTTCAGCTTTCGATATGCGCATCGCAGACGGCGTGAAGCGCTCCAACATCGCCGACCTGCTGATGCATGTGAATGCGCGTTTGTGGATCGGCCATTTCGATCTCTGGCGGACGACGGCAGCGTCGTGTTCCGGCATGCGATGATCTTCCCGGATGCGGCGGCGAGTGCGGCGCAATGCGAAGCCCTGCTGAATCTCGCTGTCGAAGCCTGCGAGCATTACTATCCCGCCTTTCAGTTTGTGCTTTGGGGCGGGAAAACCGCGCAGGAAGCCATCGCCGCCGCCATCCTGGAATGCGCAGGTCAGGCGTAAAGCCTCCCATTCTTCTGGTCGGCGCGGGCCGCATGGGCGGTGCGATGCTGCGCGGCTGGCTCGCCCAAGGGCTTGGGCCTGTGATCGCTGTCGAACCAAAGCCTCATGCTTCCTTGCGTAAGCTCGACGACGTGCACTTTGTGCCCGCTATCGAAGATGTCCCCTTCGGGCATGTTCGTGCGTGCGTTATCGCGCTCAAGCCGCAGATTTTGCGCACTGAAGCGGCGCGTCTGAAACCTATAGCCGCTCGCGGCACGACAACGATCTCGATCGCGGCAGGCACGAGCATAGCGACGTTGAAGAATGCTTTAGGCCGCGATGCGAAGATTTTACGCGCGATGCCGAACACGCCCGGTGCGATCGGTAAGGGGATCAGTGCGCTCTACGCGCCGAAAAACATTTCACCGGGCGACAAAAAACTTGCGGAACAATTGTTGGCGCCTTTGGGCGAGACGATCTGGGTCGCAAGCGAAAAGCTGATCGATATGACAACAGCGGTCTCAGCTCCGGTCCGGCCTATGTATTTCTTATGTTGAAGCATTGGCCGAAGCGGCCGAAGCGGAAGGCATGCCACGTTTGGAAGCCCAAAGATTGGCGCGCGCGACGATCATGGGTGCGGGAGCGTTGCTTGCTGCCGATAAGCGGCCGCCAACGGACCTGCGCCGCGAGGTCACCAGTCCAGGCGGCACGACCGAGGCAGCACTTAAGGTGCTTTTGAGTTCCAATGGTCTTACTCGGTTAATGGCGCGCGCTGTCGCAGCGGCCAACAAGCGCGCTGGCGAACTCGCGTCCTGACGCCTATCCTTCGACAGACGGAGAAAGCCATGGCTGAATCCAAAGACGCCGCGCGACCGCACGCGGCGCATACCCCGATGGTCTACAAGACTTTCGTGCCACTCCCGCCCTTCGACTCGTTCATTGAGAACGTCTGGTATTGGTGCGGCGGCGATCCGGTCATGCCAAGGACACGATTATGGCGTCGGGCAGACTCGGTCTGCTGGTCAATCTGAATCGCGACGAGCTCTCTTGGTATGGGGGCGAGCGCTACAGCGAACGCAATATGCTGTCAGGCATTGCGATCTGCGGCGCGCACACGCGGGCTTTCGCGATAAATGCCTGGCAACCGCACATGATGGGCGTGCAGTTCAAGCGGGCGGCGCGTTCGTCTTCTTCGGCGGTTCAGCGCGCGACTTCGAGAATGCGCATATCTCGCTGGGCGATTTCTGGGCTCGCGACGCGGAGCGCTTGCACCAGCGGCTGGTGCAGGCACTAACGCCAGACGACAAGATCGAGATTTTGCTCGCCGAGATGGCGCGACGATTCTCTGAGCAAACACATCATCCGGCGGTCGAGATTGCGTTGCGCCTTTTCAATCGTTGTCCGCACAAAGTGTCTGTCGCGACCGTGGCCCGGAAGGCTGAGGTCAGTGCGAAGAAACTGATACGCCTGTTTGCAGACGAGGTCGGCATGACGCCAAAGACCTATCTGCGCGTAGCCCGTTTCCAGCAGGTGCTGACGCGCGTCCATGCCGCGCCGAACGTCGATTGGATGGAGGTGGTTGAGCGCCACGGTTACTATGACCAGCCGCATTTTATCCGCGAGTTCAAGGAATTCTCGGGCTTCTCACCGACCGAGTATTTCCGGCTGCGCGGACCTTATCTTCAGCACGTTCCACTGGAGACGTGAGAAAAATTTACAATCGAGATTCCGTGCGGCTGCTAAAACCCGGACATGACTGAAAAACGACCCGACGTTTCTATCTATCTGATTGCGCGCGATGCTGCGAAAGCGCTGGATTTTTACGTCGCGGGCTAGGCGCAATAGAAATCGCGCGTTGGATTGATCCCGAAAACAACAAGATTGGCCATTCCGAATTTCGGTATCGGTTCGCAGCGTCTGTTTTTGGCCGACGAATATCCATCAATGGATGCGCTTGGCGTGAGGAGCCCTTCCGCGCTTGGCGGCACGTCGCTCAATCTGTGGATCGAGGTTCCGGATGTCCCGGCAGCGCAAGAGCGCGCCGTGAAGGCGGGCGCGAAACTGCTCGTGTCTGCCGAGACCATGACCGTCGATGAAGGCCGACGCTGCCGCATCGAAGATCCGGCCGGTCATGTGTGGACACTGACCGGCCCCTGAATGCACGGAGGAATTATGGTTATCGAGCTCGGCTATTTCACCATCGGCGTGGCTGACGTGAATCGTGCGGTTAAATTCTATGGCGCTTTGTTTGGATGGACATTTGAGGAGCCGGTCGGCGCGTCCTATGCCCATGTGAACAACACCAAACTGCCACTCGGTCTGAACAAGGCATGCCTGCCGACCTTTCAAGCTTCTATTTTCGCGTGGACGATATCGAGGCGGTGGTAGCGAACGTAAAGTCACTTGGCGGCATGGCGGGCGCTGTCACGAAATCACCGTCCGGCCTCGGATCGCTCTGCAGCGACGATCAAGGGACGAAATTCAGCTTGTGGCAGGCGGCAGATGGATATTGACGCCTAGACAGGTATCCTGATTGTCGCGCGCAGCCCGTTCTGCGGGCTTTTGTCGAGCACAAGTTCGCCGCCATGGGCACGGGCAATATCGCGTGCGATGGCAAGGCCAAGCCCCACGCCGCCAGTCTGAAGATTGCGGCCCTGATCCAGCCGCGTAAACGGCCGGACCGCTTCTTCGCGCAAAGCTCCGGAATTCCCGGTCCATCGTCGTCAACGACGATTTCCGCGAAGCGCTCGTCTCGCGAGACGGACACAAAAACGTGGCGGCCATGCTTTAGCGCATTGTCCACGAGATTGGTGACGCAACGGCCCAATGCGTGCGGCTTTACTGCGATCACTACGGGCTCCGGTGCGCTTACGATCAAGCGGCGCGGTTCGGCCATGCGCGCGCGTACGGCGCGCTGTGCCGCTTCGCGCGATACCGTGACAAGATCGTTGACACTCGCCTGTTCTCCGGCACCGCCACGCGCGAAATCCAGATATTCGTTCAGCATGTGCTCCATCTGGACGACATCCTTGCGCATGGCTTCGATGTCGGGACTCGGCTTCAGAAGCGCAAGTTGCAGGCGAATGCGAGGTCAGTGGCGTTTTCAGATCATGGCTGACGCCGGCAAGCATTTCGGTGCGCTGCTGCATATATCGTTCTAGGCGGTCGCGCATGGCAGAAACGCCTGCGCCGCGCGACGCACTTCGGTTGCGCCATAAGGCTTGAATCCGGCACCGCGCGGCCTTGCCGAACGCATCTGCGGCGCGCGCAAGCCGCTCGATCGGCCTGACCTGGTTGCGCAGGAACAGCGTCGCGACACCCACAAGAATCAACGCAGAGCCAACCATCCAAAGAATGAAAATGTCCGGCGCAGATACCGCAGCACGCTCGCGCGGCACGATCATGCGCAGCACACCGTCGTGCACCTCCACGCGGATATCAAAATCATTGCCGGCGCTGGTCGTCATAAAGTGCCGATTGTCGCCGATCTGCTGCGCGATCGTATCGTCCAGCGCGCGGAGTCAATATTACTACGGTACTGATGCTGTTTTGCCGGAGGCGGAATTTTTTGGCCGGGAATGAACGAAATGTCGAAGCGGAGCATGCGGCCGGCGAGCTTGCGCAACTCCAGCCGTTCTCCTCGCGGATATCTGTCCTCGATCGCGATCAACAGCGACACGTCTGCTGCAACGTCGCGCGATAGACGACGCGTCGACGCGTCAACGTCGCGCTCGAAGAAAACATAGGTGATGATTCCCTGCAGGATCACCATCGGCGCGACAATGATGATCAGTGAGCGGCCGAACAGCCCGCGCGGCAGAAACGTTTGATAAGGCGGCCGGGGCGCATTTCGTTAGGAGACGCTGTCTGGAACAAGGACATATCCTACGCCGCGCACCGTTTGGAGGTAGAGCGGCAGTTTAGGGTCTTCTTCGATTTTGCGGCGCAGGCGCGTGACCTGCACGTCTATTGAGCGCTCCAGTGCGACGCCGAGGCGTGAGCACAGATCGCTGCGGAGAACGAACGGCCGGCATTGGCTGCGAAAAGCTGTAGCAGCGCGGCTTCAGAGCTGGTGAGCTTCACGGGCTTGCCTTTGCGGCGAAGCTGCGCGCGCTGCGGGTCGAACACGGCATCGCCCATCTTCACGTCGCCATGTGCCGTTTGCTTTGGCGGTGCCGCACGCCGCAACAAAGCACCTACGCGCAGCACGAGTTCCGCGGCTCGAAGGTTTGGCAAGATAGTCGTCAGCACCTTGTTCCAGGCCGGCGATTCGATCCTCTGCCTCGCCAAGTGCCGTGAGCATCAAGATCGGCGTTTGGGTCTGTGAGCGAATCGAGCGCGTCAGCTCGATCCCGTTCTCGCCCGGCATCATCACGTCTACGATGAAAAGGTCGAATGCCATGCTCTTCGTCAGCGCCCGCGCATCCGCAGCGTCGGAAGCGGTCGTCACCCGGTAGCCATTCGCCGACAGAAACCGTTGCAGCAGCTCGCGCAGCCGCACGTCGTCATCAACCACGAGAAGATGCGCTCGTCAGTAGCGCCTTGTCCGCTCATGCGTTCCCGCGCATAGCTAAAATGTGTTTGACGGAACCGTGCGAAAAATCACGTTGCGGCGCACGGAAATTAAGCAGGAACAGTGCCTTTGGCATACTTTTCGCGCGGTAGAAAACCGCGGGCTTGTGCCTTGCCTCAGAGGTCCATTCCGCGGATATAAGGGCAATGAGCGGGGGCGGTGCCCGGCGCGATTTACGTCAGACATGCTGACACAACTAAGCCCCTCAGACGTTTAGGGCAAGGGCGAGAGGGTATAGAAATGGCAGACATTATCCCCTTCGATCAGCGCGACGGCGCTCTGTGGTTCGACGGCAAGCTTGTGCCATGGAAGGACGCCAAGATCCATGTGCTGACGCATGGCCTGCACTATGCCTCAAGCGTGTTCGAGGGCGAGCGGCTCTATAACGGAAAAATCTATAAGCTCGAGGAGCATACGGCACGGCTGTTCGAGAGCGCGCGCATACTCGACATGGAAATTCCATTCACCGGGGCTGAAATCAACAAGGCGACGCTTGAGGCGGTTACCGCGCAAGGCTTCACCGACGCCTATGTCCGCCCTGTGGTCTATCGCGGCTCGGAGATGATGTCTGTAGCCGCGCCAAAATCTAAATTCATGTCGCCATCGCAGCGTGGCAATGGCCGTCCTATTCGATCCGACGGAAAAGCTCAAGGGCATCCGGCTGGAGATTTCGCGCTGGCGCAGACCGGCTCCGGATTGCGCGCCGACCAAATCCAAGGCGGCGGGTCTCTATATGATCTGTACGATCGCCAAGCACGAAGCGGAATCGCGGGGGTACGGCGATGCGATGATGCTGGATTATCGCGGCCTGGTGGCAGAGGCGACTGGCGCCAACATCTTTTTCGCCAAGGACGGCAAGCTTCACACGCCGATCGCCGACTGCTTCCTCAACGGCATCACCCGCCAGTCGGTCATCGAACTCGCGCATGCGCGCCAGATACCCGTGTTCGAGCGCTATATCGAGCCGGCCGAGCTCGAAACATTCGAAGAATGCTTCCTGACGGGTACGGCGGCAGAAGTTACACCGGTCTCAGAAATCGGTCCGCATAAGTTCAAGCCGGGTGCTTTGAGCGAAACGATAATGAAGGCCTATGCTGCCGATGTCCGTAATCCGGTCAGCGAAGTGACGCTCAAAAAGGCGAGCTAGCGCTCGCGCTTCGCGGCTTCTTGGTCGTCGATCTTTGCTTCGACCCAATTTGTGCCGGTCGTGCGCTCTTCCTGCTTCAGAAGGGCGCATAGACTTTCAGATAGTCCATCAGGAATTCGCATGCCTCGAAAGCTGCGCGCCGGTGCTCGGCGGCGACGCCGACGAACACGATCCTGTCGCCGGGCACAAGCCGTCCGACGCGATGAACGATCGTGACGCCATGCAGTGGCCATTTTTCTTTCGTGGTTTGGACGTGGCGCGCAATTTCGCGCTCGGTCATAGCCGGATAATGCTCGAGGACTAGCGTTTTCAGGTTGTCATCGTCGCGGACATAGCCGGTAAAGCTTGCAACTGCCCCCACGCTTCCGCTCTCGCAGGCGAGCGCGTCTATTCTGCGCCCGGGCTGAAATCCTCGTGCTGAACACGGATCATCCGCCGGTTACCGGCGGAAAGAACGCGACTTCGTCGCCGGCGGATACGGGAGCGTCGAAACTGACATGGCTCTGATTTACCGCCGCCCGCACGCGTTTGAGATCGGCGAAGGCAGCAGCGTAGCCCCCATCTCTTCGGGCCAACAGCGCGGCTAGCTCAGCCACCGTTTTTATGTCCTGCGGAAGATCGAGTTGCTCTTCGCTCTTTCTGATCTTCTGCCGCACCCAGGCGAAATAGAGCAGCGTCATGGCACAATCGTCGACGCGTGTAAGTGGCGCAGACCAGCCCGAAAATAGACAAAGCCCGTATAGACGTCAGGGCCGCAGCCACCCAAAGCAGACCATAGGCAAAAGCGCTGTAGGTGATGGCCTGCACATCTGGCAGGAACCGGTCTGCCAGCGGTGTCAGGATCATCGCGCCGATGGCGATCATCTGGATCGCGGTTTTGAATTTGGCGAACACCGTTACCGGAATGCTGACTTTCGCGCCGGCGAGAAACTCGCGCAGGCCGGAGACCAGAATCTCGCGTGCGAGAATGATCAGTGCGGGAACGAGTTTCAAGAGTCCGAACGGACTCATGATCAGATTGAACTGGTGTATAGAGTGTTCTGCCACGATCATCATCAGCGCCACGGCCACCAGAATCTTGTCGGCGATGGGGTCGAGCATTCTTCCGAATTCGGAGCCGGCGTTGAGCTTGCGCGCCGCCAGTCCGTCGAGCGCGTCGCTGATTCCGGCGATGCAGAACACGGCGAACGCAATCAGGCGCGCGGTATCGCCGGCAGCACGAAGGCCAGCGCGAACACCGGCACCAGAGCGATGCGCATGATTGTGATGATGTTGGGCACTGTCAGCATGGACTCAGTGTAGCATCGTGCCAGCGCCGCGCGCGACTCTTCAGCCAAGCAGCGGGTCGCTTGTGCTCGGCAAGCCGGTCTCGATATGACCCGCGAAATGACGCACAAAGCCGCCGGACGTCTCAAATCGGACATCGTACCAATTTGCGTTTTGCGCGATGGCGATGCCTGGCAGCAACGACTTTCCGGGTTCGATATTGAGCGGTTGGCGTCGGCTGAGGCATAGGCATTACGAAGCATCAGGGTGACTGGGAAGCCGCTCCCGTTGCGTGCCTCGCCGCGCAGTTCGCCCGATGCTTTATCGTGGCCAAAATCGATCTCGATCATATCGCTCCCGCCGCCCGCGAACCGGCGGAAGAAGCCGTTTGGTCCGAGCACGCTGAAATCATAGGCCCCTTTGCGCGGTAGTGTGTATGGCAACCTCTTTCCTGCTTCGACCGTGAAGAACCAAGGTCCGGTCTTGGCGTCCGACGCCGCGATGCGGAAAGCGGCGCCCGCCGCACCCTTGTTCGTGAAATCGATTTGAAAGCCGTTGGCCGTTACTTGTCCATCGACATGCAGGTCATACGGCAGGGCGCGGGCTGGGCGGTTGCCTTTTTCCTGCCGCGGCAAGTCTTCGCTCAGATACTTCGGTGGCGGCAGTTTGCATTGCTTGTCGGCGCGCTGCATTCCATTCACGCCATCGCTGAAATGCTTTAGTGCGCCCCTCTGCGTGAAGTCGAAGACAGAGGTCAGGTCTCCGGTCACTGCGCGGCGCCAATCGGAGATATTGGGCGCTGCTATGCCGAAGCGCGTCTCCAGAAAACGCAGCACGGATGTGTGATCGAAGACCTGAGAATTGACGAAGCCGCCCGCCGTCCAAGGCGACACAACGATCATCGGCACGCGCGGGCCCAGACCGAACGGCACACCCTTATAGATTTCTCCGGTCACATCGACTGTGCTCGCCCCCATATCCGGCGTGATCGCGGGAATGGGCGGCGGCATGTGATCGAAAAATCCGTCATTTTCGTCATAGTTCAGGACAAAGGCGGTCTTCGTCCAGACATCTTTGTTGGAAGCGAGAACATCGAGAAGCTGTGCCGTAAGTGCCTCGCCGTAAGACGGGCAAGCGCTGGGGTGCTCGCACATGATGTAAGGCGCCACGATCCATGACACCGTGGGCAGGCGGTTCAATGCAACGTCTTCGGCAAATGCGGCAACCAGATGCTCGCCGCGCGACGCCTCTGCATTGCGCTTGTTCGATCCCTTGACCCAGGACCGCGCGCGTTCGATCAAGGCCGGATCGCCACCCCTCGCGAAAATCGGCGAAATAGGCCAGCCCGTTGTCGCCGTAATTGTCGTATTCCTGATAGACGCGCCAATCGATGCCGGCTTTCTGCAGCTTCTCGGCATAGGTCGTCCAAGTGAAGGCATTGAACTTCTTGGTATCGTTCTTGATATCCGCCGTTTCGTTATTCTCGTCGGGATTGGCGACGGCCCATTGATCGTGATCGACAGTTAATCCGCTGGTACCACTCCATAAGTGCAAGCGATTCGGAGTTGTCGGTCCGAAGACCGAGGCATGATAGGCATCGCAAATCGTGAAGGCGTCGGCGAGCGCGTGATAGAACGGGATGTCGTGGCGCTCGAAATAGCCCATCGTCATCGGAGTCTTGGTCTCGATCCACGCATCGTAGTTTTTCCAGAGATCGTAAGACCCTTTCCAGCTATGATCGAGGCTCGACATGCATTGCGCGGCGGTCTCGCGCGTGTCGAGATGAAATGGCGTGAACTCTTCATTGCCCTTGGGCTGATACCAGACCGGCTTGCCCCCGGGTAGCGTGATCGCACGCGGATCGTTGAATCCGCGCACGCCGCGCAGCGTGCCGAAATAGTGATCGAAAGACCGGTTCTCCTGCATGAAGATGACGACGTGCTCCACGTCTTTGATCGTGCCGGTTTTGCCGGGTTGCGGATTGGCAAGAACTGCGCGCAAATTTGGCGGCAGCGCGCTGAAGGCGGTGGCGCCGGCGGCCAGTTTCAGGAAGGAGCGGCGATCGTTGCTCATCGCCAAAGCTTACCCCGGCATTGCGACAAAGGGAAAACGCGCCTTACGCCGCGGATGGAAAAAGTCGTAGATTTTCTTGGCCAAAGTTTCACTGACGCCACCGACCGAGGCAAGATCGTTCACGCTGGCGCCCGACACAGCCTTGGCGGATCCGAAATGTTGTAGCAGTGCGCGCTTGCGGCTTGCGCCTACGCCTGCGATCTCGTCCAAAGGGTTGGCGCCGATGGCTTTGGAGCGCTTCTTGCGATGCGTTCCAATGGCGAAACGATGCGCCTCGTCGCGCAGCCGCTGCAGATAGTAAAGGACGGGGCTTTTGGGGTCGAGGCGGAACGGCTCGCGGCCCGGCATATAGAAATGCTCGCGGCCCGCATCGCGGTCCGGACCTTTTGAAATGCCGACCAGGGTCACGTCTTCCACGCCAAGATCGGCGAACACCTGACAGGCGATGGCCAGTTGACCCGGCCCGCCGTCGATCAGGGCGACATCCGGCCACTTCGTCCTGGGGTCGTTTTCCTCTTTGACGAGCCTCGCGAACCGGCGTGTCAGAACCTCGCGCATCATGGCGTAGTCGTCACCGGGGGTAAGTTCGGTCGATTTGATATTGAACTTGCGATATTCGCCTTTCTCGAAACCGTCCGGTCCGGCAACAATCATGCCGCCGACGGCATTGCTGCCCTGGATGTGCGAGTTGTCGTAGACCTCGATGCGTCGCGGTGGATTCTCCAGCCCGAAGGTTTCCGCCACGCCGTCCAATAACTCGCGCTGGGCCGAATTTTCCGCGATTCGCCTTGCGAGCTGTTCACGGGCGTTCTGAACCGCCATCTCCACAATCTCGCGTTTCTCGCCGCGCTGTGGCGATGCGATCTCGACTTTGTGCCCGGCGCGCATACCGAGCGCTTCCGCCAGAAGATCGCTTTCCGGAATGTCGTGCGACAGCAGAATCAACTTCGGTGCTGCGCGCTCGTCATAAAACTGGCCGATAAATGCTTCGATGATCTCACCGGATGTCATCTCGCGTGGATGGCGCGGGAAATAGGGCTTGTTGCCCCAATTCTGTCCGGCGCGAAAGAAGAACACCTGAATGCAGATATCGTCGCCTTCCTGATAGGCCGCGAAAACGTCAGCCTCGGTGAAGGTCGAGGGATTGATGCCCTGCGTCGATTGAATTTGGTTCATCGCGCGCACGCGGTCGCGCAATCGGGCAGCGCGCTCGAAGTCCAGCGTTTCCGACGCCTTGTTCATGTCTTGGACAAGTTCGGCCTGCACGGCACGACTCTTGCCGTCGAGAAACAACTCGGCCTCGCGTACAAGCTCGCGATAGCCGGGCTCATCAATGCGCGCGACACAGGGAGCGCTGCACCGCTTGATCTGGAACAGCAGGCATGGCCGCGTGCGGGAATCGAAAACGGAATCTGAACAGGAGCGCAGAAGGAATGCGCGCTGCAATGTGTTGAGAGTTCGGCCCACGGCCTGTGCGCTTGCGAACGGTCCGAAATAGACACCCTTGGTCGAGTGTGCGCCACGATGTTTCAGGAGTTGTGGAAACGCGTGATCTTCGCGCAACAAGATGTTCGGGAACGATTTGTCGTCCCGATAGGACACATTGTATCGAGGCTTCAGCCGCTTGATCAGGTTGGACTCGAGCAGAAGCGCTTCGGTCTCCGATGCCGTCGTCACAAACAGCATCTCGGCCGTATCGGCGATCATGCGGGAGATGCGCTCGTTGTGGCCGCCGGTTTTGGCGTAGCTCGAGACGCGCTTTTTCAGGCTTTTGGCCTTGCCGACATAGAGCACATCGCCTTTTGCATCGAGCATGCGATAGACACCGGGCCGCAT
>JBBCHP010000021.1:0-55343 GCA_037201525.1 Rhizomicrobium sp. | reverse complement strand
AAAGTCGCAATACGCCCCTTGAGGGCTAAGGGAACTTCTAGCGAAATGGCGTTAACAGCATGTTAAGCTAGTTCCATCATTTACCGAACCAATCCCAAAATGACACAGAATCAGTATCTTCTCGCCATCGACCAAGGCACGACCTCGACGCGTGCGATTCTGTTCGATGCGCAGGCGCGCCCTCTCGCGTCGCACGCAATTGAGCTCAGACAAATCTATCCGGCGAACGGCTGGGTCGAACACGACGCTGAGGAAATCTGGCAAGCGGTGCTCACCTGCTGCCGGGTGGTGGAAAGCGTGGGCATCGCTGCTATCGGCATCACAAACCAGCGCGAGACAACCGTTGCGTGGGAGCGTGCGACCGGCAAACCGGTCTACAACGCCATTGTTTGGCAAGATCGCCGGACAGCCGAGCGCTGCCGTGAACTGAAGGAAAAGGGGCTCGAGGCTCGGATTTCTGCAAAGACCGGGTTGCTGCTCGATCCTTATTTCTCTGCGACCAAGGTGCAATGGATTCTCGATCACGTTCCTGGCGCGCGCGCGCAGGCGGAGAAGGGTGATCTCTGCTTCGGCACGATCGATTCCTGGCTGATTTACAAACTGACGGGCGGCAAGGTTCATGCGACAGATGTAACCAACGCGTCACGCACGATGCTGCTCGATCTCAAGACGCTGTCATGGGACGCAGAGATGTGCGCGCTGTTCGGCGTTCCGCGGGCGATGCTTCCGGAGGTGCGCGATAGCGCCGGCGATTTTGGCGCGGCCGAGGTTCTAGGCGGGATTCCCATCCGCGGCGCGGCTGGCGACCAGCAAGCGGCTGCGTTCGGACAAGCCTGTTTCAAACCCGGTGACGTGAAGTCGACCTACGGCACGGGGTGTTTCGCGCTGGCGAACACCGGTTCGATAATGCCGTTGTCCACGCACCAGCTGCTTGCCACCAGCGCTTACCGCACTGGCGGCGACGCCGCTTATGCCATCGAAGGCAGCATCTTCATCGCGGGCGCAGTGGTGCAATGGCTGCGCGATGCGATCGGCCTGA
Organism: Rhizomicrobium sp.; assembly: GCA_037201525.1. Taxonomy (GTDB): domain Bacteria; phylum Pseudomonadota; class Alphaproteobacteria; order Micropepsales; family Micropepsaceae; genus Rhizomicrobium. Next base: position 54,304 of record JBBCHP010000021.1, on the reverse strand, counting down.
TCCGCAGCGCAGAAGAGATCGAGGCGCTGGCGAAAACCGCAAAGCCCGCGGCCGGACTCTATTTCATACCTGCATTCACGGGTCTTGGCGCACCGTATTGGGATCCGGAGGCGCGTGGCGCGATCTTGGGTCTGACACGCGACGTGGGGTCTGCCGAAATCGCGCGCGCCGCGCTTGATGCCGTTTGCTATCAGACGCGCGATCTTCTCGAAGCCATGGGTCTTGATATGAAATCAGCCGGGCTCGACGCACCAGTTGCGCTGAAGGTTGACGGCGGCATGGTGAAGAACGACTGGTTTTGCCAGCGCCTTTCCGATCTGACAGGGCTTCCGGTCGATCGCCCGGTCGTGACCGAAACGACCGCGCTTGGTGCCGTCTATCTCGCAGGGCTGGCGAGCGGGCTGTTCAAGGACACGAACGATATCGCCGCGCGGTGGTCGCTGGATCGTAGGTTTCTTCCCGTATTGGCGCCGCCCGCACGGGACGCGCTCTATGACGGCTGGTTGAAAGCGGTTGCCCGGGTCCGCTCGGTTTGACAGCCCGGTGCCCAGAGGATCAATCTGAAACATGCTATCTTCCGATTGGAGCCCGCCATGAACATGCGCGAAAAATTCGAGATGAAGGTGCCCGCCGCGCACGCCATCGAATCCTTGCAGGGCAAAGTGTCGCCGGAAGAATGGCAGCTTCGCGTCGACCTCGCGGCGACCTACCGGCTTGTCGCGATGTATGGCTGGGACGACATGATCTTTACCCACATCTCCGCGCGCGTGCCGGGGCCGGAGCATCACTTCCTCATCAATCCTTATGGATTGCTATTCGAGGAGATCACCGCGTCGTCGCTGGTGAAGATCGATATCGACGGGAACAAGGTCGTTGACAGTCCTTATCCCGTGAACCCCGCCGGCTTCACGATCCATTCCGCGCTCCACATGAACCGAGACGACGCGCACTGCGTCATCCATCTGCATACGGATGATGGCGTGGCGGTGTCGGCGCAGGCAGATGGGCTTCTCCCGCTCGACCAGCACGCCATGACGATCTGCGGAGATATCGCCTATCACGATTATGAAGGTATCGCGCTCGATCTCGACGAACGCGAGCGTCTGGTTGCCGATATCGGCAAGGAAAAGCATGCGATGATCTTGCGCAATCACGGCACGTTGACACTCGGCAAATCGTGCCCGGACGCATTCATGCGCATGTATTACCTGGAGCGCTCCTGCACCATGCAGATCAAAGCGCTGTCGGGCGGCATGAAGCCGTACAAGGTCAATCAGGGCGTCGAGGAAAAGACCGCCGGTCAGGGCAAGATGGCATTCGAAGGTCTGCTCGGCGCGCTCGCATGGCCGGCGCTGCTGCGCAAGCTGGACCGGATCGATCCGGGTTATAAACATTAAGTTGGATGGCCGGGTCGCGCTTCGCTACGCTCGCTGCCCGGCCATGACGGGTTTTACGCCATGAAATTTGGCACAGGCCAATCCGTTCGCCGGACAGAAGATATTCGTTTCATCACCGGCCACGGTCAATACACGGACGATCTGCGGCTGCCGAATGAAACACATGGCGTGTTTCTGCGCTCGCCGCATGCGCATGCAAAAATTCTGTCTATCGACACAAGTGCGGCGAAGGGAAGCGCTGGGTGTTGTCGCGGTGTTGACTCAAGCCGATCTCGAAGCGGCCGGCGCAAAGCCGATGGCGACGCACACGCCCGTCAAAAGCCGCGATGGCTCGCCGGTGCAGGGTGTGGCGAAAAACTTCCTCGCCAAGGATCAGGTGACGTTCGTCGGCGAGGCCGTCGTGCTGATCGTCGCCGGGACGCTAGCGGAGGCGTGCGACGCCGCCGAGCTGGTAACGATCGATTACGACGCGCTCGATGCCGTCGCCGAGCTGCGTGCAGCGCCCGAAGGCGCGCAGATCTGGAGCGACGTCGCTGGCAATCTCTGCCTCGATTATGCCGACGGTAAAGAAGACGAATGCGATGCGGCCTTCGCGCGCGCCGCGCATGTGGTCGGTCTCGACATGGTGCAGAACCGCGTCATCGTGAATTCGATGGAAACGCGTAACGCCATCGGCGATTACGACGCGGCGAAGGATCATTTCACGCTGTATAGCGGCAACCAGGGCTCGGGCGGCCTGCGCGCCAGCATCGCAAGGATTTTCGATGTGCCGCCGGAAAAGATGCGCGTGATATCGTCCGATGTCGGTGGCGGCTTCGGGATGAAGGCCGGACTCTATCCGGAGCAATGCGCGGTCCTGATCGCTTCAAAGATCGTTGGCCGTCCGGTTCGCTGGTCTTCCGACCGCACGGAGGCACATCTCGCCGATCATCATGGCCGCGATATGCTGACGCGCGCGGAAGGTGCATTCGACGAAGATGGCAAAATCCTCGCGCTGCGCTTTACCGGAACGGCCAATCTCGGCGGTTATCTCTCCGGCTTCGCGCCGTTCATTCCGACGCTCGCAGGGTCGCGTATCTTTGGCGGCGTCTATCGCGTGCCGGTCTTCTTCACCAACATCAAGTGCTACTTCTCCAATACAGCGCCGATCAACGCTTATCGCGGTGCCGGGCGTCCGGAAGCCGCATATTATATGGAGCGGTTGATGGACGTGGCGGCGTCGCGTCTCGGCGTCGACCGGGTGGAATTGCGCAAGCGCAATCTCATCGCGCCTGATGAATTGCCATACAAGAACTGGTGGGGTATCGCATTCGATTCCGGCGACTATCCGCGGCTGCTGGAAGAGGGCGTTACGCGCGCCGACCGCGCGGGCTTTGCCGCGCGCCGGAAACAATCGGAAGCAAAAGGCAAACTGCGAGGTTTCGGGCTCGCCTATTACGTCGAGATCACGGCCGCGGCGGGTGCCGAACCCGCTGCCGTGCGGTTCACCGACAATGGCGGCGTCGAACTCCATGTCGGCACGCAGTCCAATGGACAGGGGCACGAAACCGCCTTTGCGCAAGTCGTTGCCGAAAAGCTCGGCGTGCCATTCGAATCCATCCAGGTGAAACAAGGCGACAGCGACTGGTTCACAGGCGGCGGCACGGGCGGCTCACGCTCGCTCAATATGGCAGGCGGCGCGCTCCTCGGCGCGTCCGACGAAGTGATCGCCAAAGGAAAGACCGCCGCCGGTCAGGTGATGCAGGCGGGCGGGAAAGAGGTGAGCTTCGACATCGTTGAAGGTGTCGGTCATTTCCGCATCGCAGGCGAAGAACGGTCCATGACGGTCGGGGAGCTTGCGGTCACGCTGCGGCGCGAGAAACTGCCTGGTTTTGAGAACGGCCTCGATACCGAGGCGCTCTACAAGGGCGCGGCTTCGACCTTTCCGAACGGCTGCCATATCTGCGAGGTCGAAGTCGATCCGGACACCGGTCATGTCGATGTCGTGTCCTATCGTGTGCTCGACGATTTCGGACGCGTGATCAATCCCATGCTTGTCGCAGGACAGGTGCATGGCGGCGTGGTGCAGGGCCTGGGACAGGCGCTGATGGAACATGCAATCTATGACGACGCGGGACAATGCGTCACGGCGAGCTTCACCGACTACGCCATGCCGCGCGCGGAAGACATGCCGGACATAGATTTCTCTTATGAGGAAATCCCCTGCAAGACGCACGCGATGGGCGCGAAGGGCTGTGGCGAAGCGGGAACGGTCGGTGCCCTTCCTGTGATCGTGAGTGCGATCTGCGATGCGATCGGCGTAGAGCACCTCGACATGCCAGCGACACCGGAGCGCGTGTGGCGTGCAATCCGCGAGCGCGAAGCTTCGTGATATAAGATCGAACGGCACGCGGTATTAAAAGTTCCATGGCTTCAAGCGATGAAGCCAAGCATTCTATCAAATGATCGAACCGGACGATGGCGCGTTTCCGAATTATGGGAACGCTTGTATATCGCGAAGGACTCTGCTGCTGCGACGTTGAAGAGCACACAGAGGCGCAATGCCAATTGCCTGCGGACGGCCCGGACGGGCTATGCGAAGGTTGCCGTTTGATCACGCATCGCGAGGCGCTTCAAAAAGCAGCTGTCTCCGTCAAGCCTTCATGGTGGCAGCAGCTGCTCGGCATCGCCCCGTAATACGCCGGTGCGTATGTCTTTGATTAATGCGTCGGGCTGGGCGCCAACGCGCCCTGCTCTTCCCGGGCGACGGGTGGCACTGGCTTATAGGCCGCGATCGACGCTGCGAGATCGTCACGCTCGACGCATCCGTTGGGACAGCGCCGCTCAAGTTCGGCCAGCTTGGCGCGGGCGGCCGCAGGGTCGTCCATCTCAAGATACATCTCACCCATATACTCCAGAAAATCCTTCCGGTCGGGATCTGCCTCCAGAGCGCGGCGATAATAATCGTTCGATAAGCGCAGCTCGCTGTCGTGCGAAGTACCCTCGCGTTCGCGCGCAATCATGCGGTGCGCATAGCCCAGATAGCGCAGAATATCGGTGTCATTCGGAAAATGTTGAAGCGCGATTTCCAGATGTGCCGTGGCATCTTCGAATTTCTGGTGGTTCACCAAGTCTACACCGACGTCGAATTCCAGGTTTGCATGCCGTTCTGCGCCAGGGCTGGCAAAGTCGATTGCCCATGCAGAGGACGCCGCGAACAGAAACACAGTGATTGTTGAGAGAAGAAGTGTCTTGCACATATGTTTGCTCAACCTGGATGCCAACGGAACAACGCGCACCATCTGAAAGGGCGCTTTACCATCACGCGACGGGGGTTGCTACGGTTGTAGCCGGTATCGTGGAGGCCGCAAGTGCTTTGTTCGGCGTGTTGTGCCCATCGCCGCTATGGCGGCCACGACATAAGGCATTCCGCGCATGCGAACCTCCCGAGTTCCATACCCAGTTTATCGCGACACCAGTTGAGGTTCTACTGGCCCGGTTTGACTTGCTGTGTGTTGCCGGATGAAAGTCTCGTCATGGATCCAGAAGCGCTCATCGAACCACAAGTACGTCCCGCGCGCCGCAGGCCGGAAAGTCTCGCCAAACTCAAGAAAGCTGCGCGCAAACTGTTTGTCGAACGTGGCTATCATGCAACGCGACCACAAGATATTGCGCGCGAGGCAGGCCTTGGCCACGGCACATTCTATCTTCATTATGACGACAAGCGCGCGTGTTTCCTTGCTTTCGTGGAGGATGCGCGGCTCGAGTTGCAGGAATACGTGGACGCGCAGGTCGCCGCGACCGATGGCTCGCTCGAGCACACCATCGCTGCGTCGCTTAATGCAATCTACGACTATTCGGAATCCCATCCCGGCGTGCTCGGTGCCGCGATGACGATGAGGCCGTGATAGATGCCGAGGGCGTGCAGGCAACGCCGTTGCTTATTCGCTGGGGCCGCGACTGGGCGGCGCATCTCCGTCGCAATATGGAAAAACCGGTCGGCGGCGCGCATCTACGATGCAGACATCATCGGACAGGCAATCCTGGGTGTGATCCATCAGACCAGCAGCGAAGGTCATCGCTCGGGCCGCAAACGGCGCGATGTGATCGACAATGTCACACGGTTTTTGGTGCGCGCGCTCAAGCCCTGATTGACAACTCTCTATAACTGACAAATTATCAGTTTAATGGGGCGGGGCTACAATCTGTGACCCGACAAGCTTCGATCGGGAGGATATGGCGTGATCACGGATTTCAAGGGCAAAACGGCGTTCATCACCGGTGGCGCCGGCGGGCTCGGCCTGTCGATGGCGCGCGCGTTCGGTCATGCCGGCATGAATATCGTTCTCGCCGATATCGATACGAAAGCCGCAGAGGAATCCGCCGAGCGCCTCGCCTCGGAGCAGATCAAGGCGGTGCCCGTGCATTGCGATGTCAGCGAGCGCGGGGCGGTGCGCGAAGCGGCGCTGGAAGCGATCGCGGCGTTCGGCAAGGTCCATATCGTCTGCAACAATGCCGGTGTTGCCGTCGGTGGCCCGATTGGAACGGTGCGCGACCGCGATTGGGACTGGATCATCGACGTCAATCTGAAAAGCGTCGTCTATGGGCACCGAGGTCTTCACCCCGCTGATCAAGGGGCATGGCGAGGGTGGCCATTTCGTCAATACGGCTTCGATGGCGGGCATGATTTCGCCGCCGGGGCTTGAGCCTTATTGCGCGACTAAGTTTGCGGTCGTCGCTATGAGCGAAGGTTGGCACGGCCAACTCGCGCCGTTGAACATCGGCGTCTCGGTGCTGTGCCCAGGCTTCGTGCGCACGCGCATCCATGAAAGCGGTCGTACGCGGCAGGACAAATATGGCGGCATCGGCGATGTTGATCCCGGCGTCGGCGACACGCGCGAACAAGCGGCGCAGAACGTGCTCAGCGGCATCGATCCGGACATCGTCGGAAACCGTGTGCTGGAAGCCGTAAAGAATGGCGAACTTTACATTTTCACGCATCCGGCGATGAAAGCGTTCGCGGAAGCGCGCTTCCAGTCGATCCTCGCTGCATTCGACTCGGCAGCCAGATCGCCGGCTCTCGCCAGCGTCAAGGATAATGGCGCAGGCACGCTTCTCACGCCCTAACCATAAAGGTGCACTCATGAAGTTCGGCATCTTTTACGAACATCAATTGCCGCGTCCATGGAATGACGGCGATGAGCTGAAACTGTTTCAGGACGCACTCGATCAGGTTGAACTCGCCGACAAGCTAGGCATCGATCACGCTTGGGAAGTCGAGCATCATTTTCTCGAAGAATATTCGCATTCTTCCGCACCCGAGGTTTTCCTCGCAGCGTGCTCGCAGCGCACGAAGAACATTCGCTTAGGCCACGGCATCGTCCTGATGCCGCCGGGATACAACCATCCTGCCCGCGTCGCCGAGCGTATCGCCACTCTTGATCTCGTCTCCAACGGTCGCGTCGAATTCGGCACGGGGGAATCTTCGGCGCTGCTCGAACTCGGCGGTTACAAAGTGCCGGTCGAAAAGAAACGCGAGATGTGGCGCGAAAGCGTCGAGCAATGCCTGAACATGATGGTGATGAATCCATACCCCGGATTCAAAGGCGAATATTTCGATATGCCTTGCCGCAACGTCGTGCCGAAGCCGGTGCAAAAGCCGCATCCGCCGGTGTGGGTGGCTTGCTCGAACCGCGAGACGATCAAGCTCGCTGCGCGCCTTGGCATCGGCGCGTTGACCTTCGCGTTCGTCGATCCTGCGGAGGCCAAGCAATGGGTCGATGACTACTATCGCATCCTGAAAGAAGAATGTGTGCCGATCGGCCATGCGGTGAATGCCAACATCGCGATGGTCACGGGCTTCTCGGTTCACCACGACCGCGAAGAGGCGTTGCGCCGTGGACTCGACGGTTTTCGTTTCTTCGGTTACGCACTCGGCCATCACTATATCTTCGGCGAGCACAAACCGGGCCGCACCGACATCTGGAAGAACTTTGAAGCCGCACGCGATCATCTCCCCGCCAATCCGGGTGCGGGCGGCATGGGGACGCCGGATGAGATGCGCGCGCATCTGCGCAAGTTCGCCGATTCCGGTGTCGACCAGGTCGCGTTCATTCAACAGGGTGGCCGCAACAGGCACGAGCACATCTGCGAGGCGCTCGAACTCTTTGGCCACGACATCATGCCGGAGTTCAAGGCAAACGAGGCCGAACGGCAGCGCAAGAAGAACGAAGAACTCGCGCCGTTCATCGAAAAGGCGTTCGCGCGCAAACAGAAGATGAAAGAGCTTGCCGACGACGAGATCCCGGATGTCATCGCGCTCGGCCGTCAGATCTCGCAACAACCCGCCGACCCGAAGTCAGAGGAGTCTGGCCGCCGCTTCGCGGAGGTCAGCGCAGTGCCTTTGACCGATCCTTTGGCTAGGCCCGCCGTGGAATAGCTTGCAACCTGTAATATGTATTGCCCCCATGGCCAATTTCTGCACAGTTCCCGTCAGCCGTGTAATGTATTGGCTATGTAAGGTTCGTGGGCGGGGGAATTTTCGCCTGACGCGCTAGTGCGATTATTTCATCGGGTTTCGTCAGGTCGGGATGTTTCAAGCGGCAGTAGGTGCGCGCCCATCGTGGACGCGCGACAGCGAAGATTTTTGCGCTGATCCGGCGGACGTCGCGCTTTACCTGCGCCGTCTGTTTCTGCCGGTCTCGCGCGAAAATAATGTGCTGGCCGTGGCTTTGGCCGATTGGTCGGCAGAAAACCAATACTGGCTTCGGGCCAGATATGGCGAGGTCCGTTTTATAGAAGTTTCCCTCACAGAATTGCTGGACGGGATCGACCGCCGCTTTGAAGTGAATCTCACAGACCAAGCCATTTTTTCGCTGGCGCGCGAACATCCCGAACTTTCCGCGCAGCGCGTCATCTCAAGAGGGCAGGGAGCTACGTTGGCAGCGCTGGCACTTGCTGACCATCTGTGCCTCACTTCTCGTGCCGATGCTGACGCTCGCTCTTTTTGTCGTGGCTATGACAGCACTGTTCTTGGCAGGTACGTTTTTTCGCGTTCTGCTTTCGTGGCTGGGTGGATTGTCGCGGGAATGCGAGCTCGCCGTGGCACGACGCGATGACCCCACATTGCCGCTTTATTCTATTCTGGTGCCTCTCTATCGCGAGGCCGAGATTGTACCCGGTCTTGTGCGTGCGCTTCTTTCTTTGGAATATCCGCGCGACCGGCTCGACATAAAGCTCGTTGCAGAAGCAGATGACGCCGAGACCGTAGAGGCCTGCAAAGTGTTCGCAGAACCGCAAGGGTTCGAGATCGTTTGCGTCCCCCCAAGTCTGCCGCGCACGAAGCCGAAGGCTGCAAACTACGCATTGCGCCGGGCGCGAGGCGACTATCTCGTCATTTACGACGCGGAGGACAGGCCCGAGCCGGATCAGTTGCTCAAAGCTGTTGGCGCGTTCAGAAGCGCGCCGCGCACAGTTGCATGCCTTCAGGCCAGGCTTGCCTTTCACAATCACGACCGTTGGTTGACGAAATCGTTCGCCATCGATTACTTCACGTGGTTTGGATCTTTGCTGCCCGGTCTGGAGAAATTGAATGTGCCGATGCCGCTCGGCGGCACATCCAATCATTTTCGCACGGCCGTTCTGCGCGAAATCGGTGCATGGGATCCGTTTAACGTCACGGAAGATGCCGATATCGGCTTGCGCCTAGCGCAACTCGGCTATCGCACCGCGATGCTCGACTCCACAACATGGGAAGAAGCGCCCGAGCGCATCGATATCTGGATCAAGCAGCGCTCGCGTTGGCTCAAGGGCTATATGCAGACCTGGCTGGTTCACAGCCGGAATGCAGGCTCGCTTACGAGACAAGTGGGTCTCGGCGGATTTCTTGCATTTCAGCTTTTCATTGGTGGCGCGGTTCTGTCTGCGCTCGTCAATCCGATCCTCTGGGGGGTGTTCCTGCTCTCTTGCGTGCTACCGATTCATTTGTTCGGCGACGTATATCGCGACACGCTTGGATATATCTCTGCTGCGGGCGCGCTCGGGTCCAACGGGCTGTTGACCTATCTCGCCGTTTCCGGGACCGTGCGTCGCGGCGACACCAGGCTCGCGCCTTATGGCCTCACGGTTTTTTTGTATTGGTTACTTATTTCCGTAGCAGCCTATCGCGGTATGTTGGCGCAAAGGGAAAAGCGTCTAGGGCTGGGGTTCGCTACCTTGGCGTATGGCTGAGAGCAGAACCTTTGAGGCGCTGACCACGAAGCGCGACGAGATCATCCGCAGCATTGACGCCTACGAGACCAAGCTGGATCAGGCACGGGCGGACCTGTCCCATATCAACGCCGCCATGGTCCTGTTTAAGCACGACCCTGACCAAATGCTGGACTACAAGCCCTATTCCAGCACCAACAAGCTATTCCGACACGGGGAGTTCTCCCGCCTCTGTAGGGAGGCCCTGAAGGACGCAGAGCTAACCGGGGCGGAGATCGCGGTTCGGATTGTCGAGCACAAGCGCATGGACCGGCAGGACCGGGTATTGCTCAAGACCCTATCCCTCCGCGTCGCCTACACCATGAACGCGCTACAGCGGGGAAAGAGCGTCCGGTGCGTCGGCTGGCGCAAGTTCAATAAACGGAAGCCTATGAGGGTGTGGGGGCTTCCGTAGTTTCTGCTGGACCAAAGAATCTTGAAAATGATAGAAATCGATTTAAGGGAACCGGTCGACCCTGCGAACCGCGCAGCGCCGACCGGGGTGCATATCCCTCCCTGACGACTGGTCAGCGAGGGCATCAGCTATACCGGAGATCAGCCGGTATTCGTGTGAAAAGGCCCGCAAACCGGGCCTTTTTGCTATTCTGCAGCCTCTTTCATAACGCGTTCAGCAAGGGCAATTTCTCCGTTTTTTCCGCGTACAATTACGCCCTTGGTTTTTAGCTCACTCAAGTATGGGAATAGGCTGCTCTTCCCAATGAAAACCTTGTGAATTTGCGAGATTTGCTTCTGCAAAGCATCAGCGCTCGCAATCCAGACAGTCGGAGATGCCTTGAGCGTGCCTAGCACCATGTCTTTGTGCGATGGCGTATGCTTCGGCAAACGCACCAAAACCGGCCTCGTGCTACCTCTTTCCTGCAATGTTGTAGCTGCGGCAAGCCTAGAAAGAGTGCGCTCTGTGATATCCAAATCAGCGTCCTCAGCATCCAAAGCTGCACGCTCCTTCGCGATCTGCTCGCGCCGCGCCCTGACAAGCTTGATATCTGAATCGCTCATAGGTTCGGGTTATGACAGTCTCTCTTGGGCCAGTCAAGAAATTTGAGTTCCGCTCTTGGGTTTGTCAGTTAAGAAATCAATAACACAAGATAATGGGGTCCATCAGCAATTAACATGCCTCTGATAGTAGCCCGCGAAGTCAACCGAGGGGCCTCGTTTGAGCGCCAATTCCGTGACGCGGCGAACTTGCGCACCATTGTCAACGCGACGTGCATCCTCCCGAAATGATGCCTCTTGCGCATAGCGCAGGAGATAGGGACCGGCGACGTGATGGAAGTGGCCCATCTCGCCGCGACGGAGGCGCGAGAAATACGACTCGGCTTGATTGGTGCAAGCGCCATCAAAGCTATACGCCTCGCTGTGATTGATGCGCTTCATTTCGTATTTGCTGGCCAGATCGTTCCAGCCGCTTGCGTCGTCGGCGTTTACAACGGTGCCAAGGTTCACGCGGCTTTTGATCCATGACAGGGCCGCACCTTCCGAACCGAACACGGCGGGAAGGCTGTTGCCGTTGCGCTCGCGAACGATAACGACGCTCTGGCGCTTGCCGGACTGGGTTCATTGCGAAGCGGCGGTCCCGGCGATACTCGCGAAGGTTTGCGGGCTTCACATAACCGCCGAAATACGCGCCATCGACTTCGGCGGTCTTACCCTCGCCGCCGATCTTGCGGCCACGAAATTCCTCTGCCATCGCCTCACGCAATTTGTGGAGCATGACCCAGCAAGCCTTGTGTGACATGCCGAGATCGCGGGACAGGGCCAAGGCGTTCTTGCCTTTGACTTCGTTCATAAACACCGCGATAGCGGCCAGATAGGAACGCAGCGGGGCTTTATGAGAGGCGAACAGCGTGCCGCTAGTGATGGAGAAGTTCTTGCCGCAAGCCTTGCACCGAAAGCGCAGAAGGCCCGTGGGGCGACGGTATTCGTAAGGCTCCAGAACTCCGCAATCCGGGCAGACTGCATCGCCATTTGTTTCAGACCAGCGGATTTTACGGAACGCCGCCTCGGCTTCTGTTTCCGACATACGAAACACTTGCGCGAGGCTGAGTGTCTTGGCGGCTTTCGATTGCAGGAAGTGGATGGCCATGGCGTTCAATCCGTCATTTCTGACACCTGTCATAAATGGCGGAACTTGACCTGTCAACAGAAATCCGCCATAAATGACAGGCGTTGAATGTGACAGGAGGCGACATGCCAAGCGGAAAGACGGAAGCGGAATGGCTGAAAAGGTCCGGTCCTATCTCAAGGCCGAACTAAAGAAGGCGGATGTGGGATACCTGGAATTGGCCAAGCGGCTGAAAAAGCACGGGTTCAAGAACGAAACCGAGGATTCGATAACAGCTAAATTGAAACGGGGCACCTTTACCGCGTCTTTCCTCCTTGCTTCTCTATCGGCGCTAGAAAGCGAAGGGGTCAAACTGGCGGATGTTTAGGGCGGGGGATTTTGGCTGTGGTTGCGATAGTGCTTATCGCCGCAGCACCGATATCGAAGCGTAGCCCTTTACTTGAACCCCAACCACAGCCAATTCAGCATCGCTCCAACGGCCAACAGCCCACCCGCACAAAATCAGCGCGGTACGGATAGTGCTCCTATTGTCGTTAAAATAGCTCACACCAAAGAAGGAGATAAACAAGCCGCCGAAGACGCCGCCTATAAGGCAGAAGACGCCTTCAACAATACTTTGCTCATGATTTTCAACGGCCTTTTGTTCTTGGTCGCGAGCCTCGAATTCATTTGGATCGTCCGACAAGAAGATTGGATGAAGAAAAGCGTTAAAGCTGCGCAAAGAGTCCGCGAAAGCTGCGACTGCCGCCGCTAAGGCCGCCAGCGATCAGGTCGCGCTGACCCAATCCGCGCTCGTCACAACAGAAAGGGCGTTCGTTTTCTGTATAAGATTTGAGTGGATATGGACTGCGACTAAAGCCACTGAACAGGTAGTTAAATGGACGTTCATTCCAATGTTGAAAAACTCCGGAAAGACGGCGACTAGGAACGCTATCGGCCATGCCAATTCTTGGATTGGCGTTGCAGCAGGGCCGTTGCCCAGTAATTTTGACTATCCTGACTATGGGACGGCGGAACGCACATTGATTGGCCCCAACGCCGAAATGCAATCCGCTCGGTTTGATATTTCGGTCGATGACCTTCAGAGGATTCGCGCTGGAACTGCCCATGCCTATATTTGGGGATGGTGCGAGTATGACGATGTTTTTGAGGGCACAGAACGTCACAGAGCGGAATTTTGTATGGAATTGATCGTTACAGGAACCCGATTTACAAAGAGGGTGGCTTCGCTTTTCGCATGCACGGCCCATTTAACGGAACCGATGGCGAATGCTTCCGCAAACCAGCTGCAAGAAAGAAAAATTAGTGCGGCCAGCGCCGCGAGCGCGCGCACCGGCGCTTACTCCCATGATTCCCCTCGGTATCTAGTCGTGGCATAGCCGCCGCGCTTCCCAGGCGAATAGCCAGTTTTTCGCGCTGGGCGGGGCTTTTGCCCCTTTGCGCCAACATACCGGCCTATCGCGGACTTTGGCATTTGATCGTCAAACCTTTTCATTGGGAAAAAACCCTTCACGGGTTGATCAAGACAAGCGGCAACCATGTTTGATCACGCACCCAGGTTTGCGATTGTCCTGATGTGCCTCCTGTCGTTTTCGCATCGGGCTTTTGCGGGCGCCTGGACGCAAGATCAGGGACATTGGCAGATTATTTCTTCGTTTGACGTGTCGCGTGCGCTTGATGGATTTGACGGCAAAGGAAATGAGCGGGCGCCCATACGGTTCTTCAAGACCAGTTCCACCGATCTTATCGAATATGGCTGGAGCAACCGGCTGACGCTTTATGCCGATCCGGAGTATGTCGTCGCCAGCGCACAATGGGCGGGCGAGGAGCCGGTGCGCGCTCATACCTTCTCGATGGAAGCGGGCGCACGTTACCGGATTTTGGACAGTTTCGGCATCCTTTCGGTTCAGGCCTCTTATCGCAATTCCGGCGCGTTCGATCTGTCCAATTCACGCAATCTCGATACGGCAAGCATCGGCGAGCTTCGTATTTTGTACGGAACGAACTTTACGCTCTGGGACCGGAACGGCTTTGCAGACGTCGAAATTGCCGAGCGCGACATCACGCATCCGCGCCCGAACGAGAGCGTGCTCGATGTGACCATGGGACTGCGGTTCGGCACGAAGACCATGCTGATGCTGCAGAGTTTCAATGTGATTAGCGGCGGAGACGCCGACCTGCCTGATACCTACTACCGCACCCACAAGATCGAACTTTCCGCGGTTCGCGCCGTGTCGGACAGATGGCGTGTGCAGCTTGGCGTCTTCGTTTCGCCTGCCGGCCAGAATTCGCTTGTCGAAGATGGGGTTAGCGTCGCGTTTTGGTTCAACAACTAACGTCGCGGAGGTATATTCTGTACTTGCGAATGATTTGCAACTAAGGTATGTCCGGCAAGGGCAACGATCCGGAATGGCCGCAATGAACCGTTTTCTTTTTGTCTTGGCCGCGCTGTATGTCAGTGCGCCTGCGCTCGCGGATGACGGTATCGCGCTCAAGCTGAAAGATCACAAATTTACGCCGTCGGAAATTCACGTGAAAGCCAATGTTCCGAATGTCATCACCATGACGAACCAGGATTCGACGGCGGAGGAGTTCGATTCCGCATCCCTGAAGGTCGAAAAGGTTGTTACCGGAAATTCAAGCGGCAACATTCACATTCGCCCGCTTGCCCCCGGCCCGCTATCCATTCATGGGCGAATATCATTCGGCGACGGCGCAGGGCGTCGTCATTGCGGAATAACGAATGTTGGCAAGTCTTCTCATTGTTTTTCGCGAAGTCATCGAAGCCGGCTTGATCGTCGGAATCGTGCTGGCCGCAAGCCGTGGCGTTCCGCGCCGCGCTTTGTGGGTTACTTACGGTGTTGGCGGTGGCGTGTTTGGCGCATGTCTGGTGGCCGCGTTCGCAGGCGAGCTGGAATCTCTCTTTCAAGGATCGGGGCAGGAGGTTTTCAATGCCGCGGTACTCGCGCTCGCGGTCGTCATGCTCACCTGGCACAATGTCTGGATGGCGGGACATGGCCGCGAGATGGCGCGCGAGATGCGTGCAGTCGGCGCTCAGGTTGCGTCCGGCGAGCGCACTTTGGCGGGCTCTCGCGGTCGTCGTCGGCGTGGCTGTGCTGCGTGAAGGCTCGGAAGTGGTGCTGTTTTCTGTACGGGATTGCCTCGCAGCCCGATACGACAACGGCATCCCTCCTCGCGGGCGGCGCAATGGGGCTTGCCGCCGGCGCTGCGATGTCCACGCTTATGTATTATGGGTTGCTCGCGATCCCCGCGCACAGGCTTTTCAGCGTGACCTCCGGGCTCATCACGCTGCTGGCCGCCGGCATGGTGGCACAGGCGGTGCTGTTCCTGCAGCAGGCGGGTTATCTTCAAGTGTTGATGAGTACGGTGTGGGATACGTCCTGGCTGTTGCCCCAAGACACGATCGTTGGACGCCTTCTACATACGCTAATCGGCTACAGCGACGCGCCGAACGGCGCGCAGCTCGCGGCCTATGGCGCGACCATTGCTGCGATCTTTGCCTTGATGCGTTGGGAACGCAGTCGCCGCACACGCACGGCACCTGCTCGGGTACCCGCGCCTTTGCCGGCGGAATAGCCAATCGGATTGCCAGTTTCGGAAAAGACCGGAGCGCCTTTTCAAGGACGCTCCGGTGAAGCGTGTTACGGGAACGTGCTGAACAGATCGCTCAGATCCTGCTCGTTCGCGGCGTCACCCAGAAACGGGGGTCACGCCAAAGATCTCCTGTACGGTGCGCAGCATCGAGCCGTGCGTATAGGGAAGATCGTTCGAATAGCCCTTGCCCTTCGCGAATTTCGACAGAACAAGCAGGGGGATTGGGCCATCGCCGGTGTTGGCTTCGTCGAAAGCGATAAAGATCACACCGCCGTCTTTGTACGCCTTCGACTTCAGGATATGAGGGATCGTCCGTAGCCAGCCATTCGTCGCCGTTGCGGATGGCGCCGTTGTCGCAACCGTCATGCATGTCGTCGCATAGATTCGGCGTGATGAAGTTGTATTGCGCAACGGTGTTGTCTCTCAGATCGCCGGCCAGTTCGCGGAACGGCCTCAAATGCGCAATGCATTTCGGGGAATTTTTGTCGCGGTTGTCGGTGACGTCGTTGAAATAGGCGAACGGTTCATGACGTACGGCATAGGAATGGCTGCCGTTTGGATCGACTATCCCTTCATTCCCCAACGGACAGGTCTTGCCGTCGGCGTTCTCGAGATAGGCTTTCCAGGTGACGCCGGCTTTGTCGAGATAAGTCACCAAATGGTCGGTCGTGTTCTGGCTGTATTTGGCGGGGAGGCCGTCATGAAGGATGCCGAAATTCGTTCCGGCTTCGAGCCAGAGATAATTCGGGAGGCTCGGGTGAACGCCGGGCGGATTGTAGTACTGGTTCGCATGTGACGCCATCGGCACCAGAACCTTGTTGATGTACTCGGCACGCTTGGCGGTGCTGATGCTCTTGCTGTCGCCTGTCCAATTGTGATTTTCCATCAGGATCAGGAATACGGTCTTGATGTTGTGCGTGACGCTGCCAGCCTGCTTGGGCGCCGCTTCGGTAGTGCCGGAAAATGTTACGTTTAGCGTCAGAATAATGACCGCCATAGTAGTCACTATGCGCCAGAGATTTGCGCGCTTCATGATAGCCTCGCTACAGTTTGGTGGAATCGGATCACCCACGCATAGCGCGCCCGCGTGACGGGGCGATGTCACAGCGCGCGCCCCGGTTCTCAGAAATCAGCACCGGCTGGCCCCAGGCGTAGACGTCGCATCTCGATACTTCAGCTAGAGGACCGGAGGGCAAGTGCCCCACTTCGCGCTCCGATCTTCAAGCGTGCATCAAGCGCAATGATCGTTTTTCCGTCCACAAGCAGGGGGTTGATGTCGAGTTCGACGATCTCATCGCAATTGCAGACAAGCTGCGACAGGCGGACGAGTATTTCCGTAATTTTATCGATATCCGCTGGCGGGCGGCCGCGATAGCCCTGCAGCAGTTTCCAGACCCTCGTATGCGACATCAGTTTCTTGTGCCAGCCGCGTGTTCAGCGGCGGTAGCGCAAGGGCGCGGTCGGCGATCTGCTCCACGGCGACACCGCCTTGTCCGAACAGCAGGAACGGCCCGAATGTCGTATCCGTCGCCATTCCGAGGATCAGTTCAAGCGCCCCTGGCGCATGGACCATCTGCTGAAGCAGGAAGCCCTGTATACCCGCTTTGGGCGCCGTGGAGCGCACGCGCCCTAGCATCGCAACGGCTGCCGTGCGCGCCGCATCGGGCGTTGCAAGATCAAGCACTACGCCGCCCACATCGGACTTGTGCGTGATGTCCGGCGACACGATCTTGAGTGCGACCGGACCACCAATCTCTGTGGCCTTCGCCACCACGTCGTCGGGCGTGGCAGCGAAAGCAGAGCGGATGATCGGAATGCCGTAACCCTCGAAGAGTTCCTGCACGGCGAGCGGTTCTAGCCAGCCATTATCTGCTTTGACCAAAATCGCGCGCGCCCCTTTGCAATCAGGCTCGAAACGCGGCTCCGCTACTGGATCTTCGATCAACTGGCTTTGCACGCGGCGATAACGCACGAGATGCATAAAACCGCGAACCGCTTTTTCGGGCGTGTCATAGGTCGGAATATCTGACGCTTCGAAGAGGCGCCGCGCGTCATCCGCTTCGCTGGATCCTAGCCAGCTTGTGAACACCGGCGGAGCGCTGGGCGCAATGGCGGCGACAAGCGACCGTGCTGCTTCCAGTCCCGACGCGATTCCTGTCGGACAGTGCAACGCCAGGATGGCATCGATGTCCTGTGTGTTCTGAAGCACCTTAAGAGCGGCTGCATAGCGCGCCCCGTCCGCATCGCCAATGATGTCCACCGGATTGGCATGCGGCCAGGTCGGCGGGAGCACTGTGCTCAATTTTGCAATCGTATCGGCATCGAGATCGGCAAGACGGCCGCCGTCGTCGATCAGCGCATCGGTCGCGAGCACGCCGATGCCGCCACCATTTGTGAGGATCGCAAGCCTGTCTCCGGCGATCTCCGGCCGTATTGCCAGCGTCTCCACCGCATCGAACATTTCGTCGAGATCGCGCACACGCAGGATTCCGGCTCGATGGAACGCCGTGTCGTAAACGCCGTCTATACCGGCGAGCGCGCCGGTATGTGAGGCCGCGGCGCGCGCGCCTTGCGGCGCCCGCCCGGCTTTGATCGCCACAATGGGTTTCAGCCTCGCAGCGGTATGCGCAGCGGCAAGAAATTTCCGCGCCTCCGTGAGGCCTTCGATATAGAGAAGAATCGCGTCCGTGTTGGGATCGTCGGCGAGATACTCGAGCATATCTCCGAAATCGACATCTGCCATGTCGCCCAGCGACACGATATGCGAGAAGCCGACGCTCCGTGCGTCAGCCCAGTCCAACACCGTCCCCACGACCGCGCCCGATTGGGCAACGAAGGCCACATGCCCAGCACGCGGCCTGCCTTGCGCGAACGACGCGTTCAGTCCGAACGCCGCAGAGACGACTCCAATGCAGTTGGGACCGATGATGCGCAGAGTGCGCGGCCGAGCGGCATCGAGCATTTCCTGCTGGAGCTGGCGGCCGGCTTCGTTGCCGGCATCGCGGAAGCCCGCCGTCACCACTATAGCGCCGCGCGTACCTCGCGCCCCCAGCTCGGAAATCAATTTGGGAACGGTCGCAGGCGGCGTGCAGATCACCGCAAGATCGGGAACGACGGGCAGGCTGGCGATATCGGGATAGCACTTTACACCCGACACCCAGCCGTGCGTTGGGTTCACCAGCATGATCTCGCCACGGAAGTCTGCGGTAAGAAGATTGTGCGACACGACCGCGCCAACGGCGCGCGGCCGGTTGGTGGCGCCGATCAGCGCCAAGCTCTTCGGCGCGAAAATCGCGTCGAGATTACGAACCGTCATGGATAAGGCGCGGTGTCTACGATTTTGAAAGGCCGTCTTATGCCGTCATGCTCGATGATGGCCACGTAAGCTCCTCTTATCAACGCATGACGGTCGAGCTTGAAAAACGGCTCATCGTCGCTGGCATCTCGCCGATCGTAGTCGAAACGCCAGCCATGCCCAAGATGGCGCAGCTTCCCGAATTCGTCGGGCTCGTTGCCCCAAAAGCGGCGCACGACGCAGTCGTCCTTGTGCGCCTGCCACTCTTTGGCATCGACGTGTCCGTCCGCCATCAGCGGAGCGACGAATTCGTAGCCGTGCAGCGGACTTCCTTCCGGAAAGCCATCCGTGCGCGCCAGCTCCATGCGGATTCGCGTCAGAGCCATATCGGCCTCCACCACCTGCGCGGCGATCCAAATCTATCGTTTCGAGAAATTCCTTGACGCGCGTCAATGACGAACGAGGTCCTCTTGCAGAAATTTTGCCTGCAACATCGGAGCTTCAATCATGTCCAGCGGAGAGCTGCTTTTTCTTGCGATTGTCGTCGGCGCGTTCTGCACGTTTGCGCTGGCCGTGGGTTATCAATCCTTCGCCGAATCGCGCTGGCTGAAAAAGAACAAGCGCTGAGGCGGGTCGGCCGAAGTGGCTGGATGCAGGCTTCCTGCTAGGAGATATGCTGTTCAGGCGGAATCGAGACCGGAGCAGTGGAAGATACTGCCGGTCCAAACCGTTCGGAAACAGTCGTGCGGACGCGGCCCAGCATCATATCCACCGCATCCGCGCGCATCCCTGCATATACGGCACCGAAATGGATGTGGTCGATCACCTTCATCCCGCAGACATCCGCGAAATGTTCATCAAAAAGCTTTCGTGTCGCATCCCAGGCACCGGATTTCCTGACCCAACCTGTCGGTGCGCCGCTTGAGGTGAAGCTGATCATTTCGCGTGATTTCAGAAGTGGAATGCTCCCGCCTTTACCGGTGTTGTAGGCAAACCCCATTCCAAACACACGATCGATATAGCCTTTGAGCATGGCGGGTTGCGCGTTCATCCAGAACGGATAGACAAAGGCGAAAACGTCCACGTCCTGAAGTATCCGGCGTTCATCCTGGACATCCCGGCCGGGCGCAAAGCCTGCCGGTTTCGGAATCTCCTCGGCGGCCAGGCAAGGAGCGAAATTCATCCGATAGAGATCGCGCAACATCGCGCAATGTCCTTGCGCACGAGCGGTTTCGCAATAGATCTGTGCCACGGAGGCGGTAAAGCTCCGGGCGTCGGGATGCGCAACAATGACGGCGTGCTTCATTGTGGTCCTCTCGCGCGGATTTCGTGACTAGGCTAGGCGCGACGCCATGCCCGATCACTGATCTGGCGCAAATTGCGAGAATCCCAGAAAATCGTCACGATGCCGCTTCAGGCCCGAGGATCATGCAAAACAGCGATGTTCTGTTCAGGACGCTGATCGCCACAGCGGTCGATGGCATCATGATCATCGACGAGATGGGCATCATCAAGGTTTACAGCGACTCTTGCGAGCACTTGTTCGGCTATGCCGCCGATGAGGCCGCGGGACAGAATGTCAAACTGCTGATGCCTTCCCCCTATCACGGCGAGCATGACGATTATCTCGCACGCTATCGCGCCAACGGCGAGCGGCGAATCATCGGCGTCGGGCGGGAGGTCGTCGGCCGCCGCAAGAACGGCACCACATTCGCCATGTATCTCTCCGTCGGCGAGGGAGAATATCGCGGCGAGCGCATCTTCCTCGGCATCGTCCATGACATTTCGAAACGCAAAGTGGACGAACAGCGCATTCAGGAACTCCAGAAAGAGCTGCTTCACGCGACACGTCTGACCGCAACAGGGCAACTAAGCGCGGCGCTGGCGCACGAACTCAACCAGCCGCTGACCGCGATCCTGAGTTACACGGGAGTGCTCGAGGAACTGGCGGCGAAAGACGAAGGCCCGAACGCAGGTGCGCTACAAAGCACCGCAGCACGTATTTCCGAGCAGACCGTGCGTGCGGGCGAGATCATCCGCCGCCTGCGCGGCTTCGTTGCCAAGCGCGAACCGGATCGGTCCGTTCAGGATATCAATATCGCGGTTGAAGAATCCGTCGCTCTGGGTTTTGTGGGTGCGGCGCAATCTGGCGTGAAGCTCCAGACCGAATTCGCCGGCGATATCCCACAGGTGTCGATCGACAAAATCCAGATTCAGCAGGTTTGTGATCAATCTCGTACGCAACGCCGTGGAGGCCATGCTGGAATCAACGCGCCGCATGCTGACGGTCACAACCGCGCGCGACGGCATTTTCGCGGTGGTCAGTGTTGCTGAAACCGGCCCCGGACTGGCGCCGGAAGTCGCCGCTTCGCTTTTCCAGCCTTTCGTGACGACCAAGGAAAACGGGCTTGGGATCGGGCTTTCCATCTGCCGCACCATTGTCGAAGCGCATGGCGGAAAATTGTGGGTGGAGCGGAACACGGGCGGCGGCACGGTTTTCCGTTTCCGGCTTCCCGCGGCGGAAGGAAACAAGAATGTCCACTGATCCAGCCGTTTTCGTTGTGGACGATGACGATGCAGTTCGCGAGTCCCTGGAATTCTCGCTCAAGCTCGCGGGCCATCATGTTGAAAGTTTCTCCTCGGCAGCGACATTTCTCGCGAGCGGGGCATCGTCACGGCCGGGCTGCCTCATCACCGACATCCGCATGCCGGAGATGGACGGGATCGAGCTTCAGGAAGAGCTAAAAAAACGCGGCTCAGTCCTGCCTGTGATCGTGATCACAGG
Source organism: Rhizomicrobium sp. (assembly GCA_037201525.1). Lineage (GTDB taxonomy): Bacteria > Pseudomonadota > Alphaproteobacteria > Micropepsales > Micropepsaceae > Rhizomicrobium. Next base: position 32,903 of record JBBCHP010000021.1, on the reverse strand, counting down.
ACATGGGGACGTTCCGCTGGCCGTCCGCGCGATGAAAGCCGGAGCCGGAGACTTTCTGGAAAAGCCCTTCGCGAGGGATGCGCTGCTCGCCGCGGTCGAGCGCGCGCTCGAAAAGCATATGCGTACGATCGACGCCGGCGCGGAAAGCGCGGGTATCCGCAAGCGTATCGCCTTGCTCACACCCAGAGAGCGTGAGGTTTTTGATCGCGTTGTGGCTGGAAAGCAAAGCAAGGTGATCGCGCACGAGCTGGGGAGTTCCCCGCGAACGGTCGAGATTCAGCGCGCACGGATGATGAAAAAACTTGAAGCCACCAGCCTCCAGGATCTGGTCCGCATGGCCATAACAGCCGGTGTCCATACGTAGTCTCCCGTATGTAGCAAAACGCATTTCGTCAAGCCTGGCTGCGCACCACAGTTCCTTCAGGTTTTCGCTGAGGAGTGCAGCATGTCGTTTTCCGGTCAGGCTCTGCGGTCCAGCCATCTTGCCTTTGCTCTGCGCACCGCTTGCCTGTCTGAGCTCGATGGGCCGCCGGAACTGGAAGCCGTCGGTAGCGTCGTAAGTTTCGCGCGCAACGAAACCCTCTTCGAAGAAGGTGGCGAGATCGCGGCCTGCTATAAAGTGGTCAGCGGGCGTGGTCCGGCTTTGCCGCGTGACTGAGGACGGCCGCCGTCAGATCGCGGGCTTCCGCCTGCCGGGCGACCTGATCGGCATGGAATGGACCGGAAAGTATGAGATGACAGCCGAAGCCGTTCGCGATGTCGTGGCGGTTCGCTATGCACGCGCCCGTCTCGACCGCCTGTCGCAGGAGCGCGCTTCCGTGCGCGACCATGTGCTGGCGCATCTGCGGCAGGATCTGCATGCCGCGCGGGAGCACTTGATTATGCTCAACTGTCAGACGGGCGACGGAGCGCGTGGCATCGTTTCTGCTGCAGCTTGCGCGCCGAGCACGCGCCCGCGACGGCGACGACATCGATATGCAGCTTGGGCGCCAGGATATCGCCGACTATCTGGGACTAACACTCGAAACTGTCAGCCGGACGTTCAGCGAGATGAAGGCCCGCGGCGTTGTCGTCTCTCCGACGCGGCGCCATGTCGTCGTCAGGAGCCTGGCCAGACTGAAGGCCTGTGCCGCTGGCGCTACGCATTGACGGCGGAGAAACAGCGTGAGCGCTTCGGACATCGCACAGCGGCACTTTGAAGCGGCGATCAGGGAGGCAATCGACGCGGGCGACGATCCGGACGCTTTGGCGCGCCACCTGTTGGGCTTGGTAGTGTCAAAATATCTGGAAAAGCGGGTCCGTTGCCGATGTCCGCTCCGAGTTGATGTTCGTTGCGGACAATTGCGATCCGGATACGGACTTCATCTTCATGCGGCCTTGAGGAAGCATTGATGCGCCGAACCGCCATGATGATCGCAACAATGCTTGTCGCGGCCTCGGCTGCGAATGCAAAAGTGATCACCCGTGTCGAGCAGGGCCGGTTGAACGCTATAGAGGCCTGCTCCGCCTGCCATCAGATCCGGCCCGAACAGCCGCCTCGTCCGCCCGTGCATGACGATAATTTCGACATGGACGTGCAGCCGCCCAGCTTCATGGAAATCGCCAATATGCACGGCACAAACGTCGAATATCTGCGCAAGCATATCACGAAACCGGAATGGCCCATGCGCGAACAATGGCTGGACGAGGATTATCTGCGCGATATCATTCTGTACATCCAGTCTCTCAAGCCGCGGCCCAAGCGCGTCAAATAGCAGGCAACACGATGAGCCTGGATAAAAACACTCTGGTCGCGTTCATCCGGCAGCACCACGTTGGCGTTGTTTCCACGGTCGGCGCAAACAGGTCGCCGGAGGCAGCGCTGGTATATCTGGCGGCAACGGACGATCTGGAACTCGTCTTTTATGCACTTCAAGATACGCGCAAGTGTGTGAACCTTCGCCGCGATCCCCGGATCGCTGCTGTCATCGGATGGGACGACAAGAAGAGTCTGCAATATGAAGGCGTCGCGACGAGCCTTCGTGTCTGGAGTTGGATCGCATCAAGCGCGTGTACGCGGCCGCGCGGCCCGATGCCGGCATGCAAATGCAATGCCTGGTCTCACTTATTTCCGCGTCAAGCCGAAATGGATACGAATGAGCAATTACGGCCGCCCCTGGTCTGTTGAAGAAATAACGTTCTAGATCCGCATTGGCCGCTGGACAATCGCAGTTTGATCCGTGTCAAGGAAGTCAAAGCACGTCTGGTGGCAAATCTCTCCGCAATACTCAAAGAGGGATTCCATGCGTTCACTTCTCATCGTGGCGGCATCGATGCTTGCCGCAACAATCGCGCACGCCCAGACCGCCGATGACGGCGTGGCGGGACACTTCCAATTGCGTTTGCGCGGCGTGGCTGTGCTTCCGGACGCGAGCGCCACGATCAAGATCGGCGGGTGCCGACATCGGCGGCAAGACCGACGTCACTGACTCGTTCATTCCGGAGGTCGATGGCACGTACTTCGTCACTGACCATGTCGGAGTCGAATTGATCGCGGGCACGACGCAGCATTCGGTGCATAGCAGCGTCGCCGGAAATATCGGCAGCGTCTGGCTGCTGCCGCCGACGCTGACGGCGCAGTATCACTTCGATCCGGTGGCGACGACATGGCGGCCTTACGTCGGCGCCGGAATCAACTACACATTCTTCTACAGCCCCCGCAGCGCCCTGCCAGACATCCACTATTCGGACAATTTCGGCTGGGCATTGCAGGCAGGCGCCGATGTGCCGCTCGGTGAAAGCCCGTATTTCCTGAATGTCGATGTGAAGAAAATCTTTCTCGACACCCATGTGAAAGCCTTGGGCGGCGCCGTGCAGGCCAGCGCGTCGCTTGATCCCTGGCTGATCGGCGCAGGCGTCGGCATCCGCTTTTGACGCCAAATGCGAGACGAGCATCTTGACTCGCATCAATGATTTGCGGAGTCCAACATGCTTTCCTTGAGAAAGAAGGAGCCTCTTGATGATCGTTTCTGACATAATGACCCGTGACGTTGTTTTCGTGACGCCCGATACACGGCTTGAAGAGGCCGCACGTCTTATGGCCGACCGCAAGCTCAGCGGCCTTCCGGTAGTCGAAAAGGACGGTTCGGTGGCCGGCATGATCACAGAGGGCGATCTGCTGCGCCGCGTCGAGATCGGAACGGAAGGCAAGACGCCAGGCTGGTTCGAGATGTTCTTTCTGCCGGGCGCCAGTGCTTATGATTATGTGCGCACCCATGCGCACAAGATCGGCATGTTGATGTCGTCCGACGTCGTCTCGATCAAACCGACGCGCCCATCGCCGAAGCCGCGAAGCTGATGCGGGAACGCGGCATCAAGCGGCTGCCCGTCGTCAGCGATGGCCGCCTTGTCGGGATCCTGGCGCGCGCCGATCTTGTGAAAGTGCTCGCCGACGCGTTGAAGCCGCGTGCGCCACTGACCGATACCGAGATCCGGGCTCAGCTTTCGACGGAATTGGCGAAGCAGGGGTGGATTCCCCGCGCGCAAATCGACGTTAAAGTCGAGAATGGTGTCGTCGAATATTGCGGGACGATCTCCGACCCGCGGCAGCGCGATGCTCTGCGCGCGCTTGCAGATACCGCCGGCGCAACAGGCGTGCATGACAAGCTTGTTTGTATTGAACCGATCTCGGGAGCGGTGTTGGACTGAAGTTCCGTAGTTATCGCCGGCACAAAAGCATGGCGACTATTGGCATTTGGAGTCGTCCAAGCCCGCGACGGCGATAACGCTTGCAAATGAGAGTGTGTCCGCTGTACGCCGAATGAAATGCCAGCTCAGCGGTAACCGCCATGCCCAATGGCTTGTCCACGTCCGGCAAATATATGCCCAAGCTGGTCACAGCTTGGACCGAAGGCTATACGGCAGAGCGTTTTGCGCCGCGACGTGCTTGCCGCACTGACTGTGGCCATTGTTGCGCTCCCATTGTCCATGGCGATCGCCGTGGCGTCGGGTGTCACGCCCGAACGTGGTCTCTACACCGCGATCGTCGGCGGTGCGCTGGTGTCCCTGCTCGGCGGAAGCCGTTATCAAATCGGCGGTCCCGCCGGTGCCTTCATCGTATTGGTCGCGGCGACTGTTGCGCGCGTCGGTGTTGATGGTCTTCTACTTGCCGTGTTTCTTTCCGGCGTGCTGTTGACGCTGCTCGGCGTCTTTCGCGTCGGCGGCCTTATAAGGCTTATCCCACATGCCGTAACGGTCGGGTTTACATGCGGGATCGCGGCAACAATCGCCGCCAGCCAGCTCAAGGATTTTGCCGGCCTTAGCTTGTCCGGGAAGGAGCCCGGACCGTTCTTTCCCAAACTGGCAGCACTTCTTCACGCTGTTCCCAGCCTTACGCCGGCTGCGCTTCTGCTCGGCGCGGCCACGACACTCATCATCGCGGTGCTGGCGAACAAGCATCAGCTGGGTCACCGGGAGCGGCTGCGCGAGCGGTTTACAAAAGGCGGCGCCAATGCGCTGCCGGATTACGAGATGCTGGAACTGGTGCTGTTCGCGGCGATCCCCCGGCGCGATGTGAAGCCGCTGGCCAAGGATCTGCTCACGCGGTTCGGCAGCTTTGCCGAAGTCATCGCGGCGCCGCGCGACCGGCTGCTGGAGATCGACGGCATCGGCGAGAATGTCGTGACGCAGCTCAAGATAATCGAAGCGGCGGCGCTGCGGCTCTCCAAGACGAAGCTGATTGGCAAGCACGCGCTCAGCTCGTGGCAGGCGCTGCTCGACTACTGCAAGGCGGCGATGGCGCGCACGGTGCGGGAGGAGTTTCGCGTGCTCTTCCTCGACCGCAAGAACGTCCTCATTGCCGATGAGGTGCAGAGCGCGGGCACGGTCAATCACACGCCCGTCTACCCGCGCGAAATCGTGAAGCGTGCTTTGGAGCACTCCGCGTCGGCCTTGATCCTGGTCCATAACCATCCGAGCGGCGACCCGACCTGCTCCGTACCCTTTTGGACGGACATTCCAGGAGAGCCGGGCTCGAATTCCAGCCGGACATGGACCTCTTCCCGTCCTATGACGATCTCGTCGGTGATGTCCTGAACTATCGCTCGCTTGCGTTCCAGGGACAGTTCGGGCCAGCGGGTGTGCAGGGCGCGGGCTTCGGCCACCATATGGTCGCTGTTGATTTTCCCGATTTTCCCTACGTCGATCTCGACTTGAAGGCTCAGGCGCTCTGCTTCGATCTGCCGGACGCGCTCGTCGAGTGGCCTGAACTTGTCGCCAAAGCCTTCTTTCGGGATTTCACCGTTGAAGTAGAGGTCGTACAGCCGCTCGATGTCGCGCCTGATACGGTCGCATTCGGCAGTGCGCTGTTCGAGTAATTGTTCCCGGTCGGCGATGGCCTGCTCGGACCGTCTCAAGTGATCCGCAATCTCGTCGTCCGAAAACAAGAAGCCGGTCAGTTGAGAGTGGTAGATGGCTTCCAGGTCGGCGGCGGGAATTTTGGTATTGCATTTATCGCACGTGTATTTTCCGGTCTGCTTCCGGGCGTACATCTTGGCGCCACAGGTGCAGCGCACCTTGCCGCCGAATAGGTGCTCGGGCCGTGGACCGGGAAAGGCACCCCCGGTCTTCTGGCCCATTAGGACGCGATTGCAGACCTCCCAAAGCTCGGGCGGGACGATAGCCTCTACGGCGGTGTAGACCCACTCGTCCTCGGGCTTGATCTCGTGGCGGCCTCCATTGCGCCGCGTGCTGTAGTTGGCGCGATGCTGACCCTTGGGGGTGGTGTCACGGATCAGGTCTTCCAGCACCTTGGCGGAGAACTTCTTGCCCGTGCGGGTCCGATAACCTCGCTCGTTAAGAAGGGCGGCGACCGTCTTCTTCCGGCGGTGCTCGGCATACAGCTCGTAGATCAGCCTGCGAACCGGGGCCTCTTTAGGATCGGGGACAAGCTTCCGGTCCTTCCACTGATACCCAAAAGGCGCCCTCCCGCCGAGTGGCTTGCCGAGTTTGGCGCGGATCGCGACTGACGCGGCAACGCGGTCTGCGATCTCGCCCCGCTCCCATTCGGCGAGTGCTCCAATGACCGTGTAGAAGAACCGTCCGGCGGGACTGCCGGTGTCGAGACTTTCTTGGAGTGAAATCAGTGCCGCGTCGTTCTCGCGGAAAATGTCCGCGAAATCGAGAAGCTCTCGGGTGTTGCGCGCAAGGCGCGCGAGCTTTGAGAAGATAAGCCCGCTGATGCGACCCGAACGCACGTCGGCGAGCATGCGTTTCGTCTCGGCATGCTCCATCACGGACTTACCGCTTACCGCGTCCAATTTGTAAATTTCGCATACCAAATAACCTTGAGATTGAGCGAAGAGGCGCGCTCTTTGTTCGTGATGTTCTGGACTATCCCCGCGTGCCTGATCTTCAGTCGATACGCGTATCCATATGGCAACCGGCTTCTCGGTGCGGTTTTCAATCGATAAGGGCTTCGTTTTCATGGCATGTCTCGCTGGACGAACAAAGATTCTAATCGCTCTATTGAGTCTCCCTCAATACTTTCCTGAATTCGGCGAAGACTTTTTGGTTCGGCGAGGACTGGACTGCAGCCAGTTGCCGCTGCTCGCCCCAGGCAAGGTAGGACGGCCTGAATGAATTCAACCCGAAACCAACACTTCATCTCTCAAGTCGAGCAACGTTTGAACGCTTGCAACACAAACGCAGCGCCTTCCAACCAGCGAATATTTGAATTTCAGATTCTCGACCGGGAAGCACGCATCTTGCAGCTAAATGATCGGAACGGACGCTTGATCGAGAAGAACCTGTCGATGCTCGACCTATTTTCCTTTGATATGGATAAAGACAAGAACTTGAGAGCGAATTTTGAGGAGCTGTTTGGTCAATATGAACGCAAAGTGGGAATAGATACCGCCACAATTCTTCGTGCCCACGCTGAACATCGCAGCGACATTTTCCCGGTCTTGTTTGATCTGTTTGTCGCAAAGCTCATCAATTTTATCCGCAATCCGTTCACCGTGGTGAAGGCTATAAACACCTTCGGGAAATTCGCGGAACATCATCCGACCAATGCAGCAATCTATGAAAGCTATGTCCGAACTATAATCGGCCGACGGCCCCAACAAGCTCATATATGCGGCGAGCTCGGGATTTCCGATGAGCATTACAAGACGTGGTTGAGGCTGCTATTCATGCTTCTTACGCCTATGGCTGATGGACAGGAGAATTTCCTTGAACAGTCGATGCGTTCTCTATTCCAACAGGACGATGACGCGATTTTTGTCCACGTTCATAAATATAATGATCAATTCTGCCTTCTATCGGATCGTGGCTTTAGTTCGCCTATCGAGCAAGGGGCGCATATGGCATTCGACTTCAATCTGTCTGCCAGAGCATTCATCCGTTTTGCGTTCTTAAACTACGAGGCAGTCCTCGGGCGGCCAGTACCAGAGGGAATACTTAGAGGATTGCAGAGCGGACCGAAGGTGATTCAAGTCAGTTATTTGACGGATGATCTTCCTGCACTAGATGTATTCCACAGGCGTGTTGTCGAGCAGTCGCACAAAAGCGTCTATTGCGCGGGGACTGATATCTACAGCGCCCAGGTGCTGGGTTTGTAGGGGCGCATATTTGTTGCCAATTTTTAGCAGTTCGCCGCGGTTGTAGCGGCACCCTCCCCTGGATTTACTACCCTTACCGCCGGATTGTCTGTTGCTAATCATCTATGGGTTCTGATTCGGGAGACGGGGATGCCCTATGTCATGGGGACAACGCAACGGACTGTGCAATGGTATCGCTTCACTCCAGCTCAAGATGAGACAAATCCGCTCCAATACGAATTGATAGAGGTACTCGATTTATCGAGAGTGACGCAGTTCGCCTCTCGATCCGACGCAAAAGAGTGCTTCAATCGCAGCGGACTGCGCACGTGTCGATATTTCAAATTTTAATCGCGCTGCTACGGTAATGAATGGTTCAAAAAGCAGACCTCGGCCAAAGCCGAGGTCTAAGAGAAATGCCATATCTATCCCGGCGCGTAAGCGCCACCCGCGAGCACGCGTAGGTATTCAACCGCCTGCTGCGCGAGACTGGCTGCCGCGAAGATTGCGCGGTTGTCTCGATTTAGCAGGCCCAACCAATGCGAGATGTAAGCGGCATGGTCGGGCCTGGGCTGGTTCACAAGGCGGAATGCCGAGCACAGGAACGCCGCGCCCAGCTCCGCGACTAACTCTTCAAAGGCATAGTCTCGATCTCCGAACCGCTTTCCCTTCACGCGATCGAGACGACGCGAAGCACCTGTCCAATGGGTCAGTTCGTGAAGGAGGACAGCGTAGTACGCCTCGGTTGGTGAGCTTGTTGGCGTCCCTCGGAAATGCTCGGGCGGCGGCATGGCGATATAGTCTTTGTTGTGAGAATAGCAGGCTTGCTGTCCCCCATGGCGGATGTCCGCCTTGGTTGCTTCGATGAACGCCGCGATCTGTTCGTTTCTCTCCACTTGGGACGGGCGGTTAAAGTTCGGCAATTCCCATCCGTCCACCTGCGCGAAGTTGAAGACGTGCGAGTGTCGAACTACGACGCGAGGTACTTCCGCGTCATCGCTCGCGTCAGGCTCCGCGTCGCCGTCGAGTTTCTTGTAGAAGATGACGAGGGAACCGCGTTCGCCCTTGCGAACTTGAGCACCGAGCTTGCGCCATTGTTCGTAGCTAGCCCAATAGCCTGAGGGGTACAGTTTCATCGTCGCCTGCGCCCAAAGTGATACCACGTTCACGCCGCGGTACGGCATTTCCGTGAACGCATTGAGCGGCATGGCGACCGGAACGATGCCGCCGTGCCACGGCATGACGCTCGTGCCCGCGCCTTTCTCGATTGCCGCAACAATCTGGGTCGTCACGGCGTCATACACATTCACTTTAGGTGCTGAAAGAACTGCGCTTGCCATGAAAACCTCCCGCGCATAGCGGGAACATCGGACCATTCCGATGCTCCCGAGTGCGCGGGAAGCCAAAGGTCAGCGGCTCGGTTCGGATTGAGTGGCTGCCCGCTTGTTCAATGCAAAGTACGTAAGCGCGAGCGCTACTGCGTCGAAAAGGCTTTGGCGAACATCCTCGCCGCCAAAGTCACCACGCTTGCGAGGGAGGCGGTGCCGAAACACCTCGATTTGCTCTGCCACCGAAAGAGCGATGTCATGCCGGGTCGTCGCGCCGCTATGCTCGAAGCACTCGCGCACCGTCTCGCGACTGTAGATCGGGGTGTAAATGCCACGTTCGCTGGCTGCTTCAATCATCCGATGGCATAGCTTCTGGATGCGCAGAACGCGACGGGCCGGATGCTCACTGAACTCTTCGAACACCACAACTTTCGGACTGTAGCGGTTCAATAGGCGCTCGAAGCGGGCGAGAGACCGTACGCTCCGTTTTGCCTTCACGGTCGCAAGCCCCCAATCGACTGGCATGAGCGGGCCTTCGAACAACGCCCATCCGAAACCACGCGAGGTCGGGTGAATTGCGAGAACGAGCCCATGCTTGTGGCGGGTGTTCATAGATGATGGTTATCGACTTCCGAGCGTTCGATCATTTCCGAGAGGAGCTTGAGCTTCTTCTTAGACACATCGTCGGTGTTCTCCTCAAGCCGCGCCGCGAGCGTCGCCGCGCGGCGCATGATGAGCCGCTCCGTCTGCGCGTAGAGCGCCGGGAACGCCTTGCGCGCGTCCCTGCCGAATATGACTTCAACGCCAAGGATCAAGTTCTTGGTCGGTGCGAGCGCCTGCGTCTCGAACTTCGATAGAGCGCTATCGGTTATCCCGAGCAGCGCCGCCAGCTCGGGCTGCGTGAGGCCCCAATGCATGCGAAGCGTGCGAAGATAGTTGGGTAAGAGGGGTGACATAGTGGTGGGAAAATAAATGGCCCTTGCGGGTCCGCTCTATCGTCGCAAAGGTGCCCCAAGCTTGTAAGACGGCACTATTTGACAATATGTCAACCCTAGAAAAGAACCTGATGCTGCGCCGTATTTTCAAGAGTAGCATTGTCAAAGTCAGAAAAAGTGCCGATTTCCACTTACAAGCCCATGCGCGTGACAAGTGCTTCGACTTTCGGCTTTTCGGTCGCGGGAATGGCGTACACCCCTACGCTCTTGCGTGTCGTCAGGTGCAATCGCGTTCGCAATATATGGCCGATCCATCGGCTTGATCGCGGGCCGCCGTACCGCGCGCGGTTGTCGCGATTGAAGCGTTCGGCAATGTCGCCCACGCTCACGTTCTCACCGTTGGACGCAGCAAAAGCCTCTGCAACTGACGTCAAGATTTCAGCTTCGACGCTTTCGCGGCGTTCGGCCAGCGTCACCTGGTATGCGTCTATGAATGAACGTTGTATCTCGGCGCGTAGCGCGACGTCGTCGATGAGACTGAGGAGCGGTGAGGCGGTTTGATTGAGACGCGGTTCGACGCCTTCCATGAGTGCGGAAGGGTCCGCCTTAATCGAGAAGAAATTGCAGAACCGGAAGTGAAGCAAGCGGTTCCGCAACTCTAGCGCCTCTGTCTTCATCGCGTCGGGAAGCTGTATGGGGATGTCGGCTCGCAGCTTCAACCTCCCGGTTTCTTCGGTGAAAAACCGGCTCTCCAAGGCGCGATCATCGAAGGAACCGCGCATGGCGACTATCTTGGGACCGAATACCTTGAAAGCGCGCGGGTTAAATTCCTTGTGCCGGTTGATGACTGTTCTAAGCACCGGGATACCGCGTACTGTACCGTTATTGAGGATTTTCACGATGTCAGCCCGAGCATCACTGTAAGGTAAGTCTGCTTCGTCAAAGAGAAGTGTGCCGCCGAAAGCATCTAACGTGTGGAAGATGGGAGAGGTGGTCGATGCACCGCTCGCGGTGAACGCCTTGTAGCAGAGGGACCCTATCGTCATTAGCGCGCGGGTCTTGCCAGTCCCATATTCCCCGCGAAGCCGCAGGTACGGCACCTCGTTGAAAGCGTCATGAACCCAGGTCAGAAGAACGTAGTAAGCCGCGATCTTAGCGAACAGCGGCGACAGATCGACATAGCGGCGCAGAAACGCCTCTATGTCAGCTATCAGATCCTCTTTCGTCCCGAATTCCACTGGCACTGAAGGAAGCAGGACGCACTCGTTCACGATAAGGTTATTCCTCGGCGAATAGGGCACAAGCGTTTCGCCGGTCTCAACGCGAACCTCCCTCTCAATATTCGACGGCCCCATGAAGCGCGATACGGCGAGGCCGGTGGTTCGCTTAGCAGGATCATAGACAAGCTCTACAAGCGTGCCGTCGGCGCAAACTCGCGAAACCGTCGGTATGACATTGGCGTGCGCATCAATGTTCGTCTGGTGGTGGTTGCTCATGTCCGCCGATGATGGCGGCAGAAACCAATTCGCATAAGACGGCACAATTTGATGTCAGAATCTCCCGTCTTATGCAGCGAGCGTCAATACCTCACGATGCGGGCATGAAAAAGAAATCAAACGAAACTCGACCAGGTGAATTGTTCATCGACCGCTATATGCCGGCCGCGACCGAAGAAGCGCGGGAGGAAGCGTATGCAAATCTTAGAGCCTTGGTCGCGCTCTTGGTACGGATAGACGAACGGCTCGCGCTTGAAGCGCAGGAAGAAGGAGATTCGCGCGAATCTTGATCGTGCGGTAGATTTGGCATTACCGGGCTAATCACCGGCTCTATGACTCCATATTTTGGCTACGTACGGGTTTCGGATAGAAAACAAAAGAACGGCGTTTCTCTTGATGTACAGAGGAACGACATCGAGCGGTTTGCAGCGCAACGCGGTTTCAAAATCGTCGATTGGTTCGTTGAAGTTCAGACCGCCGCCAAGGCGGGCCGTGCGGTGTTCTCCGGGATGCTGGCGCGCCTTGAGAAAGGCGAAGCGCGGGGCGTGATCATCCATAAGATTGACCGCAGCGCCCGCAATCTCGACGACTGGAACATGCTCAGCAAGCTCTACGACCGAGGCATCGATTTCCAGTTCGCGCATGAACCGATTGATCTCAGTACGCGCGGCGGGCGGCTTTCGGCAGATATGCTTGCGGTCGTCGCCGCCGATTTCATCCGCAACAATCGCCAGGAAGCCAAGAAGGGCTTCTACGGCCGCTTGCAGCAGGGCATATATCCGCTTCCAGCGCCTATTGGCTATCTGGATGAGGGCAAGGGCAATCCCAAGTCCACAGACCCAGCGCGGGCGCCTTTCATCCGCCAAACCTTCGAACTGTACGCGAGCAACACTTACGGGCTAGTCGAACTCAGGAAGGAAATGAAGAAGCGCGGCTTGCGCTCGAAGAACGGGAAGGTTCTCTCGCTCAACGCTCTCTCGTGGGTGCTCCACAATCCTTTCTATATCGGGCTAATCCACCTCAAGAAGACGGGGGAAACGTTCAAAGGCAAGCACACTCCGATTGTCACCAAAGCCACGTTCGACCGGGTGCAAGCCATCCTGGCCGGAAAGACAGCGCTGCGGTCCGTCAAGCACGACTTCATATTCCGGCGTCTCATCGCTTGCACTAAGTGCGGCCTGCACCTCATCGGCGAGCGCCAGAAGGGCAAGTACGTCTACTACCGCTGCCACAGCGATGCGTGCCAAGGAACGAGCATTCGCGAAGAAGTGTACAACGACGTTCTCCAAAAGCTCCTCAAGCTGCTCGTGAGCGACGAAGCTGAGTTGAGGGCGTTTGGGGACTTGGTGGAGGTTGAGCGGAAACACATCGACGATGAAGTCGGCAAGCTCCGGGCCTCGCTCGATATGCGCCTGGCCCGTTGCGACGAGCGCCTCTCCCGGCTCACCGATGCCTACATCGACCAGATGATAGACCGAGAAACGTTTGAAGCCAGAAAGCTCAGCCTCTTAGGCGAACAACGTGGGCTGCTCGATCAGGTCGCGGCGATCTCTGCCAGTGAGCTTCCGCGTGGCAGAGCTCTCAAAAAGCTCGAACTCGGAAACGCAGCATATTCAGGCTATATTTCGTCCAATACCGCAGAGCGGCGCGCGATTGTCGAACAAGTCACCTTGAACTTGGGTGCAGCCGGAAATGAGCCAGTAATTGCGCTGAAATCGCCTTACCAAGAGATCGTCCAATGGCGAATATCTCAAAACGGTGCACCGCGTCGGGGCACGCCTCGTAAGCGAGCTAGAGAATTGCTCGATATAATCCTCGCGGTTGACCAGAAAGAAAAAAGTACAGCCGTCAACCTAAAGAAGGCGGCGTAAGGCGTCGGCAGCCGCATTCGCGGCCTAACCATCACCACCTATGCAAACCACATCATCCCGTCCTGGCAGACGGGGCTGGGGCATCATCGACCGCTTTATGCCCACTGCGACAGCAGAAGAGCAGGAAGCTGCGTATGAGAGCCTCGTCTCCCTCAGCAAACTCGTTGTCCACATAGACGCCCGTCTCTTCGAGGAGGAGCAGGAGTTGAAGCGGACGATCCAGCCGCCGTTGTTTCGGTAAGTCCCCAAAGTCCACATGTCCACGCCGCCAGCTTCGAAGCGAACACGGGCGGATTAAACAAGCCCGTGTGAGCAGAGAGGGAGCTGGCGGCGAGGCAGACAACGCTAGTCTGCCATGAGGCGCTCAAACACAGGATCGAGTCGGCCAGCCACGCGGTTTTTGGAAGCGACTATGCGTGCTAGGGCGATACACATCGGGTTGTATCCAATGTTCTTGGGCGCGATGTGCCTCTGGTAAAACACGTGCAAAATCTCCTTACCTCGAAACTGATCGAGCTCACTTCCAGAGGCGATTAACTTGTCCACTGCTCCAGTAGCTTCGTTCACCTGACCTTGGAGGATCGTATCGTCAGGAAACGACTGTTGCATATCCGCGATTTGCTTCGCTTGGTCCGCTTTGAGTTCTTCCAGGGTCGAACCAGTTAGCCGTACCATGCGCGGCTTGAGTTTGCGCCTTAGTCGGAGTGCGATCTCTTTCGCGCGCATTTCCAAGGCAATCGCACGTAGTTCTGCCAAAACAGCTTCGGCATTCCCGAGACCCGTTACTCCAATGCTTTGTAAGTATTCAAAAAGACTATCTGGATCGAGCAGCAGATTTTCAATCATACAAACAGGCAGCTGTTCTATGCCCTCTATGGCGACACCAGCCTGATCTGCATCCACTAATCCACGGACGCGAATTTTGAACGTCTCTTCTGCCAAGTGCTCGCGGAGACGCTGCACAGTCACAATGACGTTCCCTTTGCCAGTCGTGGGAACGAGCGTGACGGCGGTCGCCCTCGGATAGAGCAACTCCAGTAGTCGTGCGTCAGTCGGCTTTTCAGGGTCGGCGTCTCGCTCGCCTTCGATACAAACGACAACCCGACCAGTGGTTAGGAAGTAAGTGCTTCCTGTGAGCTGCTTCAGCGCCTCTAGACGCTCGGCGTTTGTCGAGATTCGCTTGAGCTGATTTTCTGGAGGGTTGGCGACCGTAGCTTCGGTTAGCACGAAAAGTTCGGTATCAAATGCCTGATCGAGGAGGGTTGGCGAGTGGCTGGTGACAATGAACTGCGTGGGGGTTTCTTCTGACAGACGCCGCATATAGCTGAGAATCTTCGCCTGAAGGCCAGGATGAAGATGTTGCTCGGGCTCATCGATCAAGATCACTCGATGTTCAAGGAGTGGTGCGTCTGCCTTTGGTCCTTCCGCCCCGAATAACTCTAGTTCCTTCAAACGGGCCTGCAGCTGGTCCTCAAGGAGCGGAAGGAAAAGAACGACCACCGCTTTCTCGCCGGAGCTAAGGTCGTCGATATCTACGGGTACTGTCCCCGAGGCATCTTTTCGATTCCACAAGCAGAGGATGTTATCTTCACTGGCAAAGCTGATTTCCTTGAAGGTGAGATGAGGAAGTATGTACTCGGTAAGCTCACGAAGCGGCCCATAAATGTCAGGTATTTTGCCTACTTCTAATGAGCCTTTGGCAGCGCGTATGCGATCAACGGTACTGGCAAGCAACGTCTGCCGTCGATTTTCGATTTTGCCTAGAATATGTTTGATCGCGCTGCCCGCCTCATCGACATTGCCGGGCGTCCGTTCGCTGTTATGAAAATTTAGGCCCTCGAATCCCGAAACATCTCCGCCACCGAGAAGTTCGAGGAGGCGACGAGGGGCTCCCCCAAGCCATCGCCGTTGCACTTGAGTGCTACGCATCACGCGATGCGGTCCCTGATAGAGAATTCGCGTCCCGGGATCTTCTACGCGGCCGCCTTGCTTGATGGCATAGAGCAGGGTGGATTTGCCTACTCCGTTTGGTCCGGCGATCACCATAACTTTTGGGACCGACCTAGCCTCAGCCAGTCGGATAGACTTCTGATTTTCGACGCGAAAACTTTGTAAAGCCATGCGCTAAAGATAGTGCCACTTCTGTTTACGGCAAGCCCTGCGCCGTGAAATCAAGCCGTTAGCCTGTCAATTCGCTTCCAATCGCGACCCCTGTTTCGCGTCCAAAAATGACCCCCTTTGATCGCGTTGGCGCCAGGCCACAGAGGGACCCGCGCGCGTAGCGGAGCCCTTTGGCTCGCGCAGCTACGCGCGTGGGGTTGCTGTGGACTGCGGGGTCGGGACGAACCTTTTCAGGCGCGGTTCTTGAAGCGCCAACTCTCGTTGCCGGTCTCGATGATGTCGCAGTGATGGGTGAGCCTATCGAGCATAGCGGTAGTCATCTTCGCGTCGCCGAACACCTGGGGCCAATCGGCGAAGGCAAGGTTCGTCGTGATGAGGAGCGACGTGTTCTCGTAGAGCTTGCTGATCAAATGGAACAGGAGCTGTCCGCCGGACTGGCTAAAGGGTAGATAGCCAAGCTCATCGATGACGATGACGTCGTAGCGCAAGAGCTTCTCGGACAGCCGTCCGGTGCGCCCGGCGGCTTTTTCCTGCTCGAGCTGATTGACCAGATCGACGAGGTTAAAGAAGCGTCCCCTGGCGCGAGCGCGGATGACGGCAGACGCCACGGCGATGCACAGATGGGTTTTGCCAGTACCGGTTCCACCAATGAAGATGGCGTTGCGCTTGGCCTCCAGGAAGGACCCGGTGGCAAGCTCACGGACCAGGCCCTCGTCGACGGCGGTGTCGGCGAAGACGAACTTGTCGAGATCCTTGAGCACCGGGAAGCGGGCACCGGCGATACGATAGCTGATCGAGCGTGCCTGGCGGTGGGTGCGTTCGGCGCGGATGAGGTTAGCGATCAGCGGATAAATCTCGTCGCGCCGGGTAAGGCCCTTGCCGGCCACTTCATCGAAGCTGGCGCGCATGCCATAGAGCTTGAGTTCGCTCATGGCTTCCAGGATCTCTTGGCGTTCCATCAGGCAACCCTCCTTATGCGATCGTAGCGGCCACAATCGGCCATGGGTTCGATCTTCAGACGCAGCGCGTCCGGTGTGGTGATGCTGGGCGGTAGCGCGGGCTGTGTTCGGCGCGCCAGGATGGTCAAGATCACATCGCCGCTGGCGATGCCGGCTTGCAGCGCTTCGGCGCAGGCGGCATCGACCGACGGCAATCCGTGATCGAGCACCGCGCCCAAGATCTTGACGAACTGACGATCGCCGTCGGCGTGGCTCTTCAGCTTGGCGCGCACCTGGGTCAGCGCCGGCGGTAGAGCCCAGTTCTTGAACGGCGCGCCGTTGCGCAAGGCGCCAGGCTTCCTCACCAAAACCGGCAGATAATGCCAGGGATCGTAGATAATCTTGTCGCGCCCGAACTCGCGCGCATGCTCGGCGACGACCTCGTCCTCGAGCAGCACGACGATGCGCTCGGCATGAGAGCGCACCAGAACCATCCGGCCCGCGGCACGTGCGTCGACGCTGTAACGGTTGTGATCGGCGCTGATGAGACAGGTGGTCGTGGCGCGCACCGCCTTCTCGACAAAGCCGTCGAACGGTCCGCGCAGCGCCATCAGACTGGCGCGCTCTTCCTCGAACACGTCCAAGATCGTGCGCTCTTTGAACTCGGGATGCCTGGTGCGCCTGGCGTAAGCAATGCATTGGTCTTCCAGCCATGCGTTGAGCTCGGCCAGGCTTTTGACCCGTGGCTTGGGCCTAAACAGCTGGTCGCGCAGATGACCGACCTGGTTCTCGACCTGGCCCTTCTCCCATCCCGACGCCGGCGTGCAGGCGACCGGCTCGATCAGATGATGCGAGCACATCTGCAGGAAGCGGCGATTGTACTGACGCGCTCGGCCAACAAAGATCGCTTCCACCGCGGTCTTCATGTTGTCGTAGATGCCGCGCCGACAGATGCCGCCGTAGAACTGGAACGCCTTGTCGTGGGCGTCGAACACCAGCTCCTGGGTCTCGCGGAAGTAGACCCGCACAAACGGCATACGGCTGTGCGACAGCTTCATGTGCGCCGCCTTGACCGTTAGCTGCAGCCCGTGAAGCGTGATCGCCTCGTGGCTCCAATCGAACTGGTAGGCTTCTCCCGGTGCAAAGCTCATCGGCACGAAGGCTTGCGCAGGAAGCCGCGCGCGCTCGTCGCGCCACGACTTGACGAACCGGTGCACGCTGTCGTGTGCGCCGTCATAGCCTCTGCCGCGCAACTCCTCGAACAAACGTTGCGTCGAGCGCCGCTCGCGGCGCGGCAGACGCGATTCCTTCTCCAAGATCTCCGTCAGGACCGCAACCCACTCGCCAAGCTTCGGCGATGGCTGAACCGTCCGCTCGTAGGTGTGCTCGGTCTTGTGACCTCTGATGATCTTGCGCACCGTCGCGCGCGATACCGACAGGCTGCGCACGATCTCCTTGATCGGCCGGTGCTGCTCAAAATAAGCGCGACGTATCTCGCCGATCAGGTCCACGCCAATCATCCCCGTGTGTCCTTCCCGGCCTCCAAAGGCCAAAGGAAAGACGCTGACACATCACGTCAGAGGGGTCGTTTTTGGACGCGAAAATCCCCCCTCAGGGGGTCAGTATTGCGAGCGATTTCACACGCTGGGTCTGCTTTAGTGTCGCGCGGGCCTTTCGCGGGCGTTCCTGCCGGTTTAGAAGGGGCGGCAATGCAGCCGAGCAGATTTCTTAGATGATTCCCCGCTACGCCCGCCCCGAAATGACGGCGATCTGGTCGCCGGAAACCAAATTCCGCATCTGGTTCGAGATCGAGGCGCACGCCGCCGATGCGCTGGCCGAACTTGGCGTCATTCCGAAAGAATCGGCGCGCATCATTTGGGAAAAAGGCAGCGCCGCGAAATTCGATGTCGATGCCATCGACGCCATCGAGCGTGAGGTGAAGCACGATGTCATCGCGTTCCTGACGCATCTGGGCGAATTCGTCGGGCCCGAAGCGCGCTTCGTCCATCAGGGCATGACGTCATCGGACGTGCTCGATACCTGCCTGTCGGTGCAGCTCAAACGCGCCGCCGATATTCTCGTCGCCGATGTCGATGCGCTGCTTGCTGCGCTGAAGAAGCGCGCCTTTGAATACAAGCTGACGCCAACCATCGGCCGCAGCCATGGCATCCATGCCGAACCCACGACCTTCGGCGTGAAGCTCGCAGGCTATTATGCGGAGTTCGTGCGCGCGCGCGCGCGGCTGGTAACGGCGCGGAACGAGATTGCGACCTGCGCGATCTCGGGCGCAATCGGCTCCTTCGCCAATATCGATCCCTTATGTCGAAGAGCACGTCGCGAAGAAGATGGGGCTTACCGTTGAGCCGGTCTCGACACAGGTGATTCCGCGCGACCGCCACGCCGCGTTCTTTGCTGCGCTCGGCGTGGTGGCAAGTTCGCTGGAACGACTTGCCACCGAAATCCGGCACTTGCAGCGCACCGAGGTTCTGGAAGCCGAGGAATATTTCTCCGCCGGCCAAAAGGGCTCGTCAGCAATGCCGCACAAGCGCAACCCCGGTGCTGACGGAGAACGTCACGGGCCTCGCACGCATGGTGCGCTCGTATGCGATCCCGGCAATGGAGAATGTGGCGCTCTGGCATGAGCGCGACATCTCGCATTCTTCGGTCGAACGCTACATCGGGCCCGACGCGACGATCACATTGGATTTCGCAATCATGCGGATGGCAGGCGTCGTCGATAAGCTGCTCGTCTATCCCAAGCGCATGCAGGAAAATCTCGACCGCACGCAGGGTCTCGTGCATAGCCAGCGCGTATTGCTGGCGCTGACGCAGAAAGGCGTGAGCCGTGAGGATTCCTATCGTCTGGTTCAGATGGTTCAGAAGAACGCGATGCGGACCTGGAACGGCGAGGGCGCGCTGCTCGATCTCCTGAAAGCCGATCCTGAAGTGACAAAGGCGTTAAGCGCGAACGAACTCGAGGCGCTGTTCGATCTCGACTATCACTTCAAGCATGTCGACACGATCTTCAAAACGCGTGTTCGGCGCGGCCTGACGATCATTGGATCACTTCGCCGCTTGCCGAAATCTCTGCTTGCGTTACCGTGAACAGTCTGTTGCGCGCTGCGGCTTACGATCAGATAGCGCACGCCGAACGCGGCGGCGACAATTCCCGATGCTGCCGCCACGCCGAGCGACCAGCGCGGTCCGAAATGATCCGCAACCCAGCCGACGATCGGTGCACCAATCGGCGTCCCGCCAAGCGCAATGCCGAGCCGTATCGCCATCACCCGGCGCGCATCGCCGGCTCGGTGGCAAGCTGCATCAGGCTGTTGCTGGAATTGGCGAAGGTCAGTGCCGCCATGCCCACGATCACCAGCATCACGGCAAATGCCCAGAAGTTCGGCATGATCGCCGCCAGCGCGCAGCCGATGCCGACACCGCGGCGCCATAGCAAAGAAGCGAAAAGGTCGCCTTCTCCCGGCCCGCAGCCAGCAACGCCCCCGTTACCGTTCCAACCGCCATGGCGGAAGAGAGCAGCCCATAGCGGCTCGCGCCGGCGTGAAACACGCTCACTGCCATGGTCGAGATGAGATCGCGAAGTTGAAGCCGAACGTGCGCTGATGAAACGCATGATGCAGGCCGTGCGCAGATCGGCACGCTGCCATACATAGCGGAAACCTTCGAGCAGGTGCCGCGCTTCTTGAGCGCGCGCTCGTGGCGGTGAAGCTCATGCAGGCGCAGGAAATAGAGCGAGACAAGCACCGCAACAAAGGAAATACCATTCAGAATGAACGCCCAAACCCGTGCCCATCGCCGCGATGGTCAAACCGGCAGCGGCCGGCCCGATCATGCGGCCCGCATTGAAAGATGTAGAGTTCAAGCCCACCGCGTTCGAAAGGTCGTTCTCACCCACCAGCTCGGAGACAAACGTCTGCCGGGCAGGCGCATCGAAGGCCGAAACGCAACCGAACAGGAAGGCAAAGACGTAAACCTCCCACAACTGCACGACATGCGTAACAGTGAGAATGCCGAGGATGAGCGCCAACGCGCCCCATGCCTGCTTGCGTCGCAAGCAGCAGTTTGCGCCGGTCCATGTGATCGGCGGCAAACCCCGTCCACGCGCAGGAGCAAAAGCTGCGGGCCGAATTGCAACGCCATCACGATACCGACAGCGGTGGCGTTGTGATGCGTCAGTTCCGTCAGCACCAGCCAGTCTTGCGCCGTTCGCTGCATCCAGGTTCCGACGTTGGAAACGACAGAGCCCGCCGTCCAAAGCCGGTAGTTGAAGACTCGCAGAGAGCGGAAGGTGCCGACGACTGCGTTCACGAAAACTTGCCCGCGTTTCCGCCGTTGAATTTTCCGAAATGCTGTCCTGCAAAGAGCGCCATATGCAGCATGCCAAGGCCCATTGCGCCGGCGTGTGCCAGATTGTGAAAGTCAAAATCGCCTACGCGCACCAAAGCGCATAAGCGATGGCAAGATTGAGAGAGCCCCAAAGGACGTTGATGGTCGAGGTGGGAATATCCCTCGCCGCGCGGCTTCGCGAACGGCGACTGAAATGCGCGGCCCATCAGCCCGCTGATGTAGTGCGGCAGGGCGTTGGCGAGAAAAGTCCGCCGAAGAAATACGCGATCTCGTGGCCCAGTTCATTGTGCGCTCGGCTTTCTCGACAAGCGCGACGATCTCCGCCGTGGTTCCGGTTTCGCCCAGGCGCGGGAAGATGCGCTTGATGCTGTTGTCATGCGCTTCCGGGCTCATGTCGGTCATGGCATCGCTTGCGAGCGTGACGTTGTAGCCGAGTTCCTGCGCGAAGCGCGCGGTTGACTCCACGCCGGCACTGGTCGCGACGCCGCAGCAAACCACTTGAGTTACGCCGTTCTCTTCAACCACGCATCGAGACCGTGTTGGTGAACGCGCCCCACGTGCGCTTGGTCACGAGGTGATCGGACGGCTGCCGCTTGAGTTCGGGGATCAGCTCGATGAACTCATCCCGGAAAACTTGCCGGCATGCGCGGCTGCTCGTTGCGTCCCGGCGCGACACCGGAGACGTTCACCAGAACGACGAGAAGGTTGTGTTTGCGGAAAGTATCCAGCAATGCGACAGCATTCTTTACGACGCCGGAAATCGCATCGGCGCTTACGCGTGAAAGAATGCCTTTTTGCAGATCGACGACGATGAGCGCGGTTTTGGGATCGAGCGTGGTGACGGCCATTGGAGTTCCTTCCTATTGTTCGACGATGCGTTCGAGCAGCTTGACCGCGCGGCCCAGCTCATCGCGTTCCTGCTGCGAGAAATTTTTCTGGAGCGTGGCTTGGAGCCAGTCCTGCCGCGCGTCCCGCGCCGTCCTGCACAAGATCGCGCGCCAGCGGCGTTACCGACCAAAGCGTCTGGCGGCCGTCATCGGGATCTGCCGCGCCGGTGACATAGCCAGAAGCCTCGAATTCGCGGATCGTGGCCCCCATGGATTGCGGGCGCAGGCCCTCCGCGCGCGCTATGGCGGTCACGGTCGCGGGCCCGTCACGTCTAACCGGCTCAGCATCGAAAGCTGCGACCAGCTCATTTCGCCAGCATGGGATTGTGCCCGCATGCGCCGCTTCAGATTGCCGATGAAGCCGCGCAAGGCTTCGGCGAGGGCAGCAGTGCTTATCGGTCATGAGTCGATATAAGCATATACAAAGAAACTGCAAAGTTTTCTTCGTATCAAGATGTCGCTGCCGGATGCCAGAAATCCAAGGTTTGCCTAGTACCCGATGACTTCCCCGTCCTTACGCATCTCGCTCGCACCCCAATAGACGCCATTGGGCGCGCGCAAAATGGGCCTGATAGCCGCCGAACCGCGGTTCCAGGCACGATCCTGTAACCACGGCGTGCAAGTTCTTCCTTCACCGCTGGATCGAATCCGCTCTCCATCTCGACGGTGCGATGCCGGTGGACGGCTCGCCGGTTGGCTCGGCGCCACCGAAGTGGCGCCAACGCGCGGCGTCGTCGGCTTCCTGCACATTCATGCCGAAGTCGATGATGTTGGTCAGCACCTGCACATGGCCTTGCGGCTGCATGTCGCCGGCCCATCAAGCCGAACGATAGAGAAACGGCTGTCCATCCTTCATCACGAAGCCGGGAATGATCGTCTGGAACGGGCGCTTGCCCGGCGCATAGACATTCGCGTCCCCATCACGCAGCGAATAAAGCTCGCCGCGATCCTGAAACATGAAGCCGAGACCATCGGCCACAGCCCCGATCCCATGCCGCGATAGTTCGATTGGATCAGCGACACCATCATGCCGTCCTTGTCCGCGGCGGTGAGATAGATCGTGTCGCCGTCATGCAGCTTCGGCTCGCCGGGCCCGATGTTTGGGTTCGCATGCTTAAGATCGATCAGTTTGCGGACGCTCGTCGGCATAGGCGTCCGACAGCAGACCTTTCATCGGCACCTTCACGAAGGCCGGGATCGGCATACCATTTCGCGAGGTCTTCGTAAGCGAGCCGCTTGGCTTCGAGCATCGCGGTCAGTGCGTCTACGCTGCCCGCGCCCATCTTCTTCAGGTCAAAGCCTTTGAGGATCTGCAGCATTGCAACGCGGCCGCACCCTGACCGTTGGGCGGAAGCTCATACACGTCATAGCCACGATAATTGACGGTCAGCGGCTCGACCCATTCCCCACGATGCGCAGCGAAATCTTCGTAACGAAGATCGCCGCCTATGCGCTTAAAATAAGCATCGATCGTGTGTGCGATAGGGCCTTTGTAATAAGCGTCGCGTCCATCCTTCGCGAGCATGGAATAGGTCCGTGCGAGATCGGGGTTTTTGAAAATCTCGCCTTCCGCCGGTGTATGGCCGTCGAGCATGTAGGTGTGCCGCGCGTTGTCGAGTTCTTCGATCAGGCCTTTGTTCTTTTCGAACGCGGCCATGTTGCCTTTCCAATAGACGCTCACGAGCTGTGTCACCGGCCAGCCATCGGTCGCGTAGTGGATCGCGGGCGTAAGCACGTCCTTCATCGGCAGTTTGCCGAACTTGTCATGCAATGCGAACCACGCATCGACCGCGCCAGGAACAGTGATCGGCAGCGAGCCGACCGGCGGGATGTGCAGTTTCGGCTCCATGCCCGCTTTTTTGTAAGCGGCTTCGACCTTTACCTTCATGCTGGCAAGATCGCGCCCCATCGCAGCGCGGCCGGAGCCGTTGTAGCCGTAGAGTTTTTTCGTCTTGGGATCGTAGACAATGGCGAAGAGATCGCCGCCGATGCCGTTCAGCACCGGCTGCATCAATCCCATCATCGCGTTGGCAGCAATCGCGGCATCCACCGCGCTGCCGCCTTTCTTGAGGACTTCCACGGCTGCTTCGGAAGCGAGAGGCTGCTCGCTCGCGACCATGCCGTGCTGTGCGAGCACGGGAGAACGCGTTGCCCACGGCGCGCCGGAATAGCGGTCGCCGCGGCTCAACTGGCCATAGGACACATTCGCCGTGATCGTCGTCGCCATAATGACCAGTGCCCCCGCAATGCCCCTCGATACTCTCACTGGTTCTCAATCTCCTTGTAGGTCACGTGACAGGAATGACCGTGATTTTTCTCGAAATAGTCTTGGTGGTAATCCTCTGCCTTCCAGAACGTCTGTGCGGGTTCGATGACAGTCGCGATGGGGCGCGAATACCGGCCAGATGCTTTCGCCTTCTCCAGTTCTTCGCGCGCGACGCGCTCCTGCTCCGGCGAGTGGACGAAAACCGCCGAGCGATACTGCGTGCCGACGTCCGGCCCCTGCCGGTTCATCTGCGTTGGATCGTGCATCTTGAAAAACAATTCGACGAGTTTCGCGTACTCGACTTTCGCGGGGTCGAACGTGACCTCGACAACTTCGGCGTGGTTGGTCGTACCGGTGCAGACCTGACGGTAGGAGGGATTTTCGGTCGCGCCGCCTTCATAGCCGGACACCGCGTCGGTCACGCCGGGCACTTCAGCAAAGAAATGCTCTACACCCCAGAAGCATCCCGCTCCAAAAGTGGCCTTTTCCATGGCAACCTCCATTTTCTCAGCGGCGCACTATAGGCGCCCGGCCGGAGGCCTGCCATGTCAGAACTTTCGGCGCAGCCCGATACCGATCATGCTGCCGACATCGGCGGTGTTGCTGTAGACGCCCCAAGCACCGGAACGATGATAGGCGCGCACCGTCGCGTCCCAGTCGGGGTTCATGTCGAACGCGAATTCCAGGCTCACATAGTTGAGGAATTTCGGATCCTGATGGGGTTCCGGATCCAGGATGACCGGAGCATTGGGTGCGTACGACGGACCCGTAAAGACGGCAATGCTCATCGGAAAAGAATCGCTCCAGGGAAACTCGTCGAAGCGAAGCCCGAGACCTATGGCCCCTGTTTGATAGGCGTATTTGCCGAAGAAGTCTGTCACCTGCATCTCGCCGGCGATGGAGATGCCAGAGCCAAGCCGAAACAGGCCGCGGTCGAGCGCAAATCCTACCATGCCGCCATTGACATCGAACTTGCCGTCCAAAATCTGGGTCACGAACGCGGTTGAAGACGGGCCGGCATAAACCGTTGCAGACCAGGGGCTGTTTCCGGCATGCGCTACGCTCGCCAGAAAAGGCGCCACGGCGCCGCACACTCCAATTGCCAATCGCCGCAACATGAACCGCCTCTTTGCGTTCCCAATCTCACCTTACTGAGGTAGGGCGGTTTGACAACCTGTAGAACTGAAATAGTAGCCAAAGCAGAATAAAAACAACCCATTGTGCGATGGTAGGTTCCATCAGATATGGTCCGCGTGTGGGCGATTGACGAAGGCCGGCACTCCGCCTAAGCGATCCAACATGTCGAACCTCTTGGCCTGGATGCGGAATGCGCGCGCACAGATGGCGGCGCGTCTTGTTGCGTCCGGTGTCGGTTCTGCCCCGCTCGTCGTGGCGGGCTTCGCGATTGGTCTGACTGCTGTTCCGCTGATCGCGATGCGACATGGCTGGATCGCGGTTATCGTTCTCTTCGCAGGCTTTTCTTCCACCGCGCTGGGACGCACCAACGCCGATATGCGCTGGCGCGATCTTTCACAAACATTCGATCTCCTAGTTCTGGCGGGTGCGCCATTTGCGTTCGCTCTTGCTGACGCATCGCGCGCGCTTGTTGCGTGCTTTCTATTGTTTGGTCTTGTTACGACAGTTGCGGCATCTCAGTTTATGCGCGGTCCGCACGGGCTCGACACCGCAGATCGGCTGGTCGGCATCGTGGCTTTCTTACTCGCTTGCACGATACCGCAATGGTTTAGCCCGATCGCGTATACAATTGGACTGGCTGCATTCGTTGCAGCAGGCACGCGCGTGTCGCTTGCACTTACGCGGAGCAGCGCTTGAAAGCGGTTATCATTGGTGCCGGGGTGGCCGGCCTCTCGATAGGTTGGCGGCTGCGTCAAGCCGGCATCGACGTCATCGTCATCGAACGTGCACAAGCCGGACAAGGTGCGACCTGGGCTGCCGCGGGAATGCTGTCGGCAACCGCGGAGCATAACGAAGCACGGACTCCAGAGGGTGAACTCGCCTATCGCGCGCGAGCACTATGGCCTGCTTTCGCCGGCGAGGTCGAAGAAGCGTCCGGCATAACGATCGGGTATACCCAAAACGGAGCGCTGATGGCCGCGACGAATGCGCAGGAGGCGAAAGCCTATGGCGCGCGCGCGCAACTCGATCCCGATTTGAAATTTTTGACGCCGGAGCAAGCGAGGGTTGCGGAGCCTTTGCTTGATGATGAAATCGCAGGCGCGCTATGGGCTTCTCAAGAAGCGCAAGTCGATAGCCGCGCACTTGGTCGTGCGCTTGCGCGCGCGTTTGTCCACGCGGGAGGAAAATTGATCCTCAACGAAGCGGTTGTTCGTATCGAAATACGGGGTGGCCGCGCAGTCGCGGCACTGACCCCTGCTGGCCTCTATGGCGGCGATATCTTTGTGCTCGCTGCAGGCGCCTGGAGCGGATTGATAGAGGGTCTGCCTTCTAGCGCGATCCCACCAGTAAGGCCCATGAAGGGTGAAATGCTTGCTCTCGCTCCGCCGAACGAAACTGCACTCCCTGCTCACGTCGTGTGGGGAAACGACATCTATGTCGTATCGCGTGAAGGGAAGTTGTTGATTGGCGCTACGCAGGAAGATGTAGGCTTTGACACCTGTCTGACTGCCGCGGCGGAGAATTGGTTGAGTTCGCGCGCGTTGTCTTTGATGCCCGGACTCAGGAATTGGAAGATTGTGGAGCACTGGGCCGGGCTACGCCCTGCTTCGCCGGACGGTCTTCCGCTTTTGGGGCCAAGCTCGGTGGATGGTCTGTTTATCGCGTCGGGACAACATCGCAACGGCATCCTGTTCGCTCCGGTCATTGCGGAAATGTTGTGCGGCCTTATCTTGGGTCGGCCAATAGATTTTGCTTCTTTCGATCCACGCCGTTTCGGAAAAACACAAACTTAGATGTCTGATTTCGAACTCCATTCCCGGTTGGCTGCAGACACTGTGTTTGTTGCAGATTGGACGTTGTGCCGCGTGCTTCTCATGAACGATGCGCGTTATCCGTGGCTGGTCCTGGTGCCGCGGCGAGCGGGTGCTGGAGAAATCTTCGATCTCGCGCCGGAAGATCGCGGATTGCTGATCGCAGAGATTGCGCTCGCGAGCCAACGGCTCAAATACTTCTCGAACGCAGCGAAGATCAATGTCGGCGCGCTCGGCAATCTGGTGCCGCAGCTTCATATCCACATCGTCGCGCGCAATCCGGACGATGCCGCTTGGCCGGGACCGGTGTGGGGACATGGACAGGCTGAACTGTATGAAGTGGCTGCGCTCATGCGCTTGGTACCCGAAATCGTAAACGCGCTTTAACCAAATCTGGCACGGCGGTTGCTCCTGTATAGGCAGGAGAACCGGAACCATGCTGGCAGAAGCCGCAAATTCCACGGCCAACACGGCCCAGATCATTTCCGTCCTGAAGCAGGCAAGCGCCGCGACGGGCTCAGATTTCCATTACCTGCTCGGCACCGCGATGCGCGAGAGCAGTCTGAAACCGCAAGCGCAATCAAGCACTTCGTCGGCGTGCGGTCTGTTCCAGTTCACAGGTCAGACATGGCTCGGCATGATCAAGCAGACCGGGGCGAAATACGGGCTCGGAAGCTTCGCCAACGCAATCACCCAAAACAGCGATGGGCATTTCCAGGTCGCCAACGATGCCGACCGGCAGGCAATTCTTGCCCTACGCAAGGATCCGAGGGTTGCCGCGCTGATGGCCGGCGAGTTCGCCAACAAGACCAAAGCCACGCTTGAGAGCGCGCTCGGTCGCAATGTTTGCGACGGTGAGCTTTACGCAGCGCATTTCCTGGGTCCGCAGGCAGCCTGCAAGTTGATTCAGTTGAACGCTAATCATCCAAACGCAAGCGCGGCGGATTTGTTTCCACAGGCCGCGGACGCGAACCGCAATGTGTTCTTTCATGCCGATGGCAGTGCCAAGACCGTGCGCGACGTCTACAATTGGGCTCTCAAACAACCAGAGACCGGCGGCAAGGCAGAAGCATTGCAGCCCACTCGCAACGAAACACCGCGATTTGTTGCCGGCACGACTTCCGATTCCGATACCACGATGATGCTATCGAGCGTATTCAACTGGTCGCCGCACTTGTCGAGCATGTCTTCTTTCGGCGACGACAATGACGATGGCGATACGACGCCACCTCCGGCGCCATTTCTTCTGACGCCAGGTATGATGGACGTTCTCTCTTCTGTCGCGCAGGCTGCGCCTTCCCATGGGTAAGTATTGAAGTCTTGGCTGTTCGCGATCCCGCGCGCTAGGCTTGCGCGTGGAGGAGCTCATGCCGGATTCCGAAAAGAAGCCATCCGTTGCGCCGGTGCCCGCAGCGACAATCCTCTTAGCCCGTGATAGCGCCGACGGGATCGAAGTGTTCATGGTCAAACGCCACCACCAGATCGACTTTATCTCCGGAGCTTTGGTGTTTCCGGGCGGCAAGGTCGATAAGCGCGACAACGATGCCGATTTGATCGAACTCTCTGACGGCGTTGAAGGGTGGAGCGACGAGATGCGCGCGCTCGGAGCTGCCGCGATTCGCGAGGCATTCGAGGAGTCTGGCATTCTACTGGCGCGCGATGCGTCAAGCGGCGAATTCGTGAACGGCGAGCGATTAAGCGCGCTGGAAGCTTATCGCCAAGCGTTGGATAAGCACGAGATCGGCGTCGCCGACATGCTGCGCAAGGAAAATCTCAAGCTCGCGCTCGATCAACTCGCGCGGTTCGCGCATTGGATTACGCCCGAACACATGCCCAAGCGCTTCGACACACATTTCTTCATTGCGCCGTCGCCGGTCGGCCATGCCGGCCGTCACGATGGGCGGGAATCTGTAGATTCCACATGGATTACCGCCGAACGCGCTATTACCGACCGTAAGACCTGGAATGTCGTGTTTCCGACCAAACTCAATCTGATGAAGCTTGCGGCATCGCGAAATGTTGCGGAAGCCATGGTGGCGGCGAAGACTGCCACCCCTCTGACAGTGACGCCGTGGGTCGAAGAAGGACCTGACGGAAAAGTGCTGCGCATTCGCGAAGACGCAGGGTATGCGCAGACGTCGGCAAATCTGAAAGATGCGTTCTAGACGCTCGGGCCTGCGATCTCAGTGACACGCGCCTCAAGCTCTTTGAGAAGTTCGAGTGCCATCGGATTGGATATATCCTTGATATTGTCGCGAAAGATGATGCGGATGGCGGTCACATGGGCATCCACGAGCATAAGCGGAATTCTTTCCGGCTCGGGAATTGCCTGGATGAGCTTGCACAAGGATGCCGCCACGCGCGCCACGAGAGGGAATTCGAAGGTTGCCGCTTGACCTTTGATGTCCAGACTTGCGCGGAGAAGATCTTTTCGCGAACCGGCGTTTCGGTTCGATGCAAACCGCTCGCGACATTCGCTCAGGCGGTTCACGTCTTGGACGCACCACTCGCCGAATTCCACTTTCAGCGTCTGCATAGCCGACTCAGCACGCATGATTGCCGCGGTGTCGATTCCCGAGTAGGAGCCGCCAACTTTGGCTTTCAACATATTGGGCGGCATGAAAAGCTCAATGGGGTGACCTTTGCTCATCGTCACTGACCTTATTCCACTGGTGCGATCGCATCGGCGGGTGCACGACGCTCGGGCCCGCGATATTCATCATGGGCCCGCCGTCTGCGGCACGGGCCGAAATAGGATTTCGTGCGCACATAGGGACGCGGATGTTCGATCACGGCAATGAGACGCGTGAGGAGCGCCTTCACCGAAACGGGTTTGGCCAGGAATTCGTTCACGCCGGCATCACGCGCCTGACGGACATGATCGATAGCGGTGTGCCCCGTCAGCATGATGATCGGAACAAAAGGGTTAGGCGTTTGCGGGGATGTGCGTACTTGCCTCGCGAATTCAAGGCCTGACATTCCCTCCATTACCCAGTCGAGCACAATTACGTCCGGATTGGCATCCCGCATCATGAGCCACGCCTGCTCGCCGTCTGCCGCCTCATAAATCTGCACGGTGCCGAACGCCTGAAGGATGGTCACAACGAGCTTGCGCATGTGCGCATTGTCATCGACCACCAGAACTTTCAGCCTGTCAAATCTGTAACCGCTCATCTTGCCCAACTCGCGCGTGCCGGCATGCGCTTGTTGGATCAGGTTACTTAACGGGCGTTAACGTGCGGTGAAGTCGCATAAACTTCGTTTTGAAGGAGATTCAATCCGTAAACTGTTCGGCAAGGATTCGCTCATCGAGGCTATGGCCCGCGTCGAACAGCATGGTGGTGGTGATGGTGCGATCCTCGGCAACATCCACGGACGTCACCTCTCGGATTTCAAGATCGTCCGCGACGGCGCTGACTGGGCGCTTGCCGGACTCGAGAATTTCAAAGCGCACCCGGGCACGATGCGAAAGCAAGGCGCCGCGCCAGCGCCGCGGACGGAATGCGCTGATGGGGGTTAGCGCCAGGAGATCGGCATCGATCGGCAGGATCGGGCCGTGGGCGGATAGATTATAAGCCGTGCTGCCTGCTGGAGTGGATACCAGGATACCGTCACAAATCAGCTCCTGGGTGCGGATTTTGTCGTCGACAAGAATGCGAATCTTCGCAGCCTGCCGCGTCTGCCGCAGCAACGATACTTCGTTGAAGGCCAGCGCTTCGCCATTGCCGTGCTTATTGGTCGCTTTCATTCGCAGCGGATGGATTTTTGCCGCTTCTGCGGCGGCCAGGCGGTCCTGCAGGGCCTCTTCTTTGAATTCATTCATCAGGAAACCGACGGAGCCGAGATTCATGCCATAGATCGGTTTGTTCCGGCCAAGGAATGTGTGCAGGGACTGCAGCATAAAACCGTCGCCACCCAATGCGACGATGACGTCGCACCCTTCAACACCGACGTCTTCATACCGCTCACGCATGATTTTGAGCGCGGCTTGAGCGTCGGGGGCGTCAGCGGCCGCGAAGTGGACAGTTCTGGTCATCAGCCACCCGTAAGAGACATAGTGCGCGATAGGGAAGCATTGGTATGGCGTCTGTCGATCATGAAATCATGGCCTTTCGGCTTTCGCGCGATAGCCGCATCGATGGCGGCGTTGATCGGGTCGTCATTGCGCGAAGCACGCAGAGGGCCGCGTAGATCGGCATCGTCGTTCTGCCCAAGGCACATGAAAAGCGTTCCGGTGCAGGTAACACGCACCCGATTGCAGCTTTCGCAGAAATTGTGCGTCAGCGGCGCGATGAACCCCAGTCGCCCGCCGGTCTCCGCGATTTGGACATAGCGCGCCGGGCCGCCTGTGCGATGGGCGCTATCGATGAAAGTGAAACGCCGCTCCAATTGTGCGCGTATCAATGACAGCGGCAGAAACTGCATCGTGCGATCGGCCTCGATGTTTCCCATCGGCATCGTCTCGATCAGCGTCAAATCCATGCCGCGGCCATGCGCCCATTCCAGAATCTGCGGAATTTCGTCGTCGTTGAATCCGCGCAGCGCCACGGTGTTGATTTTGATTTTAAGCCCGGCTTCCTGTGCTGCATTTATCCCAGCCATGACTTGCCGAAAGTCACCCCAGCGGGTGATTGCGCGGAACTTGTCGGCATTCAGCGTATCGAGCGAAACATTGATCCGTTGAATGCCGGCCTGCGCGAGCGCGGAAGCAAAGCGCGCGAGCTGCGAGCCGTTCGTCGTCAGTGTCAATTCCTTAAGTCCGCTGCCGACACGCGCGCCTAGCGCTTCGATCAGCCTCATAACGTTCTTGCGAACAAGCGGTTCGCCACCTGTGATGCGAATGCGCTCAATACCTTTGGCGATGAAGGCGTTGCACAAACGCTCGAGCTCTTCCAGCGTCAGAAGGTCGGCTTTTGGCAGGAATGTCATGTGCTCCGCCATGCAATAGACGCAGCGGAAATCACAGCGGTCTGTCACCGACACGCGCAAATAGCTGATCTTGCGACCGAACGGATCTATCATGCCTATAGTCTAGCAGGCGAAGCCGGAAGTCACGACACAAGTTTAAAGCTTTTGAAGTTCTGCCAGGGCAGCCGGCTTGCTGTAGTTTATGAACACCGACTGCACGTCCAGAAGTTCAGCCTGCGACAGGGACGAACGCCGGTTGTGCACCTGGCGCGAAAGATTGAAAACGGTTCCGAACACGCAACGGTCGATCCCTATGGCGCGGCAGGCAAGCGCCACGAGGCGCGGACCGCTTTCGTAGAACTTCTTTCGATAGTCCGGGAGCGAAAGATTCAGCAGTCTGGCAAAGGCGAGGTCGAAGATGTCGATCTGACCCTGATGCAGGACTCGCATCAAAAAGCCGGCTTTGAGTTGGCCCGAGGCAGCCAGCTTGTCGACAAGCCTGTGTGTACTTTCCGTCGGCTCGGCTTCCGGCGCAGCGGGCTCTTTGGCGAGAATTTGCGAGGCATGGTCAAGCGCGGCGTCGAGCCGTTCCGGTTTAACCTGATAGTTGATCTCAATATAGGCTTTGAGCGCATCCGAGACGAATTCGCTCAACTTGAGCGCCAGCGCAGGCGGAAGATCTTTACGCTGCGCCAGCGGGTCCTGGAGGTTTGCGATCGATCTCGATTTCTCGATCAAGGTCTCGAAAACCTGGGAAGAAATCTTTGCCGTTACATTGCGCACAAGTGCCGCGAGCACCGGTTCGGTATTGCTTTTCGACAGGGCCTCACTAACCGGTTCGCCAATGTAAAGGCGTGAGGCCACGGCCTCCCGGTGCGCGTCGCCATACTGGGCAACCATGCGAAGCATGTCAGCTTCGGTGATGATAGGGCTGTTGAGAATAAGCGGGCGGGCAACTTCAATCCGGTCGTCCACGAGAAGCAGGATCAGATCGTGCGGAGCCGTGGTGTCGCTCGCAAGCCGCTCGGCCAACGCTATGCGGATCGCCATTTCCACGTCGCGTGCCAGCATACGCAGAATGTCGCGCATCAACGCGCTTTCGCGCAGGTTCAAATAAACGCCCTGCACGCGATAAAGCGAAGCAACGGCCAGAAAGATTTCCTCGCGCGTGGTCCCTTGAGGATTGGCCGCGAGCTGCGCCAACCTGCTCATGTCGCTCATGTCGCGCGCTGTGAGTCCCAAAGCATGCCCCGTAACCAT
>JBBCHP010000020.1:0-68870 GCA_037201525.1 Rhizomicrobium sp. | reverse complement strand
GACAGTGACGAGATTGTCCGGTTCCGATTGACGATCCGTTAACCGCTATCGGATCGCCATCCAGGATTTGACGAAGCCGAAGAAGCGCTCCGGCACGATCTCGGCATCCGGGAACAGATGCGCCATTTGCGCGCGCGTGAGCAGGATCGCGCTTTGCGCGGCCGCGGTCGCCTCTCCGATGTCACGGCCCTTCATCCAGCCGCGCTGTTTCTTAAGGATCATGCCGGCACGCACCGGCTCCGGCAGCCAGTGGAAGAAAGGCGCGCGCGCATGGGGCTCGATCGGGAACCAGTAATTGGGGGTCTGCACGAAGTAGTGCGGCGCGATCCGGCGGGTCTCCTTCGCCATGCGCGCCATGTCCGTCCACAATCCCACATGCTCGATCACCGAATTGGAGTGGACGATGTCGAAGCTGTTGTCGGCGTATTCGGGAAGGGCACGGGCGTCGCCCACAGCCGCCGTCACGCGCGAACCTTCGGCGCTCGGACGCTCGTTCTCGGTGTTGACGACGTGAACTGAGATCCGGTCCCAGGGAAGGTCGCGCCCAAACGCCCGCCAATAGGCCGTGCGTCCGCCAAGGTCGATGATGGAGCACGTTGGCTTGGTCGCGAGAACGTCCTCCACCAGCCGGGCGAAACGGCGGAAGCGGACCTGGCGAAAATTGTTCGAAGCGCTGTCTGCGGCGAAGCGCGGATTGGCGCCGTGTGCAATCGCTGTGGACATGGCCCAGTCCTACGCTTGTGACCCTTACCAGAACCCTAAATTCGACGGCCGCTGTTGACCGAAGGCGGTAAAGATTCCCGAAATTCGCGCGGGATCAGGTTTTCGATGAAATCAGAGTATCGCCTTGCCGCAGCCCGGTCGGGATGGCTAGAACGGGCAGAACCGGGCCTTGCCTGTTTGGTTCGAAAAGAAAGTGCCGTGCGGAAATGTTCGAAAACCCCTTCATCTGGCTGATCCTTCTGCTGCTCAACATTTATGAGTGGGTCGTGATCGTGGCGGTGATCGCAAGCTGGCTTGTGGTTTTCAATGTCATCAACGCCCGCAACGAGATCGTCCGTGGCATTCTTCGCGCGCTGGACGCGCTGACCGAGCCGGTGTTCCGGCAGGTGCGGCGCGTCATTCCACCCTTCGGCGGAATCGATCTGTCTCCGCTGATCGTCTTGGTCGCACTTTGGTTCCTGGAGCGTCTTATCGTCTGGGGCGCCCTGAAAGCCGGGCTCTTTTAAGAAGTGCCGGCACGCATCCGCATCTTGCCGGGCAGCGTACAATTCAACATTCGCCTGACGCCCAAGGGTGGGCGGGACGCGATAGACGGTTGGGTGGTGGATGCGAGTGGAAAACCCCATCTGAAGGCGCGCGTGCGCGCGGTACCCGAAGACGGGAAGGCGAACGCCGCGCTGTTTGTGCTGCTGGCAAAGGAATTGGGCGTCGCGAAATCCGCGCTTGCTCTTATGGGCGGCGGGACATCGCGCTTGAAAACCATCGTGGCTGCGGGCGATACAGCGCTGCTTGCGGCACGGCTGGAACAGTTCGGAGAGGCGTGAATGAGCGCGAAAGTGATCGACGGCAAGGCATTCGCAGCAAAGCTGCGGGCGCAGATCGAAACCGAAACCGCCGCATTGAAGCGCGATCACGGTCTGACGCCGGGCCTTGCGACCGTTCTCGTCGGCAACGATCCGGCAAGCGAAGTCTATATCCGCAACAAGAACAAAACCGCCGAGGCCATCGGTTTCAAATCTGTGCATCATCATCTGCCGGAAAGCGCCAGCGAAGCGGAAGTCCTGGCTCAAGTGAAGGCTTTGAATGCCGACGAAAGCGTGCATGGCATTCTGGTGCAGATGCCGTTGCCGAAGCAGGTTCGCGAAGCCGCCGTGCTCGATACGCTCGACCCCGCAAAGGATGTCGACGCTTTGACGCCGACAAATGCGGGCCTTCTGCTCAGCGGTCGTGCGCAGCTCGTTTCCTGCACACCTTCCGGCGTGACGATGTTGCTGAACAGAATATATCGGCGACATCGCGGGCATGGATGCGCTTGTGATCGGCCGTTCGCTGCTGTTCGGAAAGCCTGCGGCGCAGTTGCTTCTGGCCGCCAACGCGACGGTGACAATGGCGCATTCGAAGACACGCGATCTTCCCGCCGTCGCGCGCCGTGCCGATATTCTCGTCGCTGCGATTCGGCAAGCCCGAATTTGTGGAAGGCAATTGGGTAAAGCCGGGCGCAACCGTGATCGATGTCGGCATCAATCGTGTCGATGCGGGCGACGGCAAAACAAAGATCGTCGGCGACGTGGCTTATGACGATGCCAAACACTTCGCCGGTGCGATCACGCCGGTGCCGGGCGGTGTGGGCGCGATGACCATCGTCTGCCTGATGCGCAATACGTTGATCGCCGCCGCGCTGCAGAACGGATTGACGCCGCCGAACATCTGACTGCACCCTTCCCGCTGCTGATGGAGAAAAAGATGCCAGCGCCAGTCGTATTCTTCGATATCGCCGGGCCTGACGGCGCGAAACAGAAGGCGTTCTATTCCGATGTCTTCGGCTGGAGCACCGACGCCATGGGCAACATCGACGGTGCAGGACTCAGGGGCGCGTTGCGCCAGGATCCCGCCGCGAAAGTCATTTATCTCGGTGTGCCGGACGTGACGGCGGCGCTAAAACAGATCGAATCCTCCGGCGGCAAGACGGTCATGCCGCGCTTCGAGGTGAAGGGCGTCGTGGTGATCGGGTTGTTCACCGACCCTGCGGGCAATAGCATGGGCCTCGTGGAAGTGAGGGACGGCAAACCCGTCGTTCCTTAGAGTCTGCTGCGCAGATCGTCGGCCATTTTATCCGGGCCGATCTCGTCTTCGTAGTAAGTGATGAACTTCCCGTCCGGTCCCATCAGATAGATCACGCCGGAATGGTCCATCGAGTAGTTGCCGCCGGGCAATGGGTGCTTGCGGATATAGACATGGTATGCGCGCGCCGCCTGCGCGATGGCGTTGTCGCTTCCGGTCAGGCCGACAAAATCGGGACCGAAGCTCTTCATGTAGCCTTTGAGCACCGTCGGCGTATCGCGCGCCGGATCGATGGTGATGAACACCGGAACGATGCGTTTGCGCTTCGGCCCCAGTTTGTCGAGCGCAGAACCCATCTCCTGCAACGTCGTCGGGCAAACATCGGGACAGAAACTGTAGCCGAAATAAATCAGCATGAAGCGGCCATGAAAGCTCGCATCGCTGCGTGACGCACCGTTCTGATCGATCAGCATAAACGGTCCGCCGATCTGTGCTGTGCCGGTCTGCACCGCGTTGCCCAATCCGCCGACCTGATCGCCGGCATGCCACAGAAGCCCCGCGACCACAGCGGCAATCGCGGCGATATAGGGGATCAGGGCCTGCGGTGTACGGATCATGGCCAAGGTTTCATTGTCGCCATCGATTGATAGTATTCCGGCGTTCCAAAGGGAAAGCGGCGAAGGCGCGCATGGCGATCGAGCAAAGCACAGAAGCCATCGCGGCGCCGGCGGCGATCCGGTTGCTTCCGGCGTCCGCCGCGCGCGGGCGTGTGCGGCTTCGGACGTTGAGCAATCTGCGATGGCTCGCCATCGGCGGGCAATCGGCGGCGCTGTTCATCGTCTATTTCGCGCTCGGCTATCGGCTTCCCTTTGTGGCCTGCGCCATCGCCATCGGAGTAAGCGTCGCACTCAATGTCAGCCTCGCGTTTCGCTATCCCCCGAGTCACCGGCTCACCAACCGCGAAGCGACGGTCTATCTGGCATTCGACGTGCTGCAACTGGCCGCGCTTCTGTATCTCACCGGCGGCATCGCCAATCCGTTCGCGCTGATGTTCCTGGCGCCGGTCGTTATCGCCGCGGCAACGCTCAATCTTGGCAACACGCTTATCCTTGGCGCGATTGCGCTGGTGTCGGTGTCCTTTATCTCCGTCATCCACAAACCGCTGCCGTGGGAAGCGGGGCAGGCGCTCGATCTGCCGCTGCTTTATCAGGCGGGAATCTGGGCCTCGCTCGTAATCGGCATCGGGTTCACCTCGATTTATGCGTGGCGCATCGCGAGCGAAAGCGCGCGCATGTCGGCGGGACTTGCGGCCACGCAGCTTGCCCTTTCGCGCGAGCATCGGCTCGCATCGCTCGGTGCGCTGGCGACCGCGGCAGCGCATGAGCTTGGCACGCCGCTCGGCACCATCGCCATCGTGGCGCGCGAACTCGAACGCGCGCTGCCGGAGAATTCCGCCGAGATCGAGGATGTTCGCCTTCTTCGTGCGCAGGCCGAACGTTGCCGTGCCATTCTCGCGCGCCTTTCCAATCCGGAAGAAGCGATGCTTGGCGCGACGGCGCGGTTGCCGCTGGGCGCGTTGCTCGACGACATCGCCGATCCTTATCGCGGTGAGGATGTGGAGATCAGCATCGAGATCGAGACCAAAGGCGAGGTGCCGCCGCAGGTCTGGCGCGCGCCGGAGCTTCTGCACGGTCTCGCCAACATTATCGAGAATGCCGCAGACTTCGCGCGCTCGCGCGTGCGCGTTCAAACGAGCTTCGACTCGCAGCAATTGCGTATTTCGGTTGAGGATGACGGCCCTGGTTTCGCGCCGGAGATTTTCGAACGCATCGGTGAGCCTTACATCACTTCGCGTCCGGGCCATCACGCGCTGGGCGAAAGCGAGCTTGGGCCCAGCGTCGAACTGGGCCAGCACGAAGGCATGGGTTTGGGCTTTTTCATCGCCAAGACGCTGCTCGAGCAGACCGGCGGCACGGTTAAGGCGATCAATCTGCAGGGCGGCGGGGCGCGGGTGAACGCTGTTTGGCCGCGCGGTGTAATCGATGGTGAAAGTCCGCCGGTCCGCACCCAAGAGGATTGAACCCGGCGCGTCTGGGGGGGTAAGACCCCCGCCATGACGTCCCCCGAAGACAAAACCCTCCTCATCGTCGAAGACGACAGGCCCCTGCGCGAACGCCTTGCGCGCGCGATGGAAGCGCGCGGCTTCACCGTCGCCATTGCGGAAAGCGTGGCGGAAGGAAAAGCGAAAGCGAAAGAAACCGCCGCCCGCTTATGCCGTGGTCGATCTGAAGCTTGAGGACGGCAACGGTCTCGATGTGCTCGAGACATTGCACGCCGTTCGCCCGGATTCGCGTGTCGTGGTGCTGACCGGCTTCGGAAACATCGCAACCGCAGTCGCCGCCGTGAAATACGGCGCGATCGATTATCTGCCGAAGCCCCGCCGATGCCGACGACATTCTGGCTGCGCTGATGGCACAGCCGGCTCGAAACCGAAGCCGCCGGAAAATCCGATGTCGGCGGATCGCGTGCGCTGGGAGCATATCCAGCGTGTCTACGAACTCTGCGGCCACAACGTGTCGGAGACGGCGCGCCGTCTCAACATGCACCGCCGCACGCTGCAACGCATCCTCGCCAAGCGCAGCCCGCGCTAACGCGCCATGGTTCGAGGCTCAGCTCCATCGCTCCCGCGATGGAGCTTCGCACCTCACCATGACGCGACGGGTAGAGTGCGTATGGACCAGGTTAAATGAGAGCGTCACCCTGAGGTGCGCGCATCGGCGCGCCTCGAAGGGCGACGCGGACCCTCAACCGATTCTTTCACCAACTTCTTCGGCGCAATTTTGCGCCAGCGGCGTTCCAGCATCGCGTGCAGTTCTTCCGGCGAAATGCGCTCCATCCGAACAAGCATCGCCGGATAGTCCTTATAGTGATCGGTGATGTGATAGGTTTTGGGATCGAGTTCCAGCATCATGTCGCGTTGATCCATCCCATCCACGACGATGACGAGCGAATTGTCCTCGCTGCGCAACCGCGTAAAGAATTTCTTGGCGACGAAGAAGCTGGGCTTTCCGTAAGACGGCTTTTCGTGTGCTTCCGGGAACGACAGCGCGATCTTCTTCAACTGCGCGGCCGTGACGCCTTTCGCAGGCTTCTTCGCGGCCTTCTTCATTTCAGGATCTCTCCCAGCACGCGCGGGGGATCGCTCGCCAGTTCCAGCGCCATCGACAGCCTTTGCGCTGCAACGCGCGCGAAACTCAGCGTCACGGCTTTCCTGCGGCTGGCGTGCAGTTGCGTACGCTGCGAAGGACGCACGATCTCGCCGCCATAGCGGTCGGCAACGATCAGGCCGGTGCCGTCAGGCACATGATGATCGGGAAAGTTCGGGGGGATCGCGAAATAGAACAGCTCGCAGAATTCCAGATATTCCGGCCATTTCTGATCTCCGAGCAGATCGGCGACGCTCACCTTGATCTCGACGCCCAGTATCGTGCCATCCGGCCCAAGCGCCGCGACGTCCAATCTGCGCCCGTTGGCGAGCGTGAATTCCAGGATGGGCGAAAACCCTTCCTGAAACAGCAGGCGGCTCACGCCGCGCGCAACATCGGATGCGGTGCCATACATCGCGGCATTGGAACATTCGGAGAACGGGCGGTCAATATTCAGAGCAGACGCTCATAGAACCCGCCCGAACGTGCGCGTCTTATCGACAAGATGGATTTCCAGAATCCAGTGGCGTTCATCGCCGTTATCGTCCGGATCGCGCATGCGCTTTGGGTTGGCCGGTGCGATGCGATGCAGATCGGGATCGCCCGGAACACGCTGGATATGCGGAAACTCGCCGACGATATGTCCTGCGATCTTGCCGCCGAAAATCCATCCCGCTTCATCCGCCGCACGTTGTGCGAAGGCATAAAGCTCCGCGCCGGTGATATCCGGCGACGCGTGATACTGCGCCTTCACGATGTCGAAAAGCCGCGGCAGATCGGCGATGAGGCGTTTCTTTTCCGGATCGCTTCCGAGCGCATAGGAACGGCCGAGATCGGCTTCCCATTCTTCGAACACGGGGCCGAGATCGAGATAGACCGTGTCTTCCGGTTCGATTGTCCGCACCGGCGGCTTTTCATGAAACGTGCAGAGCGTGTTCGGGCCCGTGCGCACGATACGCTTGTGCCAATTTACGGCGACGCCGAAGTCGCGCTCTGCGAGGTTGCGGATGTCGTCATCCACATCCGTTTCAAGACGGCCCGGCGCAATGAAGGCCGCGCGCTCGATGGCATCGAGCATCGCCATGCCCTCGGCTTCGGCGGCTTCGAGCGCGGCGCGGCGATTCACTTTCATGAGAATATATAGCTCTGTCTTTCCAACCGTCATGGCCGCCCTTGTGGCGGCCATCCATGATCTCACTGCTGGCAGGGAGCGTATGGATGGCCGGGACAAGCCCGGCCATGACGAAAGAGGATGGTCGAACTCACGGTGAAACTATGCAATGGACTTTGCTTGATCAAAAGCCGGCACGCGGTCCGGGCTTTCGTTTCACGCATGACTGCGAGATTTACTCCGCCGCCAGAAGTGTGCTGCTGCGACCGGTGAAGTTGATCGACTGAAGATACTGGATGCCTTCTTCGGCGATGTCGTCGCCCACCATGCGGTCGCCTTCGTTCTTGAGCTCATCCATGTTCACATACATCGCATAGAAGGCACGGGTGCGGTCGGTGATGATGCCGGCATTGAGCAGCGTCTTGATGAGCACGCGGAAGATGTTGGTCGATTGCGTCATGGCCCTCGCGGCGGTCGTCGTCCGTATAGGCTTCCATGATCGCGGCGCGCGCGTCCTGCCAGTCGATACCGACGCTGGTATACACCGTCTGCATCTGTTCGGCATTGACGAGGTTGAACAGCAGCGTCTGAAAACACTGCGCCGCCCAATCCTCGACGATGTTGTGCTCCTCGGCCGAGAGCTTCGGAATCGTGCGGTCGGCCCAGATCTTTCCGAATTTGTGGTGGAAGGCTTCGTCGGTCATCACAAGCTGGCAGAGTTTCACCAGCAGCGGATCCTGCGATTTCTGATAGAGCGTGGCGAACGCACCCATGGCGAGGCCTTCGACCAGCATCTGCATGCCGACGATCTTCTTGTAGACCTCCGGCGCATTGACGATCTCGGTCAGCATGTTCTGAAGCGTCGCGCCGCACGGTGTCGGCGTGCCCCAGCGCGACTTGATGTAGGCGGCAAACGCCGTGACATGCCGTGCTTCTTCGCGTGTCTGGTTGGCGGCATATTCCTGCGCGCCCGGATCCTTCAGGGATGTGGCAGAGCGAGGCCGACAGCGCGAGGGCACCCTGCTCGCCATGCAGGATCGAGGAGATCTGCCAGCGCGAAGCTTCGTTCGCGAATTTGATCTTGTCCGCCTCGCTCATCGCGTCGCCGATGCGGGTGGAGAAGATCGGGAAAAAACCCATCGGCATGATGGTCTTGGCCGTCAGGTCGAACGGCGCGGCGAAGTCGATGTATTTCTTGTCCAGCGGATCCCAGAAGTGATCGTGGGTCGCGGAGATGATCTTGTCGAAGGCGGTGTTGCGGTGGCTGTAGCGCTCGACCTCCAGCATCGCGGGAAAATCGTCCGGCGCCACGGCGTCATAGGCGTTGTCTTTGGTGATTTGAACCATGACCAAACTCCACCTTCAAAAGATGACGAGGCCGCCACTATCGCCAGCAGGCGTGAAGAGTCAATTAAAAATGACGCCAGCGTCACTATTCGTGACGAGTCGTCAGGGATTTCCCGTCTGCCGCGAGATCATTGCTGCGACAACACTTGGCAATGCCTGCCCAAAATCTTCCGCGCGTCGTCCCGGTCCGTCCATTTTGCGCCAGCCGATCAGCACATCCGGCCGGATGCCGCGCACTTCGTTGCTGCCGTCGGCGCGGAACCGCGCACAATCGGGCACGGAGAGAACGGCGCGGCTGTTTTTGAGGGTCGTCGGCGTGCCGCCATCGGTGTGGCCGCAGCCAGCACCAACCGTTGGCTCACCGACAATCAACGCAGCGTGATTGTCCTGAAGCGTGGCTGCGAATTCCCTCCGCCGCCGATCCGGTGTCGCTGTCCACCGCGACAATCAACGGGCCGCGCCAGATCCCCTCGCGATAGGAAAATTCCATCGGCGTGAACGCGTCCGATGCCCAGGATTTTCCCCGCAGCGTTTCGGGATCGGCGGACGAAAGAAACCCGGTAGTCGAAAAGCCTTCGCCCAACCAGGAACATGCGGGATGCTTGCCCTCCCACAGCGGCGCGGAATCGCAAGGCATCGCTGCGATCTCTTTCTTCCGGTGCGCATCGTTGGCCCAAGCCAGCAATTGCACGCGATCTGCGGGCGGCGCCGTCTTTGCTGCTTTGTGCAGATCGTCTTCCATCTCGGTGAAATGCTTCACCCAGTGTTCGCCGCGCACGAACATCAGCCGTTCCGACTTCAGACGTTTTGGTGTCAGCATACGCGCCACCGCCTCCGCCCATTCGCTGCCACCGCCGTTGCGCGTGATATCCACGAGAAGCATGTCCGGCGTCGCGGCCTTCAATGTTTCGAGTTGTGCAATGAAGGCGTCGTTGAGTTCCTTGCCCGTTTCGTCATCGACGCGCTGATGGCACGCGTCATCGCAAGGTTTGTCCGTTTGGAACGCCAATTTTGGCGAGAACGGATTTGCAGAGGTCCGGATAGCCCTGTGCCGTGAACAATCCGATGCGGATCACGCCGATAAGATGTCTTCCGGATCGCACCGTGCCGATGGGAAAGAGATCGGAATGCGCGCTGCCAATCGCCTGATAGTCCGCGACGCGCGCAACCATCGGCGTGCTGACCATCGACGCGTTGTAGTCTCCGCAAGGCGGCGACGCAGATGCGCTTTCCTGCGATGCGCCGGAGGGTGGCCAGCGAAAGCCCACATGCCCGTCACCCAACCGGCGCGCCAATCTGTCGAACGCCGCGCGCGCATCGGTTTCGCTCTGCGCCGCCTCCAGACGTTTTTGCGTGTCGGCAAAAAGCGCATTCAGATTCGCCTCGCGATCGAACACGGCCCATTCGAGATTGGCGTATTTGGTCGAAAGCACCTCACGCGTCTGCGTGAGGTCTTCCAGCCATGGTTTGGTGTCGAACGCGGCCTTAGCGGCGAAAGCAGGCGCTGCAAGGAGGAAAGAACGCCAATCCAATAAGTATGAACCGCTTCATGCGAACCACCTTTCGTGCCAAAAAATTGGCATTCACCGCCGGAAGGGTCAATCGGCAGCCTGCCTGTGACAGAGGTTTAATCGTCGTTGAGCGTGCCCTTGTTGCAGGTGTCAAGGAAGTGGTTGATGCGTGATGCGTGATGTGTGATGCTGCCGGGATGCGCACCACGCTCTCCATAGATGACGACGTGCTTTTGGCGGCGAAGGCCCAGGCCGGACGCGAAAATCGCAGTTTGGGCGAGGTTGTGTCCGAACTGGCACGGCGCGGGCTCGCACCACGTCCGGCTCCCCGCAAAACGCGCAACGGCATCACGCTCCTGCCGCGCAGCAAAGAGGGCAGTCCGGTGACCGCCGATATCGTGCAGGCGCTGCGCGACGAATTGCCGTGAGCGTATTTCTGCTGGACGTAAATGTCTTGATTGCGCTTCTCGATCCCGATCATACACATCACGATCCGGCGCATCGCTGGTTCGCCGAAACGGGCAAA
Organism: Rhizomicrobium sp.; assembly: GCA_037201525.1. Taxonomy (GTDB): domain Bacteria; phylum Pseudomonadota; class Alphaproteobacteria; order Micropepsales; family Micropepsaceae; genus Rhizomicrobium. The sequence goes on along the minus strand of JBBCHP010000020.1, from coordinate 58,385 downwards.
AACGGCTGGGCAACATGCCCGATAACGGAAGCTGCGGTTCCGCGCATTCTCGGCAATCCGCGTTATCCCAATGCGCGGGGCACGCCGGCGGCGATCGTTCCTTATCTGCGCGATCTTTGCGCGCATCCGGGCCATGTGTTCTGGCCTGCCGACATCAGCATTCTCGATGAAAACCGGATCGATGCCACGCGTCTTCTGGATTTCGGGCAAATCACGGATGCTTATCTGCTTGCCCTGGCCGTTGCCCATACAGGCAGGCTCGCAACCTTCGACCGGCGGCTCGCCGTCAATGCCGTGCCCGGCGGCAAGGCGCATCTCGCCGTCATTGGCTAAGACTGGGCCGTATCGACATTATCCGTCGCTGAGCGTGCCCTTGGTGGAGGCGACGCCGCCCTCAAGGCGTTCATCGGGTGTGACCGCTTCGCGCAGCGCGCGCGCGGTGCCTTTGAAACAGCTTTCCACGATGTGGTGGCTGTTGGCGCCGTAGAGATTTTCGATGTGCAGCGTGATGCCCGCGTTCTGCGCGAAGGCCTGGAACCATTCCTTGAACAGCTCGGTATCCATCTCGCCGAGCTTCGGCGCCGGGATTTGCACTTTCCAAATCAGATAGGGCCGGTTGGAAACGTCCATCGCCACGCGCGTCAGCGTCTCATCCATCGGGATCAACGCCGCGCCGAACCGCGTGATGCCGGCGAAATCGCCAAGCGCTTTCTTCACCGCCTGACCGATGACGATGGCGGTGTCCTCTGTGGTGTGGTGAAAATCGACGTGCAGGTCGCCGGTGGCGCGGACCTTCAGGTCCAGCATCGAATGGCGGCCGAAACTTTCCAGCATGTGGTCCAGAAAGCCGATGCCGGTGTCGATATCGCACTCGCCCGAGCCGTCGAGGGTCGAGCGAAACGGCGATCTCGGTCTCGCGTGTCTTGCGTTCGACGGTTGCAGTGCGCATGGCGCGGCCTTATCTGACGGTCCGGTGTTCTATATCAGTCAGGGATAATGCCGCAAAATGGCGGAAACAGGCTTTAACGGCCCGAAATGGCGTTCCACCACCATCCTTTCCGTCCGCAAGGGCGGGCAGGTCGTCGTCGCGGGTGATGGTCAGGTCACGGCTGGGGCGACGGTGATGAAATCCGGCGCGCGCAAGGTGCGACGCTTGGCTAAAGGCGACGTGATCGTCGGCTTCGCGGGCGCGACCGCCGATGCGTTCGCGTTGTCCGAACGGCTCGAAGCCAAGATCGAGCAGCACCCGGGCAATCTCACCCGCGCCTGCGTCGAACTCGCGAAGGACTGGCGCATGGACAAATACCTGCGACAGCTTCAGGCGATGATGGCCGTGGTCGATGCCAAGACCTCGCTCATCCTCACCGGCAACGGCGATGTGGTCGAACCGGAATATGGTCTGATCGGCGTCGGCTCCGGCGGCCCGTTCGCGCTCGCCGCCGCGCGCGCGCTGCTGGGACATGGATCTGTCGGCGGAAGAGATCGCACGCCGCGCCATGAAGATCGCGTCGGAGCTGTGCATCTACACCAACGACAATGTGACGCTCGAAAGCCTCGCCACGGATTGACCGCGATGTACATTCTTGCTATAAAATGTACATGAGCGACGCGCTTCACATAAACAACGCCAAAGCCAGCCGCCTGGCGCGCAAATTGGCGAAGCAGACCGGCGAGACGATTACCGACGCGATCATTCACGCGTTGGAAGAGCAATTGAAACGCAACACTGCGCGCGAACAGGCTGATCGCGACAGGCGATTTCAGCGCATCATGGAAATTGTCATTGAAATGCAAAAGCTGCCGGTGCTCGATGATCGGACGCCAGACGAGATCATGGGGTACAACGAAAACGGTCTTTTCGACTGATGGTTATCGATACGTCGGCGGTTCTCGCGATTTTCCAACAGGAAGCGGAATGTCCTGTTTTCGCCCGCGCGATTGCAGATGCCGTCAGAGTATGGCTATGCGCCATCAATTATGTCGAATGCGCCACCGTCATCGAGTCACGCCATGGCCCTCGAGGCAAAGAATGGTTCGACGGCTTTCTCACCGACGGCCATATCGACATTGCGCCAGTCGATATTGACACGGCCAACCGCGCGCGCCGCGCTTATGCAACTTTCGGTAAGGGCAGACATCCCGCCGGTCTCAATCTCGCAGACGTGTTCGCTTACGCTCTTGCAAAAAGCCTGAATGAGCCTTTGTTATTTAAGGGCGAGGACTTCGCGAAAACAGACATAGCATCTGCTGTTTGAACCACACGGCGCGAAGACCTATATCGGCTCCATGACCACAGCCTTTACACCGCGGGAAATCGTTTCCGAACTGGATCGCTATATCGTCGGCCAGGCCGATGCCAAGCGTGCCGTCGCCATTGCGCTGCGCAATCGCTGGCGCCGTCAGCAGCTCTCACCCGAATTGCGCGAAGAGGTGCTGCCCAAGAACATTCTGATGATCGGGCCGACCGGCGTCGGCAAGACGGAGATTTCGCGGCGTCTCGCGAAACTCGCGCAGGCGCCGTTCCTGAAAGTCGAAGCGACCAAGTTCACCGAGGTGGGTTACGTCGGCCGCGATGTCGAACAGATCGTGCGCGATTTGGTCGAGGTTGCCATCGGCCAGGTGCGCGACCGAAAGCGCCGCGATGTCGAGACACAGGCGGAGGCGCGCGCCGAAGACCGCATCCTCGATGCACTCGTCGGAAAGTCGGGCGGCGCGACACGTGAGTCGTTCCGCAAGTCACTGCGTGCCGGCGAGCTCGATGCAAAAGAAGTCGAACTGGAGATGAAGGATACCGGCGGCATGCCATCCTTCGAAATCCCCGGCATGCCGAATGCGCAGGTGTCGATGGTGGGTCTCGGCGATATCTTCGGCAAAGCCTTCGGCGGAAAGGCCAAGACGCGGCGCATGACGGTGGCGCAGGCGCACGATCCGCTGGTGGCGGAGGAAGCCGACGCGCTGCTCGACAACGACGCGATCACGCGCGAGGCGATCGAGACGGTCGAGAACAACGGCATCGTGTTCCTGGATGAGATCGATAAAATTTGCGCACGCAGCGAATTTCGCGGCGGCGGCGATGTCAGCCGCGAAGGCGTGCAGCGCGATCTTCTCCCGCTGATCGAAGGCACCACGGTCGCGACCAAACACGGCCAGGTGAAAACCGATCACATCCTCTTCATCGCGTCGGGCGCGTTTCACATTGCAAAGCCGTCCGACCTGCTCCCGGAATTGCAGGGCCGTTTGCCGATCCGTGTGGAGCTCAAGGCGCTGTCGCGCGACGATATGCAGCGCATCCTCACCGAGCCGGAAGCAAGCCTCATCAAGCAATACGTGGCGCTGCTCGCGACTGAGGGCGTGACACTCGAATTCACCGAAGACGGCATCGGCGCCATCGCCGATATCGCCACGCATGTGAACGCGAGCGTCGAGAACATCGGCGCGCGGCGTCTGCAAACGATCATGGAACGCGTGCTGGACGAAATCAGCTTCTCCGCCACCGAACACGGCGAAGGCAAGATCACCATCGATTCCGCGTACGTGCGCCACCGCGTCGAAGATTTGTCGAAAGATCAGGACCTGTCGCGGTTTATTTTGTGAATGTGCGGGCGTGCTTGTTACTTCGGCTTGGCCCCTATTTCGATTTCAATGATGTTGTCGCGTAGTCTTGGGCCATTGTTTTCAGAGACGTGCGCGGAAATTCCCGCGCCACTTAGCGCATCCACAAACGCCTTACCCGCTCGAGATGCGTTGGGCGCATTCGCCGGAAACAGTACAGCAACACCCTCTCTGGCGTTTATCAATAGGTCGTACGGCGGATTCGCCGAACGATCTCCGTTATAAGTTTTTGCGGCACGGCTCCATTTTGCTTTCTGCAATATCCAATCAAGCGTATTCCAGAGCTGTTGTCCGTCTGGCACGCTGACCACGACCCCGCCGCTATATTCTTGGCCTGCAAATGAGGATACGGCCGCTGTTATTCTGGCTATCTCTTCTTCGGAAAGTGTACGCGGGGCTTTGAATTGTTCTAATGCTAATTTTGCTTCCCCAAGCGCGCGCATTCGCCTTTGCAGTTTCTTCTATTTGCGACAGCAGCTGTAGCTTCAGCGTGCTTGTCTCTTGTCCAGACACTTTCCAGAGGATGAATGATGAAGCGAGTGAGGCAACAAGCGCGAGTAGACCCAGACACGCACCACCGACCATCAATCGAACGCCCCAGCCATTCCAAAATGGAAGAGTGTGAGCCCAAAGCACGGATTGATCGGTCATAGCCTTTTCCGTTTTCGTAGTGGTTTTTCGTTGGGGTCGTGTGCGATCTTTGCTATGTCGATATTGCCCACAGAAGACAAAACCGCTTGTTGCATACGTCTAAATTCAAACTGGGATGCTATCTATAATCAAATAAGTCTATACAGAAATTATCAGCGCCGCATCTTGAACCGTTTTCGGCGCATCACCATTTATCCACGACGTTCAGTCTGGCGGCGATTTGAGAAAATCGTCGAAGGAGAAATTGCGTCGCGATTTTCGCGATGAAGATAAAGAGGGGAGAGGGGGAGGGGGGTACGCGGATTTTTGAAATCAACTGCTCCCATATCGTTCTCACCACAACATCTTGCGGTCTGTTGCATAGGCAGCTGTTGCATAAGCAGGAGGGGGTACCCCCCTCAAAACATGAGGTTCAAATGGGCAAGCGGACGGGAGGCAAGCGTGGGGCGCCGGTTGGCAATCGCAACCGCTTGAGTCACGGCCGTTATTCCGCGCGGCGTATCGCGCGCCGCAAGGAGGTGCAGGCTCTGCTGCGGCGCATGCGCAATCTCACGCGCAAGATCGAGATGATGGCGTGGTCGCGCAAGGCGCTTCACAACAAAGTGGCGGCTCTGAGAAATGCAGGCTTGGGATCAGCCGGCGCCCGGCGGCATTTTTGGGAACGCCGGTTTCGCCGGGTCGATATGCGCCCAGGGCTGCGCCTCGCTGGTATAGAGCGCACCGCCGACCGTGAGCGTGCCTGGATCGTCCATCGACGCAGCTTTGACGACCTGGAACGGCCCCACCTCCGGTTCGCTGAACAGCGGCGATCCACATTCGCCACAGAACATGCGCACCACCTTGCCGCCGGAATCGCCGGTCGAGGTATAGGATTTCGGCGTGCCCTTGGTGACCGTCAGCGTTCCACGCGGCACGACAACCGCCGTGGTGTAGCCGCCGCCCGACGCATATTGGCAGGCGCGGCAGTGGCAGTTCATCACCCCGAACGGTTCGGCGGACACTTCATACCGCACCGCCTTGCACACGCACCCGCCCTGAAACGCCATGAATTCCTCCCTTAAGCCTTTGTGACAGCGGGCAAAGCCTATCATTCCGGTTGACCCCGAGGCCATTCCTGATAAGGAGTCCGGCCTTCATTTCCAGGGACTTTTCCGATGCCGCGTCAGAACTATCTCTTCACCAGCGAAAGCGTGTCCGAAGGCCACCCCGACAAGGTGAGCGACCGCATCTCCGATGAAGTGGTCGATCTGTTTTTCCGCGAAGGCCCCAAGAGCGGCCTATCGGAATGGGACATACGCGCAGCGTGCGAAACGCTCTGCACCACCAACCGCGTCGTGATCGCGGGCGAAACGCGCGGGCCGAAGCATATCGGCCCGGCGGAAATCGAAGAAGTCGCACGCAAGGCTATCCGGGACATCGGCTACGAACAGGAAGGCTTTCACTGGAAGAATGCGCAGGTCGAAGTGCTGTTGCACGCACAGTCCGCGCATATCGCGCAGGGCGTCGATGCGTCGGGCAACAAGGACGAAGGCGCGGGCGACCAAGGCATCATGTTCGGTTATGCCTGCACCGAGACGCCGGAGTTGATGCCGGCGCCGCTTTATTACAGCCACAAGATCCTCAAGCTGCTCGCCGATGCGCGCCATTCCGGCAAGGAACCAACGTTGCAGCCGGATGCAAAAAGCCAGGTCACACTGCGTTACGAGAACGGCAAGCCTGTCGAAGCGACGCAGATCGTGCTTTCGACTCAGCATAGTCACGAGTCACAGACCAGCGAAGACATCCGCAAGATCGTGGAGCCCTATATTCGCGAGGCGCTGCCAGCCGAATGGATTAACACCAAGACGGCGTGGCATGTGAACCCGACGGGTTCGTTCGTAATTGGCGGTCCCGATGGCGATTGCGGTCTTACCGGCCGCAAGATCATCGTCGATACATACGGCGGCGCGGCCCCGCATGGCGGCGGCGCGTTCTCCGGCAAGGACCCGACGAAGGTGGACCGTTCGGCTGCCTATGCGGCGCGCTATCTCGCGAAGAACGTCGTCGCCGCGGGTGTTGCGGATCGCTGCACGATCCAGATTTCCTATGCTATCGGCGTCGCCGATCCGCTCTCGGTCTATGTCGATCTGCACGGCACCGGAAAGATCGATGAGGCGAAGCTTGAGAAGATTCTGCCGGAGCTGATGAGCCTGAAGCCGCGCGGCATCCGCACGCATCTGGGCCTCAACAAGCCGATCTATGCGCGCACCTCGTCCTATGGGCATTTCGGCCGCACGCCGGATGCCGATGGCGGGTTCTCGTGGGAGAAGACCGATCTCGCGGACGCCATCAAGCGCGCCGTCTGACGACGCGCCGGCCGAGCGCCGCCGCAGACTTCTCTATGGGCGGCGCAAGGGGCCGAAGCTCTCCGCGCATCAGGCGAATCTGCGCGAGGTGTTGCTGCCGCAGCTGAGCGTGCGGTTGCAGACTGGCGCCGATCCGCGTTCGTATTTTTCTTCTGCTGTCGATGACGTGTGGCTCGAAGTCGGCTTCGGCGCCGGCGAGCATCTGCTATGGCAAGCGCAACACAATCCCGATATCGGATTGATCGGCGCGGAGCCTTACGAATCCGGCGTCGCAAAACTGCTGTCGCGTATTCCTGATGGTGCTGCAAACATCTGCCTGCACGAAGGTGACGCACGCGACATCATCGAAGTCCTGCCGGATGCAAGCATCGGGCGATTCTTCATCCTGTTCCCCGATCCGTGGCCGAAGATGCGCCATCACAAGCGCCGCTTCATCCAGTTGGACATGCTCGATCAGCTCGCGCGTATCCTGAAGCTCGGCGCAGAACTCCGCTTCGCCACCGACGACAAATCCTATCTGCCTTATGCCTTGGAACGCCTGATGGCGCATCCGCAGTTCGCCTGGACCGCTGAAAGCGTTGCCGACTGGACCGCGCGACCCGCCGACTGGCCGCAGACCCGCTACGAAGCAAAGGCGATCAAAGGGCCACCGACCTTCCTTCGCTTCGTCCGGTTGGGATAAAGTTTCTCGATGGATGACGAAGACGATGATCGCGTACCAATTGCCTGGGGCGACATAGGCGCGCTGGTACTTGCGGTGGGCGTCGCCATTGGCACGCTCTGGCTCATCGGCGATATGCTGCTCGGCGGCCATCCTCTGGGAGTCTTGTTCGGTAGCGGACAGCAGCGCGCTGCTTCTCAGTCGCCAACACCGGAAGAAATCCGCAGCACACCGATGCACCTTGATCCAGGCGAGGTTAGGATATTTCTGCCGTCAAAGCCAAAAGCCCCTCTGGTCAAGCCGAAAAGCCAAGGGAACACGGAAACTCCGCGCTAACGGAACATCGGTAAATTCGCTCGCCGAGCCTTGCAAAAAGGCTTTTTCGCGCCTATATCCGCGCCATCCCAGACAACAGAAACGTCCTGTTGTGTGGCGGTCGTAAGACCGCCGCGCGGGAAAACCTTTGCTTTGGAGCTGCCTATTCTCACGGCCATGTCGCATTTGGAGCCGATCCTGACCCCCGCCATCGAGGCGGCCGGATACAGGCTTGTGCGCCTGCGCCTGATGGGCGGGAAGACGAAGACGTTGCAGATCATGGCCGAGCGGCCCGACGGCACGATGAACGTGGAAGATTGCGCAACGCTGGCGCGCGCGCTTCTGGACTTCATGGAAGCGGACGATCCGCTGGAAGGCGACTACGAACTCGAAGTGTCGTCGCCCGGCATCGACCGGCCTTTGACGCGTCTGATGGACTATTCGCGCTATTCAGGCCATGAGGCGAAGCTTGAACTGATCGCGCCGCTCGATGGACGCAAACGTTTTCGCGGGCAGGTTCTGGGTCTCGACGGCACCGACGTGGTGATGGAGACGCAGGGTGCGCGCGTGAAGTTTCCTTTCAAAGGCATCGCAGAAGCGAAGCTGGTGCTCACCGACAAACTCATTCAGGAAGATTTGAGCGCGCGAAAAGGCGCCGTACAGGAGAACTGAACAATGGCATACGGCGTTGCCGCCAACCGGCTAGAACTCTTGCAGATCGCAGACGCGGTCGCGCGCGACAAGTCGATCGACAAAGCGGTCGTACTCGGCGCGATGGAAGAGGCGATGCAACGCGCCGCGAAAGCGCGCTACGGCAGCGAAAACGAAATCCGGGTCGAGATCGATCCCAAGACCGGCGAGACCCATGTGTCGCGCTATCTTCACGTGGTCGAACTCGTCGACAATGACAAGATCGAGATCAGCCTGGACGACGCGCGTGCGCGCAATCCGGCGGCGCAGGTCGGCGATATCATCGCCGAGACCCTGCCGCCTGTGGACTTTTCGCGTATTGCCGCGCAAGGCGCCAAGCAGGTGATCGTGCAGAAAGTGCGCGATGCGGAGCGTGAGCGTCAGTACGATGAATTCAAAGATCGTATCGGCGAGATCGTCCATGGCATCGTGAAGCGTTCGGAGTTCGGCTCCGTCGTTGTCGATCTTGGCCGTGCCGAAGGCGTGGTGCGCCGCGATGAGATGATCCCGCGCGAGTCGTTCCGCACCGGCGATCGCATCCGTGCCTATATCTATGACGTGCGCCGCGAAGCGCGGGGCCCACAGATTTTCCTCTCGCGTTCGCATCCGCAATTCATGGTGCGCTTGTTCGCGCAGGAAGTGCCGGAGATCTATGACGGTATCATCGAAATCCGCGCCGTTGCACGCGATCCGGGCAGCCGCGCGAAGATCGGCGTGATTTCCAAGGATAGTTCCATCGATCCGGTCGGCGCCTGCGTCGGTATGCGCGGCGTGCGCGTGCAGGCAGTGGTGCAGGAGCTTCAGGGCGAACGTATCGACATCATTCCGTGGTCTGGAGAACCCGCGACATTCATCGTCAATGCGTTGGCGCCGGCGGAAGTCTCGAAAGTCGTTCTCGATGAAGACACGCACCGCGTCGAAGTCGTTGTGCCCGATGAACAGCTCTCGCTTGCGATCGGCCGCCGCGGACAGAATGTTCGTCTCGCGTCGCAGCTCACGACCTGGCAGATCGATATTCTGACCGAGGCCGAAGAAAGCGAGCGCCGTCAAAAGGAGTTCGCCGAGCGCACCAAGCTTTACATGGAAGCGCTCGATGTCGACGAGACCGTGGCGCAGCTTCTGGCGTCGGAGGGCTTCGCGACCATCGAAGATGTGGCCTATGTCGAGCTCAATGAACTCGCATCGGTCGAAGGTTTCGACGATGAGACAGCGCAGGAACTGCAAAGTCGCGCGGTGGAATACCTTGAGGCGCGCAACAAGGAGATGGACGACAAGCGCATTGCGCTTGGTGTCGAAGATGCCGTTCTCGAGGTTCCTGGTGTCACGCCCGCCATGGCGGTGTCGCTCGGCGAGGGTGGCGTAAAGACGCTTGAAAGATCTCGCCGGCTGCGCGACCGACGATCTGCTCGGCTACTACGAGGTGAACAAGGAAAAGGAACGCGTGCGGATTCAGGGCGCGCTTGAAGGCTTCAACCTCACCGCGGACGACGCGAACGCGATCATCATGAAAGCCCGCGTGAAGATAGGCTGGATCGAAGAGCCGGTCGAAGAAGAGTCGACCGAAGAATCCGAGACTGCGGAGGAAGGCGCCGAGTGACAGAAGCCGTCGAGGTCGAAAGCGACATGCGCGAACGCCGCTGCTTGGTGTCAGGTGAAGTCCTGGCCGAGGGTGAACTCGTGCGCTTCGCTGCCGATCCCGACGGCAATGTCGTGCCCGACATTGCGGCCACGCTTCCGGGCCGCGGCATGTGGGTTCGCGCTGACAAAGGTTCTGTGACAACCGCTGTCACGAAAAATCTGTTCTCGAAATCGGCGAAGGCTTCGCTGAAAGCCGGTGCCGATCTTGCCGAACGTGTGGAACGCCTTCTGGTTGGGCGCATGCAGGCCGATCTCGGCCTGGCGCGCCCGCGCAGGGCAGGCCGTCTTCGGCTTCGACAACGTGTTGCGTTCGTTGGATGAAAAGCTTCCTCCCGCTCTCTTGATCGAGGCCAGTGACGGCGCAGCAGATGGGCGGCGCAAGCTGGCCGGATCCGCCTACGCGCGGGGCTTGAAAATCGAGACAATTGTAGCACTTACAAGCGCTGAATTGAGCTTGGCCCTTGGCCGCGAGAATGTGATACATGCAGCCCTCAAACCGGGTCGGTTGGCTGAAAGGCTAATCTTCGACGCCAGCCGGCTTCGCGGCTTCCGCGATATGCCGCCGGAGCCGAAACGGGCCCGTACCGCTTCGAACGAAAGACACGAATGACCGATACGAACGATACGACGCGCAAGCCTGCGAAGACGCTCTCGCTGAAGAAGACAGAGATGTCGACGGTGAAGCAGAGCTTCAGCCATGGCCGCACCAAGGCGGTGGTGGTTGAGAAAAAACGCGCGCGCGTCGAACCGGCTGTGAAGCCCGTGGAAAGACCCTCGGCGGTCGAGCCGAAGGCTGAGGCGCCCGTGGCCACTCCCGCGGCGCCGTCCACGCGCGGCGTCGTCCTGCGCCAGCTGACGGAAGAAGAAAAAGCCGCACGCGGCAAAGCGCTTGCCGGTGCGCGCCTTTACGAAGAAGAAGCGCGCAAACGCGCGGAAGACGAAGCTCGCAGACGCACGGAAGAAGACGCGCGCCTTAAGGGTGAACGCGAAGCCGCTGCCAAGCGCAAGCTCGAGGAAGACGCGCGCAAAGCGGCGGAAGAGCTGGCCCGCAAGCATGCCGAAGAAGAATTGCATCGCCGCGACAAGCCGGCAGCCCCTGCGTCTACCCAGGCGCCGGCGGCACCTGCAGCAACAGAACTCCCGCGCCGCCCTCGCGTGGTTGCCGAAGAGGAAGAGGAATCCGTCGCCAAGAAGGGCGTTAAAGTTCCGGTCAAGACTCCTGCCGTCAAGAAAGTCGAAGGCGACCGTCGGCGCGGTAAGCTCACTGTCACCCGCGCTTTGTCTGACGATGACGAGCGCACGCGCTCGCTCGCATCGTACAAACGCCATTTGCAGCGCGTTCACAAAGGCGCGCCGGTACAGGCACAGCCTGCAGGTCCACGCGAAGTCACGATCCCCGAGACGATTACGGTGGCCGAACTCGCCAACCGTATGGCGCGCCGCGCTGTCGACGTTATCAAGGTGCTGATGAAGAACGGCATGATGGCGACGGTCAACGATATGATCGACGCCGATACCGCGGAACTGGTCGCCACAGAATACGGCCATACCGTGAAGCGTGTTGCCGAATCCGACGTGCTCGAAGGCCTGAAGGGCGTTGCCGACGAAGACACAAATCTTTCTCCGCGCCCGCCCGTGGTTACGATCATGGGCCATGTCGATCACGGCAAGACGTCGCTGCTCGATGCGCTGCGCAAAACAGACGTCGTCTCGGGCGAGGCCGGTGGCATCACCCAGCACATCGGCGCCTATCAGGTTCAGCTGAAGAACGGCCAGAAGATCACGTTTCTCGACACGCCGGGCCACGCCGCATTCACGGCGATGCGCGCGCGCGGTGCAAAGGTCACCGACATCGTTGTGCTGGTGGTTGCCGCCGACGACGGCGTCATGCCGCAAACGGTTGAGGCCATTGCACATGCCAAGGCGGCGCAGGTGCCGATGATCGTGGCGATCAACAAGATCGACAAAGGCGATGCAAATCCTACCCGGGTCAAGACCGAACTCCTGCAACACGAAATCCAAGTTGAAGACATGGGTGGCGAGACTCAGGCCATCGAAGTGTCTGCGACCAAAGGCACCAATCTCGACAAGCTCGAAGAGGCGATCCTGCTGCAGGCAGAGCTTCTCGACCTCAAGGCCAATCCGGACCGCGCAGCAGAAGGCGCCGTGGTTGAGGCAAAGCTTGACCGCGGCCGCGGCCCGGTTGCCACTGTTCTGATCGAGCGTGGCACATTGAAAGTCGGCGACATCGTCGTCGCGGGTTCCGAATGGGGACGCGTGCGTCTGCTGCAGAACGATCGCGGCGAGACAGTGTCCAGCGCCGGTCCGTCAACGCCGGTGGAAGTTCTGGGTCTATCCGGCGCGCCCGAAGCCGGCGATGAGTTTGTCGTTGTGGAAAACGACGCGCGCGCTCGCGAGGTCACCGAGTATCGCGCACGCAAGCGCCGTGAACATCGTCAGGCGTCAAATTCGCGCCAGACGCTGGACCAGTTGCTCAAGACGCGCGAGAGCGGCGAAAAGCGCTTGCTTCCGATCGTGCTTAAGGCCGACGTGCAGGGTTCGTCCGAAGCGATCCAGGGCGCGCTGACCAAACTCGCGACCGACGAGGTCGGCGTGCAGGTTCTGCAATCCGGCGTGGGTGGTATCACCGAAAGCGACGTCATTCTCGCACACGCGTCGGGCGCGGCGGTCATCGGCTTTAACGTCCGTGCCGACAAGCTCGCGCGCGAACGTGCCAAGCGCGACGGCGTCGAAATCCGCTATTACAACATCATTTACAACGTCGTGGACGATGTGAAAGCGGTTCTGTCGGGCATGCTGGCGCCGGAACTGCGCGAGAAATTCCTCGGCAATGCGGAAATCCTTGAGGTCTTTTCGATCTCGAAGGTTGGCAAGGTCGCCGGTTGCCGCGTGACCGAAGGTGTTGTGCGCCGCGGCGCCAAGGTGCGGCTGATCCGCGACAACGTCGTGATCCACGAAGGCGAGCTTTCGACTCTCAAGCGCTTCAAGGACGAAGTGCGCGAAGTGCAGAACGGCCAGGAATGCGGCATGGCCTTCGCCAACTATGAGGACATGCAGAAGGGCGACGTGATCGAGGCGTTCGAAGTCGAAACCATCCAGCGCGCTCTCTAAGCACTCACGGGATCGGTTGATGTCGCGTCGCTCTTCAGCCTCGTTTGATGAGGGTTCTTCGCAACGCCAGTTGCGCGTGGGCGAAAATGCTGCGCCATGCGCTGTCGCAGATTCTGCGCCGGATCGAAGTTCGCGATCCCGATCTCGAAGGCGTGTCGGTGACGGTGACACAGGTAAAGCCTTCGCCGGACATGCGTCACGCGACGGTGTTCGTCGAACCGCTCGGCGGCAAGAACGCCTCACAGATCGTAACGGCGCTCAATCGCCACAAGGCGTTTTTGCGCGGCGAGATGGGTCACATGATCGAGCTCAAATTCACACCAGAACTCCGCTTCATTGAGGACCAGTCCTTTGCCGAAGCGCAGAAGATCGAAGACATTCTGAAATCTGAACGCGTGCGGCGCGATCTCAAAGCAGACGACGATGGCGCGTAAAAAGAAGGGCTCGCCGGTCCACGGCTGGGTCGTCATCGACAAGCCACAAGGCGTCACCTCCACGCAGGTTGTCGGCATCGTGCGCCGCGTGTTCGATGCGCAAAAAGCTGGTCATGCCGGAACGCTCGATCCCATGGCGACGGGGGTTCTCGCAGTCGCGCTCGGCGAGGCGACGAAAACCGTGCCTTACGCGATGGACGCGACGAAGACTTATCGCTTCAACCGTCACGTTCGGCGAAAGCCGCGACAGCGACGATGCTGAAGGCGCCGTCACCGGAACGTCGGACAAGCGGCCGTCGCGCGATGAGATCGAAGCTGCGATTCCACAACTTGTCGGCGCCATCTCGCAAATCCCGCCGATCTATTCCGCCATCAAGGTCGATGGCGAGCGCGCCTACGACCTTGCCCGCGATGGTGAAGAGGTCGTCCTCGAACCGCGTACCGTGCTGATCCATTCGGTGCGCTTTCTCGGCATGGCCGACGCCGACCATGCGGAGTTTGAGATGGTCTGCGGCAAGGGGACTTATGTCCGCGCCTGGGCCCGTGATCTGGCGTTCAGCCTTGGTACTTTGGCATATGTTTCACAATTGCGCCGATTATCGATAGGAAATTTCAATGTTGAGTTGGCGATAGGGCTGGAACCGCTCAAGGGTTTTATGCATAGTCCCGCCGCTTTTGAGTACCTGAGGCCCATTTCGACCGCGCTGGACGGCATCCCGGCGCTGGCTGTTACGGGGCAAGACGTGGTTCGCCTGAAAAGCGGAAATCCGATTCTGGTTCGCCCGAGAGAATTCGAGCGGATCGCGGAACGCGCTGGCGGAGACGATCTTCAAGGGCTCACGGTCTTTCTTTCGACCGGAGACGGCGAGCCTGTGGCTCTCGCCAGCTTCGCGGAAGGCGAACTGAGACCGTTTCGTGTTTTCAACTTTGCCACCGGATGACCGGGAAGAAAAAAGATGACGATTACGCCTGAACGCAAGCAAGAAGTAATGAAGGAATACGGCGCGAACGCCAACGACACGGGTTCGCCGGAAGTGCAGGTCGCGGTGCTCTCCGAGCGCATCAACAATTTGACCGACCATTTCAAGTCGCACGTCAAGGACAACCATTCGCGCCGCGGGCTGATCAGGCTGGTCTCCACGCGCCGCCGGTTGCTTGACTATATCAAGTCCAAAGACACGAAGCGCTATGAAGCGCTGATCGGCCGTCTGGGTCTGCGCCGCTGAAAAGCGCCTGGTCCTACGCACCCAAAATGTTTCGCGCGAGGTCCGCGATGGTCGCGGGCCCGTGCATTTGCGTTGGCTTAAGCACGGCTTGAGCCAACAACCCCCGTGGCAATCCGGCTGCGGGTACGAAGGAAGTGAAGAATGTTCAATATCGTCCGTGAGGAATTCGAATGGGGCGGCCGCAAGCTCGTCCTCGAAACCGGCAAGGTTGCGCGTCAGGCCGACGGCGCAGTCATGGCCACCTATGGCGAGACCGTTGTGCTCGCCACCGTCGTCGGTGCCAATGCGCCGCGTGAGGGCGTGGATTTTTTCCCCGCTCACCGTAAATTATATGGAGCGCTACTATGCGTCCGGCAAGATTCCGGGTGGCTACTTCAAGCGCGAACGCGGCCTCACCGAGCGCGAGACGCTGATCTCTCGTTTGATCGACCGCCCGATCCGCCCTCTCTTCGTGGAAGGCTTCCGCAACGAGACGCTGGTGGTGGCGCAGGTGCTGTCCCACGATCTCGAGAACGATCCCGATGTGGTCGCGATGGTGGCGGTGTCTGCGGCGCTGACCATTTCCGGCCTGCCGTTCATGGGTCCGATCGGCGCTGCGCGCGTCGGCTATATCGATGGCGAATATCGCCTCAATCCGCCGCTTGACGACATGCCGAATTCCAAGCTCGATCTCGTCGTCGCCGGCACGCATGACGCCGTGATGATGGTCGAATCCGAAGCGCAGGAACTCGGTGAAGACGTGATGCTGGGCGCCGTGATGTTCGGTCATCGCGAAATGCAACACGCCATCAACGCGATCATCCGTCTGGCCGAAAAGGCTGCGAAGGATCCGCGCCCGGTGCCGGGAAAACACCTCGGCCCCGATGGTTGCCAAGATCAAAACCGCCGCCGGCAGCGATCTCGCCGCTGCGTTCAAGATTGCCGTGAAGCATGAGCGTCGCGACGCAATCGCTGCTGTTCGCAAGAAGCACGAAGGTGCGTTCGTCGGCGAAGGCGAAGGCAAATTGACCTCGAAGGACTACGGCAATCTGTTCCACGAAGTCGAAGCCGATATCATGCGCAACTCTGTGCTCGACACGAAGAAACGCATCGACGGACGCGATCTCGTCACTGTACGCCCAATCGTCGCCGAAGTTGGCGTCCTGCCGCGCACGCACGGCTCGGCGCTGTTTACACGCGGCGAGACTCAGGCGCTGGTCGTGACGACCCTTGGCACGAGCGAAGATGAACAGTTCGTCGATAGCCTCGAAGGCACCGGCAAGCAGACCTTCATGCTGCACTATAACTTCCCGCCCTACTCGGTCGGCGAGACGGGCCGCATGGGTGCACCCAGCCGCCGCGATCTCGGCCACGGCAAGCTCGCCTGGCGCGCGATCCATCCGATGCTGCCCACGAAGGAAGAGTTTCCCTATACGCTGCGCGTTGTTTCGGAAATCACCGAGTCCAATGGTTCGTCGTCGATGGCGACGGTGTGCGGCACCTCGCTGGCGCTGATGGATGCAGGCGTTCCGTTAAAAAAGCCGACCGCGGGCATCGCGATGGGCTTGATCCTCGAAGGCGACCGCTACGCGGTCCTGTCGGACATTCTGGGCGACGAAGATCACCTCGGCGACATGGACTTCAAGGTGGCGGGTACCGAAGACGGCATCACGTCGCTGCAGATGGACATCAAGATCGCCGGCATCACCGAAGAGATCATGAAGGTCGCACTGGGTCAGGCCAAAGATGGCCGTATCCACATTCTTGGTGAAATGAACAAGGCCATCAATCACGCCCGCTCCGAACTCGGCGAACACGCACCGCGCATCGAGCAGATCAAGATCCCGACCGACAAGATCCGCGAAGTGATCGGCACCGGCGGCAAGGTGATCCGCGAGATCGTCGAGAAGACCGGCGCCAAGATCAATATCGAGGACGACGGCACGGTGAGAATCGCGTCGGCCGACGGCGAGTCGATCAAGGCGGCGCTGAAGTGGATTCGCGGCATCACGGCTGAACCCGAGATTGGCGAGATCTATGACGGCAAGATCGTCAAGGTCATGGATTTCGGCGCTTTCGTGAACTTCTTCGGCCCGAAGGACGGCCTCGTTCACATCTCGGAACTGGCGGCGCAGCGTGTCGCCAAGACAAGCGATGTGGTCAGCGAAGGCCAGGCCGTGAAGGTCAAGCTGCTCGGCTTCGACGACCGCGGCAAGGTTCGCTTGTCGATGAAGCAGGTCGATCAGCAGACCGGCGAAGACCTCTCCAAGAAGGCCAAGCAAGAAGAGCCGCAGCAGCAGTCCAACTGACGCATAGCTCTATAATAGTGTAAAAGCCGCCCGCGGGATTATCTCTCGTGGGCGGTTTGTTTTTGGGGGCGGTTATGTGGGCCGGACGATTTGTCGGGGCAGTCGTTTTCGGGTTGTTGGCGACAGGTGCGTGGGCACAAAAGCCCAAAGGCGCACAGCCCACACTGTCGATCCCGCTGACCACGGTCGCAGCACCTGCGCTGCCTCAGGCCGAAACCCACCCACTCACCGAGAGCGATCTCAGCGCGTGGCTCGACGGGTTCGTGCCCATCGCGATCGGGCGCGGCAATATTGCGGGTGCCGTTGTCGTCGTTGTCAAGGACGGCAGGGTGCTGGCAGAGAAGGGCTATGGAGTCTCCGACGTAAAGACGGACAAACCTGTCGATCCAGCGCGGACATTGTTCCGTCCCGGATCGATCTCCAAGCTCTTCACCTGGTCAGCGGTTATGCAGCTCGTCGAGCAGAAGAAGCTCGATCTCGACCGTGATGTGAACGCCTATATCGATTTCAATATCCCAAACACCTTTGGCAAGCCGGTCACCTTGCGCGATGTGATGACCCACACGCCTGGTTTCGAGGAGCTGATAAAACGTCTCTTCACTGAGGACCCCTCGCGGATGCGTTCGCTTGGTGACGGGTTGAAAGCTTGGGTGCCCGAACAGATTTTTGCTCCGGGATCGACACCGGCCTATTCAAACTATGGCGCGGCGCTTGCGGGCTACATCGTGCAGCGCGTCTCGGGCGAGAAATTCGAAGATTATGTTGCCAGGCACATCTTTGTGCCGCTCGGCATGACCCACTCGACTTTCGTTCAACCTTTGCCCAAAGCGTTCTCAGCCGACATGTCGAGCGGTTATGACGAAGCTTCGGGCGATCCAAAGAAGTTCGAGCTGATCTGGATGAGCCCGGCCGGCGCGCTCTCGACGACCGGCGAAGACATGGCGAAATTCATGATCGCCTATCTGAAAGGCGGCGCCCCGATCCTGTCGGCAGACAGCGTCCGGCTCATGCACAGCGAGATCTATCAGCGCAATCCGCCGCTTCCCGGCATCGGGCTTGGCTTCTACCATGAGGATACGAATGGCCACATCATCGTCGGCCATGGCGGCGACACGGTCGCGTTTCATAGCGACCTGCACCTCATTCCGGATGTGGGCGTAGGCTTCTTCTATTCCCAAAATAGCGCGGGCAAGGAAAATTCCGGGGTGCGCGGGCCTCTGTTCCGCGGCTTTATGGATCGCTATTTTCCCGCGCCACCGCGGCCGGTGGAAGCGACGCTCAAGAGCGCCAAGGCCGACGGTGCGATTGTCGCCGGGATGTACGATTCCAGCCGCCGCTCGGAATCCAGCTTCTTCCGCATCGCCTCGCAGCAGACCAAGGTGATGTTGAATAACGACGATACAATCAGCATCGCCGACGCACTCGTGCTGAATGGCGAACCTCGGCGATGGCGCGAGGTGAAGCCGTTCGTGTGGCGGGAAGTCGGCGGACCGCATCTTCTCGTCGCGAAGGTGGCGGATGGTGCCGCAGTTGAGATAGCGACTGATCTCTATCCGCAGATACGGGTGTTTACGCGCTCGTCGTTCTGGAACTCGTCCACGTGGAACAACCCACTGATGATCGCGACGCTTTCCATGCTCTTTCTCACTGCCGTGTTCTGGCCGATCAAGGCAATCCTGCGCTGGCGCTATTCCAGCCCATTTCCGCTCAAAGGGCGCGATGCCACGCTATATCGCCTGACGCGCGTCGTGGCGCTGATCGACCTTGTGTTTTCTCGGCGGTTTTTTCGGCACATTGACCTATGGCGGCGATCATCTCGATTTCTTCGACACCCCAAGTGATCCGATTTTCCTCGGGCTTCAGATTCTAGGTGTTGTCGGAATCATCGGAACGCTGGTCCCGCTCTACGCGTTTCGGCTGGCGCTGTTCGACCGTGCGAGGCCCTGGTGGGACGAAAGTGACGGATGGGTTCATCGCGCTTGCGGCTCTGGCGACGGTCTGGTTCGCTTTCCGATCATCATCTCGTGAACTTCCATCTGAACTATTGAGGACAACGCGGCCGAGCTGGGCGTAACGTGAACCGGCAGGTTTGTAGTTAATCCACGTTTGCCGTTCTTGTGGAGATCGCGCGCAATGCCTAGCTTGGACGCTCGGGCTTAGCGGGAAACCCTTCATGCGTTCGGCATTGCGCCTGATCAGTCTCGTTCTGATCTCGCTCGCTCTTATGCTGCTGGGTGCCGATCTTGTGACCTCACTCGACATGGGCGGCGAGATTACGGTGCGCTCGGTCGAGCAGGTCTGGAGACTGTTCAGCGTGAATGGTGTCGCGCATTTCAGGGACTGGGCGCTTCATCATTGGCCCCCTTTTGCGTTGCATGCGTTCGACGTCGTTCTGACACTTCCCGGCTGGGCGGTGACAGGGGTGCCCGGCGTCATCCTGAACTTTCTCGCGGGGCGTGCGCCGGACGGCGAATAGCTACCGGTTCGCGCCCGGCACCCAAAGCACGTCTTTCGCACCCTTGTCGTTCAGATACCGGCTAGCGACGAACAGGTGATCGGAGAGGCGATTGATGTAGCGGATTGCCGCCGCGTTGACCGGTTCCCGCTCCGCAAGTTCGACCATTAGGCGTTCGGCGCGGCGTGAAACGGCGCGTGCGATATGCAGATGGGCGGCCGCCGGTGTTCCGCCGGGCAATACAAAAGATGTGAGCGGCGCAAGCTCCGCATTCATCTGGTCGATTTCGTGCTCCAGCCGCTCGACCTGTGCGTCTGCAATGCGAAGGCGCCCTTCGCTGCGCTTGGCGGTTTCGGGAACACACAGATCCGCGCCGAGATCGAACAGATCGTTCTGAACACGCACCAGCATCGTATCTACCGCGCCTTCGGTATGCAGCCGCGCGACCCCGATCACGGAATTGGTCTCGTCCACCGTGCCGTAGGCCGAAATGCGCAAAGCGTGTTTGGGAAGGCGCGTCCCGTCCCCGAGCGCGGTTTCGCCCTTGTCGCCGGTCTTGGTGTAGATGCGATTCAATGTGACCATAAGGACTTATAGCACAGGGTTGCGGGGGGCGCCGCTCGTGGCTATGATCCGCCCGCATCCCGAAGAGCCGTTCCATGCCCGTCGAATCGCCCGAAATCATCCCGGTTGACGACACCCGCGTCCGTTGTGACGGGGGTACCAAAGGACTTGGGGGGGCGCTCGGCCATCCACGCGTCTATCTGGAGATGGGGGGACGAAAATTTCGTCGAATGCCCCTATTGCGACCGCCGCTTTGTGCTGCGCGACGGGGCTAAGCACCATTGAGCAATGCGCAAGAGACGCGGCCGCTGAAAAAAGGCGACCATCTCTACCTGATCGACGGCTCGGGGTATCTCTTCCGCGCCTATCACGCGCTTCCCCCACTCACCCGAAAATCTGACGGCCCTGCCCACCGGCGCGGTGTCGGGTTACTGCAACATGCTGTGGAAGCTGCTCGAGGACATGAAAGGCCCCGACGAGCCCACCCATGTGGCGGTGATCTTCGATGCGGGTGCGGTGACGTTCCGCAACAAGATCTATCCGCAATACAAGGCCAACCGGCCGGAGCCACCGGAAGAATCTGATCCCGCAATTCCCGCTGGTGCGCGATGCGACGCGCGCGTTCAACGTCGCCTGTGTCGAGCTTGCGAACTATGAAGCCGATGATCTGATCGCAACCTATGCGCGGATCGCGCGCGAGGCGAAAGCGCGTGTTACCATCGTCTCATCCGACAAAGACCTGATGCAGTTGGTCGAGGACGGTGTCGTCACCCTTGCTCGATACGATGAAGAACAAGCGCCTCGGGTCTGCCGAGGTGATGGAGAAGTTCGGCGTGCCGCCGTCCAAGGTGGTGGAGGTGCAGGCGCTGGCCGGCGACTCAACCGACAACGTGCCCGGTGTGCGTGGCATAGGCATCAAAACGGCCGCTGAACTCATCAACCAGTATGGCGATCTCGAAACGCTTCTGAAACGCGCCGGTGAGATCAAGCAGCCCAAGCGCCGCGAGACCTTGATCGAGAATGCGGAGAACGCGCGCATCTCCATGAAATTGGTGACGCTCGACCAGAACGCACCCATCAATGAGAGCATCGATAGTTTCGGCGTGCGCGAGCCCGAAGCGGCGCCATTGATCGGATTCCTCAAGGCGATGGAATTCAACTCGCTGACACGCCGCGCGGCCTCGCATTTCGGCATTGAGAATCCGGATCTGATCACCGCCGAAGCCGTGGCCGTGCCTTCGATAAAGCCGTCCATTGTTCCGCAGCAATCGGCGGCGCAGACTTCGGCCGGCGGTGCGCCGGGCGCGATCATGGACCGCGGTCTGTTGATGAAGGCGATCGACCATGATGCTTATGAGACTGTGACCACGACAAAGCGTCTGTCGGAATGGATCGCGCGCGCCCGCGAGATGCGCGCCGTCGCGGTCGATACCGAAACCACATCGCTCGATCCGATGCAGGCCGGATTGTGCGGTGTGTCGCTGGCGGTCGCGCCGGGAGAAGCCTGCTACATCCCTTGCGGCCATCGCGCCGGAAGCGACCTCATGTCCAATCGCGACGCCATTGTGCAGATCGCGGAAAAAGATCTGATCGATGCGCTTAAGCCGCTACTCGAAGACGAGAGCGTGCTGAAGATCGCGCAGAACCTGAAATACGATTATCTGATCTTCCTGCAGCGCGGCATCCGCATTGCATCTTATGACGACACGATGTTGATGTCTTACGCGCTCGATGGTGGACTGCACGGTCACGGCATGGACGAGCTGTCAGAATTGCATCTGACCCACACACCGATCCCGTTTGCTCATGTCGCGGGCAAGGGTAAAGACAAGGTCACCTTCGATAGCGTCGCGCTGAAAGAAGCGACGCGCTATTCGGCGGA
Source organism: Rhizomicrobium sp. (assembly GCA_037201525.1). Lineage (GTDB taxonomy): Bacteria > Pseudomonadota > Alphaproteobacteria > Micropepsales > Micropepsaceae > Rhizomicrobium. The sequence continues at coordinate 36,492 of JBBCHP010000020.1, read as the reverse complement.
AGACGCCGATGTGACCCTGCGGCTTGCCCTGTTCCTGAAGCCGCGATTGGCCGTGGACTGTAAACGCACGGTCTACGAAACGCTGGAACGTCCGCTGATTGCGGTGCTCGCCGACATGGAGCGCAACGGGATTATGGTCGATCCCGATCTGCTGCGCCGCCTCTCCAATGATTTCGCGAAGGCGCAAGCGAAGATGGAGGAGGACATACACAAGCTGGCGGGCGAGGAATTCAATATCGGCTCGCCCAAGCAGCTGGGCGATATCCTGTTCGGCAAGTTCTCGCTGCCCGGCGGCAAGAAGACAAAAACCGGCGCATGGTCGACCGATGCCGACATCCTCGAAGATGTTGCGGCGCAGGGTCATGACATCGCAAAGAAAGTGCTCGATTGGCGTCAGCTCGCAAAACTACGCGGCACCTACACCGACGCGCTGCCGGGCTATATAAATCCAAACACGGGACGGGTGCATACGTCCTATGCGATGGCATCGACATCTACCGGACGCCTTGCCTCGACCGATCCCAATCTTCAGAACATCCCAATCCGCACCGAAGAAGGCCGCCGTATTCGTCAGGCGTTCATTGCGCCCAAGGGCACAAAGCTCATCAGCGCAGACTACAGCCAGATTGAGCTACGTCTGCTTGCACACATCGCCGACATTCCGCAGCTCAAAAAGGCATTCGCTGAAGAGCTTGATATTCATGCCATGACGGCATCGGAGATTTTCTCCGTACCGGTCAAAGGCATGCCCGCGGAAATCCGCCGCCGCGCCAAGGCGATCAATTTCGGCATTGTCTATGGCATCTCGGCCTTCGGTCTCGCCAACCAGCTCGGCATCGCGCGCGAAGAAGCCGGCGATTATATCAAAAAATACTTCCAGCGCTTCCCCGGTATTCGCGATTATATGGAAGAGACCAAACAGTTCGCGCGCGACCGCGGTTACGTCGAGACCTTGTTCGGCCGCCGCGTCCACATCCGCGAGATCAAATCGACCAATCCGAGTTTCCGCGGTGGTGCAGAACGCGCGGCGATCAACGCGCCGATGCTTACCGGAATCACGACGCCGGGCTTCGCGAACACGGCTTTCATGCCGGTGTGCGCATTCGGTGCACCACAGACGACCTGAACCGGCGTGCCCGATCCGTCATCGACCATGCAGAGCTTTAGCTTGTCGGCGTTGGGATGTTTCTCCGCGGATATTACGTAGGCCACGGTGAAATCCTTCAGCCGCGCGCCGGCATCCTCGACCGACTCACTTCCAGACCGATGGAGGTGAGCTTGTCGGCGATCGTGTTCGCATCGGCGTCGGTGTCGAGCGGCGCTTTCAGCCAGGAGAGCGTGAACTTCATCGGCTGAGCCCTCCGTCAAGCGTGGGCACATCCAAGGCCGCGAATCCGAAATGGCGCAGCCAGCGGAGGTCGGATTCAAAGAACGGACGGATATCCGGAATGCCGTATTTCAGCATCGCGAGACGGTCGATACCGCCGCCGAATGCAAAGCCGGAATATTTTGTTGGATCGATGCCGCACATCTCCAGCACGCGCGGATGCACCATGCCGGAGCCCGCGAGCTCCAGCCAGTCATTGCCGGTGCCGAAGATGATCTTGCCGGGTACGGAACGGTCACAGCGCAGATCCCATTCCACGCTCGGTTCCGTGAACGGGAAGTAAGACGGCCGCGCGCGCAACTCGACCTGCTTAACCTCGAAGAACGCCTTGTAGAATTCCTCCAACACCCACTTGAGCTGGCCGAGATTGATGGCCTCGTCGATGACTAGACCTTCGTACTGGTGGAACATGGGCGAGTGTGTGGCGTCGGAATCGACACGATAGGTGCGGCCCGGCGAGATGATCCGGATCGGCGGCTTTGATTTAAGCATCGTGCGCACCTGCACCGGCGATGTGTGCGTGCGCAGAACGTGTTGCGAGCCGTCGGCCTGTTTGGCGACATAGAAGGTGTCGTGCATCTGCCGCGCCGGATGATCGGCGGGGATGTTGAGCTTGGTGAAATTGTAATCGTCGAATTCGATGTCCGGCCCTTCGGCGACGGCAAAGCCCAGATCGGCGAAGATCGCCGTGACTTCGTCCAGCACCTGGCTCACGGGGTGGATTGTGCCTTGTGGCTCTGGCCGCGCGGGCAATGTCACGTCGATGCGCTCGAAAGCGAGGCGTGCGTTCAGCGTGGCGTTCGACAATTCCGTTTTGCGCGCGGCAATGGCGTCGGTCACGCGATCACGCAGTGTGTTGAACAGCGGGCCATTGGTCTTGCGCTCGTCCGGCGACATGCCGCCGAGCGTCTTCAACAGCTCGCTGATCGAGCCCTTTTTGCCAAGCGCCGCGACGCGCACGCTTTCGAGCGCCGCCTCGTCTGAGGCGGCATCGATGGACGCGAGGATGTCGCGTTCAAGACTCTGATATCACTCATCAAAAACCCCTGTCGGAACGGCTTGAAACATGGCCTTGGGCGAATGCCAAGGCCTGCTTAGCTCCGATGGAGTCCAGACGTTACGACGCTGCGGGTGCGTTGGCCGCGGCCTGATCCACCAGAGCCTTGAAGGCTGTGGGCTCGTGGATGGCGAGGCCGGACAGGACCTTGCGGTCGATGTCGATCCCGGCCTTCGCGAGCCCGCTGATAAATCGGCTGTAGGTCAGGCCATATTCGCGACAACCGGCATTGATGCGCTGGATCCAGAGCGCGCGGAAATTGCGCTTCTTTTCCTTGCGGCCGATGTAGTTGTGCTGCAGCGAGCGATCGACCGCGGCATTGGCCGTGGTGATGTTGTTCTTGCGTCGGCCGTAAAAGCCTTTTGCAGCCTTGAGGACTTTCTTGCGGCGCGCGTGCGAGGCTACCGAGCGGGGAGAGCGTGACATCTATTGAGCCTCCCGATTACGCGTACGGCATCCAGCGCTTGATGCGCTGGTTTTCGGACGCGGAAATGACGTGCGTGCCGCGCTGGTCGCGAAGCGTCTCATTCGAGCGCTTGATCATGCCGTGGCGCTTACCAACGCCGCCGTGTTTGATCTTGCCAGTCGCAGTGAGTTTGAAGCGCTTTTTAGCGCCTGATTTGGTCTTCATCTTGGGCATTTTGGTCTCCTCAAGTTAGGAATGGTTGGCCGGATCAAATCCGGCCATGGACCATTTGGGACCGCCACGGCATGCCCTTACGCCGGTCGGCCCGAAAGAGGGCGCGTTCTAAAGGAGTTGGGGGAGAAAAGGCAAGCGCGGAGAGTAGTATTATTCCTCGCCTTTTCCGCCCCCTGCCGCCTTTTCTGAGCGATCGCGGGTCGGGCTGCTCGATGATGAGCCTGTGACGCCGAAATCCTTGGAGTGGTTGCCGCCGTCGGCGTGGTCGAACCCTTCGGCGGCCAGTCCACGCTTGAGCAGTTCACGGACGGCAGAGGCGCGGCTCGGCATGCGGCGCGCGAAGCGCCAGCTATCCACCGCCTCAAGTTCTCTCGGCGTCAACATGATCTGGAGGCGTTCGCCACGGGTGAGATCGGGTGCCATTAGTTCCGTCCGATTTCGTACAAAGTTAGTACAATGAGTAACTTACTGCTTGCGCTAGAATAATGCAATTGGGGAACTCTGGTTCCGTTGAGCAAAAGTCGCTTAAGGCGCTCAAAGCGGTTAATAGCGAAATTGCTAATTTAAAACATTGATTTCATTGAATTATTTGTTGATTTTAAAAATGCTGAGGTTGAATCTTGGGGGGCGTGAGGAGACCGACCATGGACAACCGCGCTTTTTCGAGAAACGAAACTGCAATTGCCGAAGCCGATCACAGGATCGGGAATAATCTTGCCCTTTTGGGGGGTCTCGTTCGTCTTCAGGCATCGGCCATCGGCAAGACCCAGAAGGCCTACTCGGCGGCGGAGGCGCGGCTGCTGCTCGACGGTGTTGCCGCGCGCATCTCTACGGTCGCGCAGGTCCATCACCGCCTCGCAAAGATGCCGGGCGGCATTGTCACCTTTGGGCCGCATCTGCGTGAGATTTGCGATGGGAATCGTCGCGGCGTTCTCATCCGATCAACAGAGGGTGCATATGGACTATCGCTTCAGCGACTGTCTTGTGGCGACCAAGCATGTTCAGCCTCTCACCTTGATCGTGAACGAACTGATCCTGAACGCGCTGAAATATGCGCATCCGGCTGGTGTCCCACTGCGGCTGAGCGTGGCCTGCGATGTGCGCAAGAACATGCTCGTTCTCACCGTCGATGACGACGGTGTCGGTCTGCCGGAAGGCTTCGATCCTGCGAAAGATGGCGATCTGGGATTTCGTGTTATCCGCAGTCTTTGCGCGGAGTTGCATGCCTCCCTCGATGTTCAATCGTCGAGCCTTGGCACATCGTTCGAGATCACGGTTCCTGACGCTGTGGCCGTGGCCGCGCCGCACAGACGGCTTAACCGGCCAGGCAGCGCTTGATGGACTCCACCGTCGATCGATGGTGGTCTCGCGTATGCGAAATATGGGTCGAATATTACAGCGTCTGGCCATAGTCCTGTTCTGGCCGGCAGTGATCGTTGTGACATGGGGCGAACTCACGCCCTCGCCGCCGCCTCTGGCATTGCATGTCTGGGACAAGCTTCTTCATTTCACGGCCTATTTCGGATTGGCAGGACTGGCCGCTCTGTCGCTGAAATCCCGCCGCGCTCTGATCTACGCGGTATTGGGCCTGATCCTTTTCGGCGGATTGCTGGAGGTCATCCAAGGCTTCACGGGGCGAGACGCGGAATGGGGAGACGAGTTCGCCAATACGCTCGGCGCGATCGTGGGCGCATTCAGCGGATCGGCGTTTCTCAGGCTTGTTGATCGCCCCACCCGCGGCTAGCCTTGCCGTGATTCAAGGAGGCTGATCATGTTTGCAGAATTCAAGAAATTCGCGATGCGCGGGAACGTCATCGATCTCGCGATCGGTGTGGTCATCGGCGCTGCGTTCGGCGCAATCGTCGCCTCGCTGGTCAAGGACATCATCATGCCTCCGATCGGTTATGCGATGGGCGGCATCGATTTCTCGAACTTCTTCGTCACGCTCAAGGGCGCACAATATCCGACACTGGCCGAAGCGCAAAAGGCCGGCGCGGTGACCATCAACTATGGCGTCTTCTTCAACACGGTCATCAACTTCCTGATCGTTGCGATCGCCCTGTTCGTTCTGATCCGCGGAATCAATCGCTTGCAGGCCGCGCCGGCCGAGGAGCCCGCGGCACCGGCAGGCCCGCCGGAGGACGTCGAACTCCTGCGCGAGATCCGCGATCTTCTGAAAGGAAGACCTTGAAGGCAATTGTCACGGCTTCTGTTCTGCTCTTTGCCGGCACCGGAATGGCTTTCGCCGGTGCCGGCGACGAGATGGCCAGCGCCGTCAACGGCTTCTATGCGGCCTACGCCACGTTCCACCCCTCGGACGGTATTCCGGATGAGCGCGGGCGTGCCAAATATGAGCCTTACATCTCGCCGCGGCTGGACGCGCTTCTGAAACAGGGCGGCGATGCAGAGCAGAAATTTGCGAAGGCCAACAAGGATTCTCCGCCTCTGATCGAGGGCGATCTGTTCACCTCCAATTTCGAAGGCGCGACCTCGTACACGGCCGGTGCTTGCAGCGGCGACGCGAAGTCGGGCCGTTGCGCGGTGTCGTTTACTTACGACCCCGGCAATACCGGCAATCCGAAAGACAAGTCTTTCGTCTGGACCGATACTATATATCTGGTTGCCACATCCCAGGGCTGGCGTGTCGATGACATCAGCTATGGTGGCACCTGGGATTTCGGCAACAAGGGCAAGCTGAGCGAAACCCTGCGCAACACGATCAAAGACGCGAGCCAATGACGATGACAGACACCAAATTTCCGGTCACCAAAAGCGACGAAGAATGGCAGCATGAACTCACACCGGAGCAGTACCGCATCCTGCGCCAGCATGGCACCGAACGGCCGGGATCAAGTCCGCTGAACGAGGAACATCGCGAAGGCGAATATATCTGCGCCGGTTGCGGCGCGATGCTGTTCGACTCCGATACCAAGTTCAACGCGCATTGTGGCTGGCCGAGCTTTGACCAGGCGAAGCAGGGTGCAGTCGCAATCGTGGAAGACAAAAGCCACGGCATGGTGCGCGAGGAAGTGCTGTGCGCGAAGTGCGGCGGACATCTGGGCCACGTGTTTCCAGACGGGCCGACAGACACCGGCCTACGCTACTGCATGAACGGTGCCGCGCTCGATTTCGAACCCGGCGATCGATCCAAACAGGACTGACTTAGTAGCGCACAGAAATGAGAGCTTATCTTTCCCGCTCCTGGATCAGTCCGAAGCTCGCGCCGGGCAAATCGAAAATCCACGGCAACGGCGTGATCGCGGCCGAGCCGGTCAAACAGGGCGAGAAGTTGATGGAGTTCGGCGGCGAGATTATCTCGCCGGCCGATTTCGAGACCGACGTCTATCGCATGCGCTCAATCTGGCAGGTCGGCGACGGCGTCTATCTCGCGCTGCGCGAAGACGACCCGGTGCCCAGTCTGGACGAAAATCTGAACCATTCCTGCGACGCGAATTGCTGGCTGGACCGCGAGGTCGATCTCATAGCGCGGCGTGACATCGCGGCCGGCGAGGAAATCACACTCGACCAAGGCACCTGGAATTTCGAGGAAGACGACTATGTCTGGGACCAGGACCACTGCACTTGCGGCGTAGACAGCTGCCGCAAAACGCTGACGCACAACGACTGGAAACTGCCCGCGGTGCAGGCGTTATATCGCGGCCACTTTCACCCCTACGTTCAGGGCATGATCGACGCGGCCTCTATGGCCGAAGACTGAGCGCTCCTAACCGCCCGTTCTTCGGTAGCACCCGGATGATCGCCATCATGCCATGGTCCTCGTGATCGAGGATGTGACAGTGATAGACGAAGTCACCCTTGTCTGGCCCACGGAAATCCATCTTCACCGTGATGCTTGGCGGCGTGCCCTTCCCATTCCAATAGCCGACCTGGAACACGTCATAGAGTTGCTGTTGCTTCTTCGGGATCGGGACACCGTTGATCGCCTCCACGAGGAAGTGGATCTGATGCATGTGGAATTCATGCACCTCTGCGGTTTTGTTTGAGATCGTCCACTCTTCCACCGCGCCTGCGTCCGTTATGATGGCAGGGGGATTGTTTGGATCGAACGGCACTTCTTTCTGACCATCGACCGTGATGAAGAAGCTCGTGTTCTCAATTTCTCGCCTGTGGCCCGGCGGATTGTATTCGGAGAAATAAAGCCCGCGCTGAGTGGTAACCTTCGCATTGGCGAGATCGTCAAAACGCATGCGTTGCGAAACACCGCTCGGAGCGGCCATTTTCGGAAGCTTGGCGGGTTGATCCGAAGCAACAATGCTGGCGAGGGGGCGCGCCGGATTGCTGTCGGACGCGGGACCGCCGTCGATTACCAGTGTGGACAATTTCGCTGCCGTCGATGCTGAAGTCGGCGCGGCAACGATGAACTCTGCCCGGGACGAAGGCGGAAGCAGGATATCGCTCTGGGTGACGATGCTGCCCTGATGCTTGCCGTCCTTGGATCCCGTCGGCACGCCATCAAGTGCCACGATCTGCAGCGGTTGCGGAACGCCATCGTAGGTCAACTGAACATCGAAGATCGTGTTCGCACCGGCATTAACGACGCGCCAGAATTCCTGCGTTCCGGTCTGCATACGGATGATCGAAGGCGTGTAGATCGCGTAAGACACCGGAACGTAGTTCACGGATACGTCCCAATTGGGCACCGGCGGGTCTGGAATGTAATTGAGCCCGCCAGCGATGAGTGGCGCTCCCAATCGCTGGTCGCGCAGAACCAGATAGCGCTCGGGCAATCCGGCGACTGCCGGCTGCACGTTTGCAATGCCTTCCACTTCGATCGCGCCCGTCGAACCGCCCTGCAAAGCGGCGGAGGCGATTCCATGCACATGCGGATGATACCAATAGAGTCCAGGCGGCTCATCCGTTGGAATATGCAACGTGTATTTGAATGTTTCGCCCGAATTGATCAGCGTGTGGATCACCTCGTCGCTATGGCATTTGGGCGATGTGTTGGTGCCGTGAAAGTGCATGTTGACGGAGGTGACGGTCATGTCCGCATCGCCGCAAACCGTGGCGTCGTTCGAGACGCGCTCGACCGGCGCGCCGGGCGCCACGGGCACCATATTGGTCAGCGTGATGTTGATTGTGTCGCCGGGATTGACGTGCAGCGTAGGGGATTCTTTCCCGTCGCTGGTGACAAAACAAAACAGTGTCCGCGCCAGCGCGTCCACCGATGTATAATAGTTGAGCGTAACGTTAAGTGTGCCCGATTGGCTGTAGAGATCGGGCGGTTGGGTGACGTCCGAGCCGGCTGATGGCCGTGGGCACATGCCGCCGTCGGCCCACGCAGCGCCAGGTACAAAAGAAAGCAACAACAGCAGGCCGAAGATGATGCGTCGCATTCTCGATTACTCCCCGAAGAAAAAGCCAGAAGCAGAATTGCCCCTGGCCTTCTCAATGCCCGTTTAAGGACTCGTGTAATTGCCGGTGCTGCACTTTGCCGTCGAGTTGAGGAAGTATTGAGTCACCGTCCAATGGCTTGAGCCGGCCGTCAGCTGGCCGCTGCCGCCGCAGACATCGGCGATCTCATAACCGCTCGAGTCGTTCCAGGCTTGCGGAAAGTCCGGGAAGGAGCCGGGCGTCGGCACGTTGTCGGTGGTCGCTTCCGCAAATTCGTGACTGGCCGCGAACGTGATGGATTTATCCCGGCATTGCAGTCCGGTTCTACCGCGTAGAACAGATTGTTTTTTTGCGAGTTTGGTGTCGTTCATCGCGAAATGATACGCGCCGAAATCGACGCAGGACTGAAGGCCGTCGAGATTGATCGAAACGTCCTGCGGGAAATACACCATATACAAGGTGTTCAGGTCACGCTTTGGGAGCTTGCCATTTTTAATTTGATATATCAGCTCTTTTTGCACATCTCTGTCCGATAGGTTGGTCGCCTTATTGTGCGGCTTGATAACAACTTGGCCGAAATACGTTCCGCGCTCGATATTCTGGTTTGTCCCCTCATGACCGTTAATGCCTGTCAAGTTGGTGTCGTAGTTTGGTTCCCATCTGATCGACATAATTGCTATTTACAATTGCCGCTGAGAAGCCCGGCACGGTCGAGCTAATCGTCGTGTTCACTTTTTTGCCCCACATCACAGAAACGACCCTGGGTGAGGTGAACACCGAACCGCCGTAATAATTTATGACCTCTGCCGGCGGCGGAACATGGCCCATTGCTGAGCCTTGCGGCATAACTCTCTGTGGGCATGACATGATAGCCATTGTAAACGAATGCCTGTGCAGGCAGTGCCAACGTCGCCGCAGCTGCGAGCGCGCAAGCCGCCATGAAACGCAAAGACGCAAACATGAAATCTCCCCTTTTGGATTGGCGGGCGGCACGCCCGGAATTGACGTAACAATGTGGGGACGCCGCGCTTTTGGCAAGCGCATCACTGATCAGCGCAATCGAGCTGTTGTCTTTGAAATGTGATAAAACCGCGGCGCCTTCGAGAAAAATCTCGCTTCAGGGCGCTTTCTCGATCAACACGGCATCGAGCAAATTCAATGAAACGGCCTGCGATGCGAGGCCCAGCCGCGAAGGCGCTGTAGCGACACCAATGTCTGATCGGTTTCGAGCGCATGCTCTCCGGCAGAGACGGACCGCACCCCTGCACAGATGCGACCGCGTCTCACCATCACATTGAGATCGGTGACAGGACCGCCTCGTGGCGCGCCTTCACACGCGACATCGCCGGGGAAAGACAAAGGCTCGCTTCGCGCATCGAGTTCGATGGTGCGATCCGCAAAGGTGGAGCGTGATAGCCCCTGTCAGAATGGCCATCGTGCGATCGATGTTCTCGAATCTCGAAAACGGTCCGGACTCTCGCACATTCCGCGATGCTGACGCGCCAATCGAAAATCGTCGAGACTCGCGCCCTGCGGCAGATGGCAACTTCGCGCGTGATCCCGCCGCCGTTTTTCCAGGGCGCGGCGATGCGATCTGCGGCGCGCAGCACTCGGATCATGTTTTGCTCTTTGCAAAGTCAACGCACGCTGTGACCACGTTTTTCAGAACCGCCCGAAGATCGGTCGCACGTGCCTCGCTGTAAGGCGTTGGCCAATTCGATTCTGTTGGACTTTCCGGTTCGTCGATATAGCCGCGGCAGGCGAGTTCGAGCTGGATGGCATGGATACCATTTTCCGGCTCGCCATAGTGGCCGCGTCGTCCAACCGCCTTTGAAGCGTCCATTCACGACGCGCGTGTAAGAGGGAAATGTACATGCCGCTTCCACGGCACGCGTCAGTTCTGACGAACAGCTTTTGCCGCTGTTGGTGCCGATTATTGAATTGCGGAAGCTCTCCCTCGAACAAGCGCGGAATATGAGACCGGATGGAATGCGCGTCGAACAACACGACAGTCTTAATGCTCGGCGAGAATCCGGCCGATCTCGGATCGCACACAGGAATGATAGGGCGTGAAATTACATCTCGCGGCGCCGCGCGATTTCGGCGTCGCCGGGTTCCTGTCCGCCCCGGTAAAGCGGTTCGCCGTCGAACGTCGTGGCGGGACACAACATCCGTCGTCGCCTGTCCGGGATAGAGAGATGCGCCGGATGGATCGCGGTTGACGTCGATCACACTGCGCGAAAACGGTGTGCGGATCGTGGTTTGCACCCATTTTCCCTTCGCGAAATCGTAGAGCGATGCACCCACCAATCGGCATCGCGACGCGCCAGCCAGAGCGACACGAACCTGCCTTCGAGTTCGGCGGGAATGTCTGTGCCCGTGTGTGGAAAGCTTACAATAAGGGGCGCTTCGCCGCGATGTACTTCCAGCCAATCCATTGGCATAGAGTGCGCAAATGGATCATCCAGATCAACGTCTCTGGTTCGAACAGGCCCTATTGGCCGAAGGCTGGGCTCGCGGCGTGCGCCTCCCATCACGGGCGGGTGCATCGCCGGTATCGATCGCGATGTGGCTTGCGCGCGCGATGACGAGACGCACGCCATCGCGATTCCAGGCCTCCCCAATCTGCATAGCCATGCTTTCCAGCGCGCTATGGCGGGACTGACCGAAACGCGCGGTCCGTCGCATGACAGCTTCTGGACTTGGCGCGACCTGATGTAATCGTTTCGTGGCGCAGCTGGATCCCGATCAGGTTCGAGGCGATTGCCGCGATGGCGTTCGCCGAGATGCTAGAAAGCGGATTTACGCGCGTCGGCGAGTTCATTATTTGCACAAAGATATCACCGGCGCGTCTTACGCCGATCCCGGCGAGATGGCGGCACGCGTCGCAACCGCGGCGCAGGAGACCGGCATCGGTCTCACGCTGCTGCCGGTATTCTATGCGCATAGCGGTTTTGGTGGCCACGCGCCCAAGCCCTCGCAACGACGCTTCATCCATGACATCGACGGCTTTGCAAAGCTGCTGGATTCAAGCCGCAAAGCTGTGGCTGTACTTGACGACCGCGACCGTTGGCGTGGCGCCGCATTCGCTGCGCGCGGTGACGCCCGAACAATTGAAACAGATCACGGTGCTTGCGAACGGCGGCCTGTGCACATTCACATCGCTTGAGCAGACGCAGGAAGTTGAAGACTGCATTGCGTGGTCCGGCCAGCGTCCTGTGAATGGTTGCTTGCGCACAACCATATCGATGAGCGCTGGTGTCTCGTCCACGCCACGCACATGACACCGGCGGAGACGCGCGATCTGGCGCGCAGCAACGCGGTCGCTGGTCTGTGTCCGATCACGGAGGCCAATCTCGGCGACGGTATTTTTCCGGCCATGGATTTTCTCGCACAGGGTGGCCGGTTCGGCATTGGCTCCGATTCAAACGTCCTGATCGATGCGGCGGAAGAACTTCGCCTGCTGGAATATGGACAACGCCTGTCGCAACGCAGCCGCAATGTTCTCGCAGCCGGTGAGGGCAAGGCGACGGGCGCCGAATCATTTTGAAAGCGTTGGTGGGCGGAGCCCAGGCGGTAGGTCTGGGTCCGCGGGATTAAATATCGGCAATTCCGCCGATATTGTCTGCTTGAAAACGGATCATCCGGCGCTTTGGAACCGCAGCGGTGATGCGTTGTTGGACAGCTGGATTTTTGCAGCGCGCGACGCTGTGGATCATGTTTGGCGGCGTGGGCAGAAGGTTGTAACCGGCGGGCGCCATTTCGCGCGCGACCAGATTGCCGTGCGCTATCACAAGACGCTTGAGGTCATCATAGGCGCAATTTGAATCAAATGCCGTCTTTACGGTAATCGAATACCAACATGTTTGGTTTCATGATTTCGCCAAGGATTGCTTTACCAGCCGGGCCGCTGTCCGGCGGGGCACTCCGTCGAGTGGTGGGTCTGCGCCAATGGCGCCACGCAGCAGCACGGGATTTGCGAAAAGGCCGCCTGCGCCTCAAGTCGAGGCCAAGCGTGCGGAGCCTCAGCCGCGCCCGTTGCCGGATGAGCCGGAAGCCGCGGAACCGATCCCTCTTGATCTGGCACCGCTGATCGCGCCTTACCGCCGCAACGGTCGCATCACCTTGCGCGTGGAGCGTATGCCGCATCGTGCGCGCCTGTCGCACGGCCAGATCAATGGCGACCGTTCGTTTTCGCTCGCGTTGGACGAGTTGGATGGACTTCTCTATCTCCCCGCCGCCGGGCGGCGGCGATCCTCCCACGCTTGGCATTCGCGTCATTCGTGTCAATGCCAGCGACGCGACGACGCTCGCGTTGCTCGATTATCCCGTATCCTCCGACACCACTGTGTCGAGCGCGGTTGCGCTGAACGAAAACAAAGAGCAGCGCCGCCTTCGCGACGAAGTCGTCAAACTCAAGGCTCTCCTCGCTGCGCGTGATTCAGAATTGGCCGAAGTGCAGGCCGTGACCGGAGAAAGCGCGAAAGCTGAAATCGCCGCCCGCGCGGCTTGAAATCGATTTCGTGGCGCTGCGCGCGGCGTGGGATATCGAAGCCGAACATCGCGTTGCCGAGGCCGTGCAGGAAGCGACCACGCGCTTTGAAAAGCAACGCAACCTCGCTGAGAACGGTGAGTGGAACGCAAAGCAGCCATAGAAAAAAGAGTGCAGGACCTCATAGGTCAGGAACGCGCGCGCCATCGGAAAGAATCCGATGCGGCACTGCGCAGTGCCGAACAGGATTGGCAGGCCGCCGAAACGGCGCGTGCTGCCGCTGTCGACGCGGATTGGCAGAAGCGTCTCGATACGCGCTGATCGATACACAGACTTTGGCCGGCACGCGTGCCAACAATGAGGCAGAGCTGCGCAAAACTGCGCGACGACCTGAAAAAGACCAATAAGATGCTGGCGGATCGCGATGCAGAAGTTGCACGCGAACGCAACACGGCACCAGATCTCGCGATGACGTGGTCCGGCAACACGCACAGGATCTGGAGCGGCTGCGTGGTGTGTTAATTACGGCGAAAGACGAAATCGCAGAGCGCGAGCGCCAACTGGCGCAGCAGCGCGATGTTGCGAAATCTGCTCGAAACGACACAGACAGGAAGAAGAGCGCGGAACTGGACCGTCTGCGCGTGAGCTTGAAGGTGCCAAGACCGCGCTCGCCAACCGGGACAGTGAGCTTGCTCGCGAGCGCGAAAGCGTGCGGCAGAAAAACGACGAGGTCGAGGCCCTGCGTGGCGCGGACCATGGACGTCAGCGGGCTGCAAGAGGAACTTGACCGGTTGAGCCGAATCTTGCGGCAAAAGAGCGACGAGATCGAGGCTTTGCGTGGCGCGGATCATGAGCGCCAGCAGGTGCATGATGAACTCGACCGGTTGAACCCGCACTTTGCGGGAGAAAAGCAACGAGATTGAAACGTTGCGCGGCGCGGACCAGGAGCGTCAGGGGCTTCATGACGAACTCGACCGTGTGAATCGTATTCTGCGGGAGCGCGATCAGGATATCGTGCGCCTGCGTGCCGATGCCGATGCCGAAAGCCACAGCGGCGAGACCAGCTCGCGCGGTTGAGCGAAGATCTTGCCAAGGTGCGCGCGGCGCTGTCGGGGCGCGAAAGCGAACTCAAGCATGCGCGCTCCGGCGAGGAGCAAGTTCGCGCCGAAGCGGAAAATCTACGCGGCGATAGCGCGGAACTAAAGCGGGTGACGGCAGAGCTTGTCTCAACGAAGGCATCGCTCGCCGTGCGCGATGCCGAACTGGCGCAAACGCGTGGCGAAATCGACGACGAACGCGAGCGCCTGCGCAAGGATGCTGATGCGTCTCTTGGCGAGGCAAAAAGAGGTCTTCAAGGAAAGCGAGGCGGAGCGGCTCGCCGCAGCCGAGGCCCGAATGGCGCAAGCAGTCCGATCTTGCCATCGAGGATGTTGGTGGCGCGGCTTCACGACGCCGAGACACGGCTGCGCGAAAGCACCGGTCAAAGCGAGAAAACGGGTTCCGAACTGGAGCGCCTGCGCGAGGCGCGTGCGGCGCTCAAGTCGCAGCTCGCGGAGCGCAACAGCGAATTGCTGCAGACCAGAGCTTTCGCAGGAACACGCACGCGAACGCTGGAAGCGCGAAATGGAGGAAGCGCTTCAAAAAGCGGCAGACGCGTTGGAAGGCCGATGAAACCGCACGCATCGCCGCATCCGAAACGCTGATGAAGGATCAGATACGATCGCGCTCAACGAAGCGACAGCGCGGTTGAAGCACACCGAAACTTTGCTCACAGAGGCCAGGGCACAGGTCGAAACGCTGCGCCAATCGCGGCGATCCGGAAGACGTTGCCCGCCTGCGCAAGGATTTCGCGTCCGCCCAGGCCGCGCTTGCGCGGCGCGAACAGGAACTCATGGAGGCGCGCACCGATCATGAGATGGAACGTGTGCGCCTGGCCAATGAGGCGCGCGACCGCGTTCAACGGGCGGACCTGCAATGGCACGACGAAGACCCCGACGCGACGGAGCGTGCACAGCGCAGACAGAAAATCTTTGCAATCGTCCGTAACACACTTTTGGTCGTAATATTCGTGGGGCTTGCGGCCGTCGTCTATTACAAGGTCGCACAGCGGTGTCGCTTCAGGCATCGCGCGTTCTAGGACAGGATGACGGCGACGACGGCTCGGCCACTTCCCGCCCCGTCCACGACAGTTCAGACGTCTGCGACCGTGGCGAAGTCGGTGAACCTGCGCGACGGCGCGTCCGCGACCGCCAAGGTGATCGGTTCGGTGCCGCGCGATACCAAGGTCCGGGTCCTTGAGCATCGGGGCAAATGGGTGCGGATCGAAATGCCGGGCGATGGCAAGTCCAAGGCGCTCCCAGGCTGGGCCTTCAGCACCTATCTGAAAGATCTTCCGGCGCCTGCAAAAACGCCCCTCGCCACCGCCGGCCAAATAGGCCGAAATCGGCCAGTGTGGGCCTTGATTTTCGTCGCCGGGAAGATCATTGGAGCAAGGTCCCGGTGGTCGTGAGATTGATTCTCGCCTCCACCGGAACGCTCCCGCCAGAACAGTTTCTTTGGGTCTCCGCGATGCATCCGTCCACAACGGCTCCGCAGCACGCACAACCCATGCCCGCGCACAGCGTGCATGCGCCCGCGCCTGTGGCAGCCGGTCACGGAGAGCCCCGCGATCCGCATGATCGAGGGGATCATCGTCTGGATCGGTTCGCCGATATCGCTGGTCATCCACACCGTCATCTTCGCCAGCTTCTTCGCGGTCTCGTTCCTGAAATGGGTAGCCTGGGATCTGATGTTCGCGGTGTTGACCAATGTCGTATCGCTGGAGGCGATCTATCTCGCCATCTTCATTCAGATGAGCGTCAACCGGCAGGCCGCGAGCCTGAAAGAGGTGGAGGAAGACGTCGGCGACATTCAGGAGAATATCGAAGAGTTGGGTGAAAACGTCGAAGAGCTTGGCGAAAATGTCGAGGAGCTGGGTGAGAACGTCGAAGACCTGAAGGAAGATGTCGAGGACATCCAGGAAGACATCGCGACATCAATGAGGATGACGAAGACGACAGCCACGAGCGCAAGCAGGCCGAAATGCTCGAAGCGCTGACCAACGACATCAAGACGATGCTCGCGCACCTCGAGACGCTGAAGGGCAAATAGAGCGCGAAGCGGAAATCGACGCTTAGCGCATCTCCCGGAACACGAATACCGCCCCGTGGCGAAGGATCGATATACGCGGGCACGCAAACGAATTCGCGGCGATTACGTGTGATGAGGATCAGGTTCGGCCCATCCGCCTGACCGGCCCTAGCGTGACCGAGGAGGCTATAGGCGCTTCTATCAATCCTGCGTGCCCCACACGCCCGGCTCTGCAGATGGCGAGGCGGCCACGCCAGAAACGCCGGCAAAGGCGTCGCCGATTCTGCGGTTGTAGATCTGTTTGCCGGACGGATATTCGTATTTCTGAAATGCCTGATCTTCTCGTCCTGTGCCAGAATCGCCCGTGTACAACGCGGTGCCGTCGGCGGTGAAAGAAAACTGATAGAGCCAGGGAAGGCCGGGGATCGTGGCGCTGTGCTTGGACTGGCCGGGCGGGTAGATTTGAAGGCTGGACGTGCCGTCGTCATTGGCATTATCGATCACGAGATTTCCTGCGGGATCAATCGCCATCGCCAAGGGCAGCGATACGCCATTCAGCGTCAGCGGAATCATGGGCATCTGGCCCTTCACAAACTCGCCGACGCCGCTCGACAAATCTGACGTGCTATAGGCGACGAACACATTTCCCGCGCCGTCCACGGCCAAGGCATCGGGGTATTGCATCGTGCCGTCGCTCAGGCTGCGGGTAGCCGTAACGCTGCCCTTGTCATAGATCTGTACGCTTACATCGCCGCCGCTTCGGGCGGATTGAAATACATATAAAGTTTTGCCCCGGATCGCGATCTGGTCCGGCGGCTCGCTAGTCGGAAAGCTCTTAAGCGGTGTGTTGGTGCCCTGCGCATATTCGAAGACCCACGTCGAATATGTATCGGCGAGATAGAGATTGCCGTGCCTGTCGACCTGAAGTGAATTTGCTACGCCGGGATCGAGGCTAAAAGAGTAGATCGGCGCTTTCGGCTTTTTTGTCGCCGCCTTTGTAGACATTCACCTCGCCGCGAGACGTGGGCGCTGCATAGACCACCGGGCCGCCCCACGGTTTTGAAGGGGCAACGCCGGGTGCATGCGCCACGCCACAAACCGCGCGCTGGCACCGTGAATCATTTCCTGTTGCGCTGCAGTTTGCGCATAGGCACCACCGCTTGCCGCCAATGCGACGGCAGAAACCACAAAGGCCTGCCTCAAAAAATGTCCGACGCATATTATCTCAACCAAATAGCAAACCAATTTTAGCTTACCTGTCCCGGCGACACAAAGCGGTGGCTGAGAGGAAGGCTGTCCGCTTACGTACCATGACAAGGCCAATATCGCCGAGAGTAGCTCGCGGAGGGATCCAGAGTCGTCCGGTCCCTCGCCAGTTTCGCGGCGATCAGCAATGCGAAGGGGAGCGAGGTCCGGACGAAATTCTCCATGACCATCGACACCTATTTTTTTTGAGGTGGGTTAGCGTCCGCTGTGGCCTCCGGCGAACTGTCAGGCAAAGGTCCCACTTTTGTACAGGAATGGCGCACCCGGTAGGATTCGAACCTACGACCTTCGCCTTCGGAGGGCGACACTCTATCCAGCTGAGCTACGGGTGCGTTGATGCAGCCTATAACGCAGAGCGCCGGGTGCGCGCAATCAAGCCCGCACCCGGCGCGCTTTCAATCCGCTGTCTCAGCTCTGGGCCTGCTTCGCGGCTACGATGCCCGGCAGATGTTCGGCCAGTGCCGCCAGCGCGTTGTCCGGCGAGAGACCGAGCTGGCTGGCGATCTGTTCGATATGGCCCGCATCGAGCGCGCCTTTGAGTTGATCGACCGAGACAGGCTGGCCGGCAGCGGCGCCCGCTGTCCAAGATGAAACGATCGGTCCCAAACCCGCCCGCATGGAGCTTGTCGAGAATGCCCTGCACGCCGCCGCTACTTTCGAGAACGCTGTTCAAACGCTCTGCGCAGTGCTTTCACCGGCCTGAAAGAGCGCACCCTTAAGGCTATCGAGAATACCCATTGCTTTCTCCTTCCGTTGGTCTGCTTAGAGCCAGGCCGCGACCCGCCGTGATGCGAGCATGCGCCGGCATGGGTCTTGATCGGGATGACCGCGCCGTCCTTGCACTTGGCAGACGTGCCCGTCGTACCGAGTGTCGGAATCTTCCCACTAGGCGATTTGGTTGCAGCGGGTTCGCGGTTGCAGCAGCAACCGGCGCCTTGCCGACGCTGAGGATGCCGCTGTTGCGGGGCGCAGCGGGCTTGGCCACTGCTGTTGCTGTGCCGCCTTTCATACAGGACGACATGTAGGCGTTATACGTCGTCGTTTTTTTGCGGAATCGCTCTTTGTTTTCCAGCCTGCGGCGCATGCCGACATGGTAGTGCCGCTCTTCGCGGGTGCGGGCGGTTGGAGCTGGGGCGGCAGCCATTGTACTCGCTGGTGCCGGTGCGGCCGCTTGCCGACGTGGTGCCGCTGCCCTTCATGCAGGTCGACATGAACGCGCGATAAGTGGTGGCCTTCTTGTCGGCGTCGGTTTTAGCGCTCCAGGTTGCGGAACAGGTCTTCATCGTACCTTGCGCTGCACTTGCCGCATGCGCCGGAACAGCCGCAAGCACAATCAACGCTGCGGTGGCGGTAACAAATCTTCGCATTGAAAATTCTCCCACAAAGCCCCTCGGCAATTGATACTGACGCGTTGGGCCGCGTCTGCAAGTGAAAAGCGCGATGGGTGAGCTTTCGCAGTGCCGGGACAGAAGGTGCGCACTGCCCCCCCAAGAGGATAGATTTATGGCGCTTTTCCCAGCTCCTTCATCAGCCGGTAGGTGAACTCGACCGATTGGTAGAAGGAGTCCTGTTTGCGGCGCTCGTCGCGGCCATGCGCGCGGTCGTCGTTCACGTCCTCCCACGCGCCGCTGACGCCATAGCTCGGCATGCCGGCATTGCGGGTGAAGATGGAATCGCTGGCGCCAGCCGTCATCACCGGGATCACGGGCGCACCGGGCCACATCGAATGCACCACCGTCTCAATGGAGCCGATCACCTCTTTCGTCGGCGGCGATTCGGGGGCGGAGACGACATAGCCGACAAGCGAGAATTTGATTCCCGGATCGGCGACGATCTTCTCGAGCGTTGCCTGTGTCCCCGCGACGGTCTCGTCCGGCATGATGCGGCATTGCACAGTCGCCTGCGCGCGTGCGGGCAGCGCGTTCTCTTGCACACCGCCTTCGAGCATGGTGGCCACGCAGGTCGAATGCAGGATTGCATTGCGATCCGTGTCCTGTGCCAGGCGCTGCGCGGCCGCGAGATCGATCTGCGGCGATTTGGAGACGGCGAGCATATCGGCCCTCACCTGCCCTTGCTCCAGCGCCGCGCGGCGCTGGAAATAAAGACGGGTCGATGCGTTGGTCTTGAATGGAAACTGGAATTTGCCGAGTTTCGTCAAACCGTTCGCGAGTTGATAGATCGCGTTGTCCGGCCGCGGCTCGGAGGAATGGCCGCCGCGATTGGTCGTTTCCATGTGGAACGTGACATAGGTTTTTTGGCTGGTCTCAACGCTGAAATCCATGCGCTTGCCATCCACGAATCTCGCCGCTCGCGCCGTCGGGATTCATCACCAGCCCGGCATCGACCAGATCGCGATGCTCCTTCAACAGAATTGAGGGCCGTCCTGATCGAGACCAACTTCTTCATCCGCCGTGAAGGCGACGATGATGTCGCGGTGCGGCAAGTAGCCTTCCTTCTTCAGGCGAATGAGCGAGGCGGCGACGGCGGCATCGGAGTCCTTCATGTCGGATGTGCCGCGGCCGTAGAAATAACCATCCTTCTCGGTGAACTTGAACGGCGGCAGCGTCCAGTCCTTGGCCAGCGCTTCCACGACATCCATGTGGCATATCCACATCACGGGCTTGCCTTTGCCCTTGCCTTTGATGCGGACGACGACTTGACCTGGTTCGGCCATTTCGGTTCCGGCACGACGTGGATTTCGGAATCGGTAAAGCCGCCCGCCTTGAGATATTTCACCAGGACATCGGCGACGCCACCAGTGCCGACATTATGAACGGAGTGGACCTCGACAATATCGCGAAGATGTCGTGGGCGAGCCTCTGGTTGTCTGGCGGCGGAACGGGAGAAGGCGCAGGCGCGGCGCTTATCAAAAGCGAAGCGACGGCGGCGGAAACCAGACTTTGTGTGCGAACTCTCATCTCTCTCCCCTGATTATTCGAGCGCTTTCAGCGCCGCATTCACGACTTCATTGGCCGTTTTCCAGACTTTGCGTTTCCATTCCTTCGTATCGGGATAGAACGAGGCGCGAATTTCCCGACGATGTCTTCGGCCTGTTTGTGCTTTCCGCCTGCGAAGCGGTGCAGGAAATTGTCCTTGCGCAGTGCGTTGAACACATCCCGAGACGGGATTGTGCCTGCCTCCAGCGCCGCGAAGGTCAGTTGTGTTTCCGGCAGGAAGCTCGCCATCGCCTTGTCGACCGTGCCGGTCAGCGGCGGCGACACGGATTCGCCCGCTTCGCTCGAACACACGCGATCGCCCCACATCTTCCTCGCGCGGCGGTAGCCGGGTGAACCCGGAAGATCTTCGGTGATCATCTCGCCATAGCCGAATTCGCCAAGACCGGTGTGGAAATCGATGACGATCAGCTTTCTCACGTCGCGCAATTCTTCGTGGCACACATCGCGCAGCATTGCAGCCGACCAGCTTTCCTTCGAACCCGCCGTAATAGATGCCATCGGGATGTTTGTACTGGCCTCTGGTGATCGCTTCCTGCAACGCGAAGGCGCCGTGCTTGTCGCTATAGGCCTTGAGCTTTGCGTTCGCTTCCTTCCACGTCGTTTTGCTGAGGTTTGGGGGTGAGATCGCCTCCGCCATCGCGGCATAGGCTTTGTTCATGGGCGGCTTTTTGTGATCGACAAAGTTGCGGTTGATGTCGGCATTGTCTTCGTTGACGCGCCGGTCCCAGGCAAAGCCATACGGATTCAACGCATGCAGCATTACGATCTTGGCGCCCTTCGGCGCTTCGATGCCTTCGCGCAACATGCCGGTCTGCACGCCGGATCCGAAATACCCCTCCACACCATGCGTGGCGGAAATCATCAACAGTGCCTTCTTCGCATCGCGCTTGCCGATGATCGTGGTGTCGAGAAACAGGTTCTTGCCGTCGCGGGTTTTGGCGTTGGGATTGAGCCGCGCGGTGGTGCCGAGATCGCGTGCTTCTGCAGCCGCGATGAAATTCGCACGCGCGGTTTTGTAATCGGGCGGGAAGTGCTTTTCAGCTTTCATATCTCTATTTCAATATCGGCCGGAACGCGCCATCCCAATCGGCGCCGGGAGGATTGGCTTCATACCGCGTGATCCGGGAAAGGTGCAGATCGTAAAGCTGTTGACTTGCGCCAGAGAGCTTGCGGCATTGATCGATCAGTTCGCGCGCCGTCGTCCATTGGCGGCTGCGTATGGCCTGGAAGATATGATCGTGAAAGGTGGTGAGCGCACGGATCTTCGGGCTGCCGCGCATCGCTGGATTGTCCATCACCGCATGGAGCTTCACCGGCGCTTCGCCGTTAAAAGCAATCGTGTCGACCTCAAGAAATGCAAAGCTGGATTGCGCGGACCTCCGCGTCTCCTCATCCGCAATCACCGTCGCGCCATACATCTCGGACAGCCTTTGCGCGTGTGCCGCCGTCGTTGCGCAAGGGCCGATAGCGGTTGTGATCGTGCGCCCTTGCGCATGGAGCGCACCTGTAATCGCAGGGCCCGTGGCGATCCCCGATGCCGAGTGCAATGGGCTTCGAGAAATCGGCGTTCACGCGCGCTGGCCGTCCGCATCGTCGCGTTCGCTGCTTCGCAGGCATGGATTGCATGATCGGGATCGTCGTGAGGCGCGTTCCAGAAAGCGCTGAAGCCCTCGCCGCTCAGATGCTCGATGGTGCCGCGATGCGCTTGGACTTCGCCGGTCAAGGATGACAGTAAACTCTCGATGATTTTTATGAGTGCCGCCGGATCGTCGCGAAAGGACGACGCAAGACCAGCCAACCCGCGAAGCCCGCAGACGAGATACGTCACGGCGCGCGCGTCGCCCTCGCGCTTCCGCTGCCCAGATCGGCCCGCAAACAACCGGTGGCGGGTTTGGAACGTCATCGAAATCTCGAAAATGCCTCGCCTGCTTCAGAGTCTAGCACGCAGCGGCTGCAGGAGTGGAAGGCGCGCCTCGGCAATTCCGAACAAAGCCCTGAGATCTCCACCGTCTCGTTTTCGGCGATGAAGCCCGCCCTGCCCCGATGCGTCGGCCAGGGCCGCGTCCAGAGACTCGTCGTCGATCTCAAAAGCCTGTCCGCAGGCTCGGCATAGAAGGAAATGGCTGCGATGCGGTTTGCCGGGCGCGAAGCAGGCCGCAAAGGCATTTTTGGAATCGATGCGATGAACGAAGCCCTGCCCGCGCAGGAAATCCAGCGCGCGATAAACGGTCGGCGGCGCGGGCTTCGTGCCGTCTTTGGCCAGCGCGCCGAGCACGTCATAGGCGCCCATCGGGCGATGGCTTTCGAGGACGATCTCCAGCACGCGGCGGCGGAGTTTGGTCAGTTTCTCGCCGCGTGTTGTTGCAAGCTGTTCGGCAGCCGCCAGCGTATCGCTCACGCAGGCAGCGTGATTGTGCGGTCGCGGGAATGCGGTCATGCCTTCACCGCTTGCGATATCCGGTTGCCCAGCGTCGTCAGCAGAAAGATCGCGATGGCGGCAAGCACGATGGAGGGGCCGGTTGGAATGTCTTTCAGTAAGACGCCGCGACGCCAAGCGGTGCGGATATCGCGCAATGAACGCGGACCACAGCGCCATCGCTTCCGGCGTGCGCGCCAGCGGCCGCGCCGCGGCCGGCGGCACTATGATCAGCGCCACGATCAGAAGCGCACCGACAACGCGAAGGCCTACGGCAACCAGAACCGCGACCAGAACCAGAAACGCCACTTCAGCAAAGCGGCTGGTGCGATGTTCGGCGCGCGCAATATCGGCGTTCATGGTCGTCATTAGCCAGGCACGCCAGAACAAGACCGTGCCTAACACGATGACGGTGCCGGCCAGCGCGATGCTCGCCAAATCCATATCCGACAGCGCCAGAACGTCACCGAACAGATAGCCGAGCAGGTCGGTGCGCACCGTCTCCATCGTGGCGAGCAGGATGAAACCGAGCGCGAGTCCTGCATGACCGACGATGCCGACGAAGGAGCCTGCGGGAATCAAACCATTGTCCGCGCGCGCCATCAGCAACGCCGCGATAATCGCGAGCGTGCCGACACCGATCAGCGGCGACACGCCCATGAGCAAACCGATGGCAGCGCCCAGCAACCCCATATGTGCAACGGATTCGCCCAGATACGCCATGCGTCGCCACAGCACGAAGCAGCCGATGGGACCAGCCGCAGCGCCGAGCATCGCCGCACCCGCCGTCGCGCGCCACAGAAAATCATCCATGTGCGTGGCCCTCATGGACGTGGTCATGGCGATGGGCATAGAGCGCGAGTTCTCCGGCGACGCGCGGGCCGAACAACTTTGCGAAAGCGGGATCGCTGATCACCTGCTCTGCCCTGCCTTCGCAGCAGACATGACCATTGAGGCAGACGACGCGGTCAGCCTGCGCTATCACGACATGCAGATCGTGACTGACCAGCACGATCCCGCAGCCGATCTCGTCGCGGATTTGCGCGATGAGATGATAGAGCGCGGCCTCACCGGCCACATCGACGCCCGCAAGTGGCTCGTCGAGGATCAAAAAGCTCGGGCTTCGCCGCAATCGCGCGCGCCAGCATCACACGTGCAAGTTCTCCTCCTGACAGCGAAGCGAGTTGATGGTCGCCGAGTGTGGCGATCCCAACGCGCTCAAACGCGGCCTCGACCGCCGCGCGGTCTGCGAACAATCGCGCAAAGCGGCCTGCGGTTATCGGCAGGCTGCGGTCGCGTGCAAAATTCTGCGGTACATAGCCGACGCGCAATCCGGGCTTGCGCACGATCTCGCCCTTCGCCGGCACCAACTCCAGCGCTTTCAGAAGGGTGGTCTTCCCCGACCCGTTGGGTCCGATCAGGACGACGATCTCACCAGCCGCAACATGGAAATCCACGCGGTCGAGGATCGTGGTGCTGCCACTGCGCAGAGTGAGGCCCAGTCGTGGAGAGGAGCATAGAATTGTTATAACATAACATGATTAAAGAAATAGATGTGCCAAAGTCTTGCGAAGCAAGGGAATCTGGCCACCTTTTGCAGGTGTCGGGTTGATTGCGCCGGGTCTGCCAAGACCGATTAACTCGGCAGAATCGAAAAACGAATAGCTGGTGTGGAATTCAGACCCTGTTTGCCGTGTGGTGAAATCTTCGTGACGGTAGCGTCATTTTTCTTGTAAAGCGCGTCAATCGGCGTATCGTTTTCAAAACGAGGTCCGTGAGGAGGCACCCATGGACAGCAACATCACCAAGGACCCGGCATATAACGCCGTCGATCCCCATGATTTTCCGGCGATGCTGGATGTGAACCGCTATGGCGATCGCTCCACTGCGTTCGACAAGATCATCTCAGCGACCCACGATCACTTCTGGGATCCGCTGGACAAGAAATATATCGACTTCGATCAGCCCTTCGATCTCGAGAAGGAATATCTCGTCAATCCCGAACTCAACGGCGATCTGAAGACCGCCATCGGCGACAAGCTCGACGAAGCCGGCAAGATCAAGCTCGTCAATCTCGACACCTGGTGGTCGCTGTCCTCCATTCTGCATGGCGAGCAGGGCGCTCTCGCGCTGTCCCGCCTCGCTGTGCCACATCCTGCGTGACCCCGGTGCGCAGGAATACGCCGCCAACCAGACGCGCGAAGAAGCACGGCACGTCACCGCGTTCTCCGCCTACATCAAACAGCGCTGGGGCAGGCCGGTGCAAGTCGGTCCCGCGCTCGGCAATCTCTTGAACGAACTCGTCTCCTCGCCGCTGGTATGGAAGAAGATCGTCGGCATGCAGATGCTTGTCGAAGGTCTCGCAATGGGTGCGTTCGCGACTTTCTTCAAGGAAACGCGCGACCCGCTGATGAAACACCTGATGCAGATGGTCATGACGGACGAGGCGTTCCATCACAAATTCGGAAAGATCTGGGCCGACCGCACCATCCCGAAGCTCTCCGCAGGCGAGCATGAACAGATCGAGGATTGGGCGGCGCAGGTGTTCCAGGTGCTGCTCTACAATCTTGGGTCTCCCGATCAGAAGGAATGGGTCTATCGCGAAGTGGGCCTCGATCCGCTGTGGTGTCAGCAGGCATTCATGGAAGCGATCACCGACGCCGCGATCCGCGAAGAGATGCAGGAAGCGACCAACATCTTCCGTGTGCTCGTGAAGACGTTGCTCAAGGCTGGGATCATCACGGAGCGGACCAAGCCGGTGTACGCTGCCTATCTCGATATGGAAGAACTCTATGCCGAGGGCGACCGCATGGTCGGTGACGACATCGCAGAGCAGGGCATAAAGTATCTGATCGATCTCAACGGCGGAAAGATGCTGCGCACGCCCTCGATGATGGCGGCGGAATAGCGCAACCGATATGCACCGTTGCTGCTGGATGGGCTACGTCTTGGCCCGCTCATCCAGCCGTTTGAACAGTTCGGTCAGAACGATCGCGCCATAGTCCTCATTTGCGTGATTGTGGCTCTGCACCGTTTCTCGCATCTTGATCTGCAAATGCGTCGGGGATAGCCCGAATTCCGCATTGGTGTAGCCCGGTATCCGGGTGGTTGATGGATCCTGCCAGATCAATTCGCAGCCGTTTTTCTGCGCAACATTCATCGCCACGCGCTTTGTCAGCGCCACAATCGCGCCGGTATAGGCTGGGTCGCCCAACCGCGGGTCGTGGCGGTATTCTTCGTCCTTTAAAAATGATTTCCGAAGCGAACGGTCTCAGGCAGACATAAATCGGCCGGGTAGACACAAAGCGAATATCCCTCGCCAATCGCATGGCAGGCGACGTCTCAAGCGGCGCGCGTACGATGGTATCGAAGCATGCATGAGAGATTGCCCGTTCGGCCGGCCCCAATTCAAGCTGTTCGGCGATCACGCCATGGGGCATCACGTCCACCATGTCCATATTGAACCCAAGCGCGACGATCAAGAACACGTCATATTTGCGGATATCGATCCGGTCCTCGCCGCCCGACGTGTAAGTCAGCATCTCTCGTACGTCATCATCTGTTGGCACGATAAATTCGCCCTCGCGAACGAGGTTGCGCATCGCGAGGGCCGGCGCGCCGAAGAATGTCATCGACAGATCGGGGCGCTGCGCTTGAAAGCGATTGGTCCAGGCGAATTTCATCGCGCCCTGCATGCGAATTGCCGAGAACGCATACAGACAACGCCGTCACAATGCGAACGCCTCAAGGAGAGCGTTTTCGCGCACAACGTTATTGTTGTTTTTCGTGATCTTTGGCCTTGATCAACGGCTGGAGCAGGCGAAGGCTGCGTTCCAGCATCAGCGTGCCATATTCGGCGTTCATGTGGTGCGGATCGGCGCCTTCCACCTCATTCTTGGGATTGATGCGCGAGGCGCCGATGCTGAATCGGCTCATGGTGAAGCCGGGAAGCGTGGTCGTGGACTCGTCTGCCAGACGACATCGACACTGGCCTCTTTGGCAGCTGACCTCCGCCGCCCGCTTGCAACGCACGACGTAGCGGTCCAGGTAGCCGGCATCGCGCAGCGCGGGGTGCGCTGGCGGGTCGGGAATCTCGCGCACGTGCTCGGAAGGGAACGGCACGGGTAAGATCAGGATTGGCGCCTGGGAAACGGCACGGATCTCGCGCACAAACCGCATGCTCAGGCAGTCGCGGAACTGATCGCGCAAGGTCGTCGCGAAGCAATCCTCCGAAACGAGATGATTGACAGGACCGATGCGAAGATCCTCGATCGTACCCAGGTCGCCGCACAGCTTGGTTACGTCGATGCCGAATTTGAGGCGATCAGCAGAAAGCCATCATAGGCGTCGATGTCGATGTGGCCTTCGCCCCCTGACGTTTCGCGCAGCTTATCTCTGAGCTCGCTGTCGCGGGAAGGAGCATGTTCTCGCTGCGGTAAAGCGTCCCGATATGCGAATTGCCGGCCGCGAAAAACCGGAGGTCAAAGTCATTGCTCATCTTTGGCTTAAGCAAGCCCCAGCCTTGTTTGATGGCGGCCGTGTGGGAATTGCCCAAGACACAAAGCGACAAGGCCTCATGGAGCGAACGCTTCCAGCAGAATGTCTTCGCAGATCGCGTCTTCGGTTTTCTTGCTGTCTTTGTTCGTGATGCTCTTCTGGTGTTCGGGTTGATCCTTTGCGTTGCGTTCGAGGCGTCGCGCACGGCGAGCCTCGCGCTGTTCGCGCGCGAGTTCGTCGTTGCTTTCGTCGCCGCCGCTCGCGCCGACAGAGTTCCCGGAATCCGCGCGCCGTTGTTGCGGCGCTCGCGGCGACGCGTCTCGCGATCGTTGTCCGCAGCAGCAGGGGTAGCTACTTTTTCCGCCTCCTCCTCCGCTGCGCGGCGCGCCCTGTTTTGCCGCTTCCCTTTCAGGTTTTCACCGCCGACGGAATTACTGCCTTCCGTTACCTGCAGAGACGCCGCTTCCTCACCATGCTGGTCGAAGAACACCGCGCATGACCGACGCGACGCCTCCGGAGTTCACGGACCGCATGTTGGCATCGTAGAAGAAGCCCTTCGACCATGGGCTGGCCACCATTTCATAGGATGGAAAGTAATCGATAAAATTTCGCTGCTGTGCCAATGCACCCGCGACGCTTCGCAAAAGCGATTTGGAGTAGGTCGTTGCGACAAGGACGTGATCGTCCTGATGCGGTTGCCGTCAGAGGCACCGGCGAAACGGTGAGGATTACCCTGAAGCCCGGATTCCAGTTTCGGACGAGCTCCAGAAACTCCAGGAAATCGTCGTAGATCTCGTTGTAGCTGAAATTGTGGAAGGCATGAATTTTGGGATCGAAGCTTCCAGCTATCGTGCCCGGCGCAGTGGGATAGACGCGGCCGTTGCGCTTATCGATCCAGGCCTCAGTGAGGCCCATCGTGAAGATGAACACATCCATCTGGGTAAAAGCTCTTTCACCTTCGCCAGGTGATGACGCCGCAAGGCAAGGGCTTCCTCGATCGAGTCAAGGCCGCGAGGTTCGACGTTGGGGCGCAATGCGTCGAAAAAACGCCCATCCTTCGTCCAAACCTCGGACGCATCTACATGTCCCGTTTCAGCGTCCTGCGCAAGCTGAAGGAGTTGCCGTATCGTGTAGATATTGCCGTAGCGCGCCGAATAAATCTTGTAGCCAAATTCTTTGGCCGTTTCTTCCGAGAGCGCCGCTGGGGGCGGCTCGACATCGAGAACGGAGAAACCATTCTTCTGCAGATAATTCGAAACATGCTGCGCGAAACAGCTGCCCGCCGTGGCGATCTTGTCTTCGCGCTCTATGGAGAATTTCTTCTGATAAAATTTTCCACCGTGAGCGGATGGGCCTCGGAAACGCCGGTGCGCCAGAAGCTGCGCGGCGGCCGTCCTGTATAGGGAGATTTCATGATGGCACCCGAATTTGAACGCCGAGATGCTATAGGAGGCCTTGAATAGCGACAACGTGTAACGATTACACAGCGGGGGCGGGCCGCAGGATAACGCCAGCGCGCCAAAGCCGAGCGCGGCGCATATCCAGCCGAAGAAATCGCCCAGGCGGTCGTAAACCGTGTTTCCGCCCGTTCCATCGAGCAGAAGGGCGCCTGTGACAGTTGAAAAAACGATCACCTGTCTTTTGCCTTTCTATTAGCCGCCCATAGCGGTCATTCAGCGTGAGCAGCCCGTTGCTCGCGTTGCGCGCCATGGGAACACCATTTTCCACGCTGCGCAGGATCGCGACACGCGCGTGGTTCCAATCGTCGGTGTCGAAATCCCAAGCCGGAACCGCAAGCACGCGCGGATGCGTCGCCACTTCGTCCTCGCGGACCATGGCGTGGAAATCCATATCCTTGCAGATCTCAAGTCCGACGCCGTTGGAAAGTATTTCCGGCCGTTTTCCCGGCGTGTAGAACTGGGTCTCAAGACCCTTCACCAGCCTGCGTTTCTGATAAATCACAGGCTTTGACGCGCCTGGCACGAATCCAAGCGACACGACGTTGCGCTGTGCACCGCCCAGGTTGGTGTTGAAGCCTGCGACCAGCGTCGTGTTTGTTCCCTTAAGCGCGGCAGCAAGCTTCGCGGCTGCTTCGCTACGCCACGCGGGTCCAAGCTGTGCCATGTTCTCCGGCATCACGATGAGCAATGGATTCGCAGCGCGTAACTTCTCGATTTGCGCGATATAGGCGTCGATGGCTTTGAACGTGGCGGCTTTGTCGTCCTTGTGCCGCGCGCCTGTAACGGAATCACTTTCGATCAAGGCGACATGCATTGTCTCTGTTGGCGGTTGGGACATGCGCCAGGCGCCAAAGCCCACGTTCAGCACGAACGCTGTAAGCGCAATCGTGGCCGGAAGTGCTGTTCGCATGCGCAAGCTCAGCGCCAGTCCCGCTGAGACGAGGCCGAGCAGAAACGTGATGCCGGTAAATCCCACAAGCGATGCGGTTTGGATCAGCATGGGTGCGCCGACTTCGGCGGCCGCCGGTGTCGCCACCGCGCCGCCCGCGTTGCTGAACGAACTCATCAGGTCGATCGCGGCCCAAAGTGCTGCAAATCCGAACATGCCGGCAATGCCGCCGAATCTGCGCTGTATGCGCCGCGCGCACCATACCGCTGCCGCAAAGGACAGTGCCGGTCCACCCAGCGCGAGGATCATCACCGGCAGCGGCATGATCCCGCCATAGGCGCGCAGGATGCTCGATCCGCCGAGTGCATAGGCAAGCCACGATGCGAGGGAAACTTGCCAGCCTTTGGTGTCGCCAAACGCCAGCCACAGAATCGGAACCGGCGCGAGCCACGCCAGCCACCACTGATCGCCAAGCCCGGCAGAGAAATAGAATCCAATGGCTGTGAGCGCTGCGCAGAGAAGGGCGATCATGGAATGTCTTCCGTCAGAGAGGATTGGATGCAGCGCCGCATCGCCCGCATGAACAGCGCGCGGAATTCGGCTTCGCCGCCGGCGATGCGTCCGGCGCGATAAAGCGTGATCAGGCCCTGGCTGAGACCCGCGATGGTGATCATGATCTCGATCGGCGGCACGTCGCCAAGCTTCCCCGCCGCGCGCATCCGTTCGAACATCGTCAGATACATCACACCTGCCGGCGAACGGCCGGCGACGAAATCGTCGGGATAGCGGCGCGCATGTTTGGTGTGGATCAGAAACGCCGCCTCGAACCGGCGCGGTTTCTGAAGCGCGAAATCCAGAAACGCTTCGCCCATCTGTTCGAACCAGCGCGCGGGATTGTCCTGCGAGAGTGCCTCGGCACGTGCCGACCATTCGGCCAATCCATCGAGCACCAGGGCATCGATCAGTGCCTGCTTGTCCTTGTAGTGGCGGTAGATCGCCATCGGCGTGATGCCGACCTCTCGCGCGATGTCGCGCAGAGAGAGCCCCTCCAGACCATCACGGTCGAAGGCTGAACGAGCCGCAGCAAAAATCTGTTCCTTGGTCTTCACATATACAGTGTATACACCCTTTCGCGAATCGAAAAGCCTCTATTTTGCAAGTCATGTGTCTCTGTGTTATGAATGAACATTCATTCAATTGTGGGCGGCCCTCGTATGGCGATTGCGCAGAAGGTCAGGCAGCACGGGACAGTCGATAAGCGTCGCCTGCTGCTCGATGCTGCTCTCGATCTGTTCGAGTCGCGCGGCTTCGATGGCGTGGCGGTGTCGGAGATCGCCAAGGCCGCGGGGGTCGCGACCGGTACGGTCTATGTCTATTTCCGCGATAAGGAAGCGCTGGTGAACGCGCTCTATCGCCATTGGAAGACCATCTACAATGACGTGGTGCTGGCGCCTCTGCCGCAAGGGCTACTCGTCCGCGACAGGTTCACGACCTATTGGCAGCGCATAATGGAATTCGCGCGAACCCATCCGCGCGCCGTCCGGTTCCTGATCTGCATCACCACGGCGCCTATCTCGACGTTGAGAGCCATGCGCTCTCCGACCGCTACATTGACGCCGCGCGAGGCTTCATCGCGGAGGCGAAGGCCGCGGGCGTGATCCACAATCTCGATCCGATCATGGTTGTGGCTCTGCTGTGGGGGGCCGCGACGGGGTTGGTGAAATTTGCTGCGCAGGGCGCCCTCGCGGTCGATGCCGAAATATCGAACGACATGGAAGAGGCGCTATGGCGCGCCATCGCACGGGATTAATCGAAGGAGGACTTCATGGCAGGCAAACGCAAGGGTGAAGGACAGACCGCGCTCATCACCGGCGCCAGCATGGGCATCGGTGTCGATCTCGCAGAATGCTTCGCGAAAGACGGCTACGATCTGATTCTCACGGCGCGCTCGGAAGCGGCGCTGAAAGACATCGCCGCAAAATTCGCTGGAAAGTACAACGTCCGTACTACGCCGATTGCGCTTGACCTCGGCGCAGCTGGCGCAGGCCAAAAACTCGCGGACGCGATCAAGGCGCAGGGCCTCGGCGTCGATGTTCTGGTGAATAACGCCGGTTTCGGCATCGCGGGTGCCTTCACTAGCACAGAGGAGGCGGGTCAACTCGGCATGATCGATCTCAACATCCGCGCGCTGGTCGAACTCACGCACCTCTATTGGCCGTCGATGCTCGCGAACAAGCGTGGCGGGGTGATTAACGTCGCGTCTGCCGCCGCCTTCCAGCCTGGTCCTCTGATGGCCGTTTACTACGCAAGCAAAGCGTTTGTGTTGTCGTTCTCGGAGGCCTTATGGCGCGAAGCCATGGGCACCGGCGTGCATGTGACCTGTCTCTGCCCTGGACCGACCGTCAGTCATTTCCATTCACGCGCAGGTACGGATGAGCTGAAGCTTCTGCGCGGCAGCACGCCGATGCAGTCGGCGCCGGTTGCGCGTTTGGGCTATCGCGCGTTTCAGAAAAACCAGCGTGTCGTCATCGCAGGTCTGCGCAACAGGATACTGGCCTGCACCGTTCCCTTCGCGCCGCGCAGGATGTTGCTCAATATCGTCTACGGAATGCAAAGCCCTGCCTGAAAGCACCGGCAAGAACTGCATCGTGCGCTGCAGGCTTTTCCGGTTTCGTCGCAGAAGTATGGCGAAAAAGGCTTTGTTCACCATCGATTTGCCGTCTGCGCATGAAAGGACGCAAAGGCATGGCTTGTGCTTCGAAATCGCGCGGGAGCGCAGCGTATTCGTATCGGAGTTCACGTCATGAACGTCAGTTCTTCTACAAGCCTCAATCCTGCGATGGCTGCTATGCTTGCGCAGCTAACGCCATCCAGCGCGCCGCAAAGCGCGCCCTCGATACCGGCTTCGCCAGCAACTTCGTCTGTCGCAACCGTTACCGGCACCGGCAAAGCATCGGTCAGCGACGCCATTCTCGATCTTTTCAGCAAGATGCATCAGGCGTCCGGTGCAGCGCATCATGGCGGCGGCGCGGGCGGCAGCGGGTCTGCCGGTGGTTCGACGACGTCCATGTCAACGGCGAGCACAATGATCGATCCGCTCAGTCAGCTCATGGCGGCGATCGGCGATGATGAAAACGACGTGTCGGCCGACAGCGATCCCGACCTGTCGATGTTCACTTCGCAGAACGCGGCGTCTGCCGGCTAACGCTTAATGCGTGAGCCGCATCGCGACCTGCGCGAGCAGAACGCGCGCGCCTTTGCGGCCCAACGCCTGGTCCGTCGCGCGTTGAAGGCGATCCGCGATGACAGAGACGTCAGGCTGTCGTGAGGCGCGCACCTGGGTGGCAGCATAGGCTGTCAGATTGCGCACATAGGCGTCGCGGATCACCGGCATGGCGTGATCGGCTTCCGCGCGCAGCTTCTCGTCCGGCACATCGATGCCGACGCCGATCATCAGCAGCCCCACAGGTCGATCGTCCGACACAATCGTGGTGTAGATCGGATCGATCATAAGATAGGACTTTGACTGGGTGACCTTGTGCTCGCTGTTCTTCTTGGCGTCATCGTCCGCGCGCGCGGGAGCCGCGCTCAACGCAATGGCCATAAGCAGCAGGGCGGGTAATTTGGATCGCATTGTCCGGCTTCGCGTTATGCAAGGTTTACGGCGGACAGGGTAAATCAATGGTTACCAAATCCTAAAAGGGAATGGCGTTCATGCGTATGGAGTTAATCACTTTCGGTGCTTGTCTGTTGTTGAGTTCATCTGTTCTGGCCGAGGCGCCCGGCACCACCTTCCACATCAAGGCTTCCGAACTGCCGAAGCCCTTTGCCACGCCGGCAGCCGGGAATTCACCGCACGCGGTGCCGCGCCCCAACGGCGCGCTCCCGCAAGTCCCGAAAGGATTCTCGGTTTCGCTCTATGCCTCGGGTCTTAGCCACCCACGATTCATGGCGCTGGCGCCGAACGGCGATGTGTTTCTGTCCGAGCCCGATGCAGGCAAGATCACGATCCTGCATGACGGCAAGGCATCGATATTTGCAAGCGGCAGCTTCAACAAACCGCACGGCCTCGCGTTCCACAACGGCGCGCTTTACGTCTGCGATCTGACCGCTGTGTGGAAGCTCGGTTACAAGGACGGCGCGCTTCAGGAAAGCGGCCCGCGCACGCGTATCACCAGAGATGGTTTTGGTCCGCTTGGCGGACATTTTTCACGCGACATCGCGTTCGATCAGAGCGAAACGCTGTATGTCGCCATCGGCAGCATGAGCAATATCGATGAAGAAAAGCCGCCGCGCGCGACCGTGCAGAAGGTCGATGCGAACGGCCATCTCTCGACATTCGTCAGCGGCACGCGCAATCCCGTCGGCCTCTTTCTGAAGCCTGGCACCAATGACCTCTACATCACGGTCAATGAGCGTGACGGTTATGGCGACGGTCTGGTGCCCGATTATTTCACCCGCATTTCGCACGGCGATTTCTACGGCTGGCCCTACGCCTATACCGGTCCGCATGCCGATCCCACCTATGGCGCGAAACGTCCCGATCTCGTGGCGAAAGCCAAGACAGGCGATGTGCTGTTCGAGTCGCATTCCGCACCGCTCGGCTTCGCGTTCTATGACGGCAAGCAGTTTCCAGCCGAATACACCGGCGATGCTTTCGTGGCGCTGCACGGCTCCTGGAATTCGGGAAAGCCAACCGGGTATAAAGTCGTGCGGGTGAAATTTACGAACGGCCGCCCGACAGGCGAATATCAAGATTTCCTCACAGGCTTCTGGGATGGATCGTCCAGCCCCGCGAAGGTCTGGGGCCGGCCTGTCGGCGTTCTGGTCGCCAAGGATGGCAGCCTTCTGATCTCGGACGACGCCGGAAAGGCCATCTGGCGCGTGGCCTATACCGGAAAATAGCGAGTGAAATTGGGTGGGGGTTAGTTTGAACTAGGCTGTGGGAGGCTATCATTTGTCCAGCCCTTTCGAACCATGCAATGTGCGATATCGCCAAAGAGCATCATCGAGATCTTCAGAGACGGCTGGCATCTTTGGCATTTGCGCCTCTTTTAGACACCGTGATTTATCTATCTCTGCTCTAAATGATCCGCGACCTTGGCTGGTTGTATCGTGCCACTCTGAGGAACAGCCTCCGAGCGTGGCCGCTCCAGCGATCAAAAGTACAAAGGCAACTCTCATTTTGCCCGCTTCCCAGTCTTATATAACCCTACAACATCATTCATTTCCTAGAAGCCGGAGACCAGTCCAGCGGCTTGAGCGAGGCCACCAAATCGGTGTCCTTGACAGGGGGAAGCGGCGTTACCTACATACCGCCTCCCTTCGGGCCGCATGTCGGTCCAAACCCTGGCAAGGGGCTGTAAGCTCAGTTGGGAGAGCGCCTCGTTCGCAATGAGGAGGCCAGCGGTTCGATTCCGCTCAGCTCCACCAGTCTTCGCCTCCGCTTCGCGGAGGCTACGCCTGGCAGGCCAGTCTTCTGTGCTTCACTTTTAGTGCGATACTCGCTGTCGCGAAGTGGAGGTGAAGACTGCCCGGCATAGCCCGTAGGGCGACGACGGGCTGGTCATCAGTTCGCGCGGCTACGCCTGGCAAGCCAATCTTCGCTATGCCGGGCTTTGGATCGCGCCGCTCCGCCTCGGCAGGCCGGTCCCCTTAAGTCTTCCCAGCATCGCAAGCATCATCAAAAACGTGACCCAGGCTGGAGAGTCGTTCTCCAGGAAGTCCGACTCCATGATGTTGTGCAGGACGATGAAGACGAAGATCGCCAGAAGCATCGCTTTGAGGCTCAGATCGCTTCCGTCACGCCGCCAGAACTGAACTGCGGGGATAAAGATGAATCCCATCACGGCGAGCGCGAATCCGATGCCGCCGATCGTCACCAGCAGCTGAAGATAACCGTTGTGGCCGTGCGCCACGAATTCGACCCAGGTGCCGGCAACATAATTGTGCAATGGCGAAAGGCTTCCGCTGTCGGCAAACGTGCCGAAACCATATCCCAAAAATGGATGGTCGCGGATGAAGGCAAGCTCCGCTGCCCATATCGCACTGCGGCCCGTAAAGCCGGTCGGATCGTCGAGCGCCTGCGAGATCGATGCCATGCTTGCGAGCGTCACCGTGACAAGCGCAAGCGCGCCAAACGACATCACGGTCCCGAAGATCAGCCTGTCGATGTTGCGGCGCCACGCCACGCGATAGGCAAGTCCCATCACGACCGCGATCGGCAGCAAGCCCAACGACGATTTGGATCGCGTCATCACCAGAAAACCCATCGCGGCAAGCGCAAGCGCAATGTTCTGCCATGGCCGCGAACGGAATGCGGAGAATATGAAAACCATCGCCGACAATGCGCAGACAGCGCCGGCTATGTTCTTGTGAAAGTAAAGCCCGCGCCAATCGCCGATGAGATCGGCGTCCTGCTCTCCGGGCAAATGGATCGACTGGTGAACCGCAAAGATGGAAATCCAGTTGACCACGAGCACGCCGATCATCACGGCGCGCAAGGTCGATAGACTGCGCTCCACGCCGAGCGTATCGACCAACAGCATGACCGAAAACGTCAGCACGATCGCCAGAACCGCGCGCCGCACGGCAACGTCCTGCGCCTCGGCCCACAAGGCGCTGAGCAGACACCAGGAAAGTATCGCGATCAGCATCGGCGGCACGACTGTGATCAAATCCAACCCCCGCCTGAGAAAAGCCAGCGTGACCGCGCTTGCAAAAATCAAAAGATAGAGGATTTGCCGCAACGCATCGCCGCCGCCCGTCGTCTGGTAAGGGCCGGTGATCAGATCGGTGGCCGGCATGCGCTCCTGGAAGGGCTGCACGCCCACGAACACCAGCGTCAGGAGCGCGAAAAGGATCGCGGTTTGCTGCCAGGGCACGGCCGGTGCCTCAGCCATCGGCACGCGCGCATAATTCAGAGAATGAGCGGTCGGGCCGGACAT